>NZ_JCAMOQ010000003.1:0-333101 GCF_059512365.1 Bradyrhizobium sp. Ses1
CACGAAATTACTTCGCTGTCGTCGCTATCGCCGCAACTCTGCTCTGGCTAAGATAACTGTCCACGCGACCTAGAGCATGATCCGGAAAAGTGGGTACCGGTTTTCCGAAAAAGATCATGCTCAAACAAAGAGCGAGAGCGGGATGACGATTCGAAGAAAAGTCATCACTCGCTAGAGTCTTGCCTTGACGCGCTCGGGAATTTTCTCTGTCGTCGTCGGGAAAATTTCCCTCGCATGCGGCGCTTTAATCAGGTTGCCGAAGTCCATCGGCGCGATAAGATTCGAGACGCTACATCCCGCGCCTTGAACTTATCCATTGCGTGCGGATTCTTACCCAATGAACTTCAACCCCGCCTTCCATTCGTGGAGGCGGGGTTTTTCTTCGGCGCGCTTCGGCAGCCCGCAAGAGGGTCCGGCTAGGCCAAGGGGCTTCGCCGCGGCGCGCAAGCCCGGGACGACCCGCGCAAGCCCGCGACGACCAGAGGATCCTTCCGATTCAAATTTCAAGCAGCTTTCCGCTGTCATCGTCCGCCACCGGGTCGGCCGAATGGCCGCCCGATGACAGGCTCCGGAGGACGATCCAGTATTCCAGAGGCGGTTGAGTTTGTGCCGAAAAGCCGCCGGATACTGGATGGCCCGCCTTCGCGGGGCATGACGGCGGAGTTTGTGAGGGGATGCGCGTTCGCGTTCTCACGGCGTGAATTGCCCGACCTTTGCGTTCGTTTCACCCTCCTCGAAACGCAGAGGGCGTAGGGAAAGCCGGGTGCCGGTTGCACCCATCCATAGCGCCGCGGAACTTCACGGCGCGTTGACTGAAAGGTCGGAACGGCGCCCGTGTTCCACAGTTGGGCCTCCGAAGGGGCACCATTGGAGGAGGACCGATGAAGAAGCTCGCATTGTTGAGTGCCGCCGCAGTGTTGGCGACGACGTTCGCTACCCCGTTGATGGCGCAGGGAGTCACGCAGGAACCCGGTTCGATCGGGTTCAACTATCCGAATTCGCGCTACATGACGGGCAGCTATGGCGTCGGTACGCCCTATAACACCGGCCGTTATCCCCGTATGGGTTACTATTATCGACCGGTCTACTACGGACCCGTCTATCACCGACCTTATTACGGGCCGGGTCCAGGCGCGGTCGCTGCCGGCGTCGTCGGTGGAGCGATCGGTACCGCAGCCGCGATCGCCGCTGCGCCGTTCGAGCCGTATGATTCCTACGCCTATTACTACGATCCTTATTGAGGAACGCAGTAGCGACAGGAGAGCGGCCTACGGGCCGCTTTTTTGTTGCGGCTTCCGCTATGCGCCCGTCGCAACGGCAGAACGGCGTGGGCGCCGTTCCATCAAATCGTCACGTTCCCGGCGAATTGCGGCCAAAACCTGTTGGCTACTGGCGAAAACCGGGCAAGCACAAACATGGGAAAAGAAATTGTCCTACAAAATGATCGCAGAACGCGACAACGAGAAAGTCAAGGTCGAACGCCAGAGCTCATTGATCATCGTTGCCAAGGCACGCGTCTTCGCCAGCGCCGGCTGGCAGGTCGTGATCACGGACAAAGAGGGGAAGTCGTACGCTCCGGCGGAGTTCGATCGATTGTTAGCAGCGTGATTTTTCGGATTGCGTAGGGCGATAAGCGTCAGCGCAATCCGCCGATCGGCTGGCTGTGAGTGGCGGATTACGCTGACGCCAATTCGCCCTACCAGTTCTGCTTCATCAATTCAGCAAAACGTGAACGACCGATCGCGGGGCGCCGGACGGCGATGCGCTGATTGCGCGGCTGCATCAGCGGTTGGTGCCCGGGAAGATCATTTCATTTCGGCGCTCGATTGAGAACGTCCGTATTGTCGGTTGATCGCCACGGCGAAGCTTCTTCCTAAGACACATCAAGCAGAGATGCCCCGGCCCCTTTAAACGCACACGTCCGCCGTGGCCGATCACGATGATGTTTTTTGGATGATGAGTATCATTCTATTGAACGTGAACGTCTGATCGCCATCTGCAGCCGCGAACGCCACGATGACTTCGAAACGTTGGCGAGAGTCCAATGATTTGTTTGGTCAAGTCGAAAGGGGAATAGGCAATGACTAGGTTCAAGCTTTTCAGCGCGGTTGCATTGGTATCAGCAATGGTCGCGACTCCTGTGGTTGCGCAGCAGGCGGTCCAGGAGCCTGGCGCGGCGGCGTTCTATCAGAGCCTCGGCGTCGGCTCTCATTCCTACCCGCAGAATGCGCTGGCGTCTGTCGGCCGCGTCGACCTGTCGGTTGCACCTCCGGCGCGTCATGCGCGCGCGTCCGCGAGGCATCACGTCAGGCACTGACGTAGTGACGACGCCGGCGAGCATGGTTAAGCCGCCGGCTTTTTCCGACGAAGGCGGATTGCGTTCGCGCGCCGTCCGCCTTCAAGCCGTTTGAAGTGTGCCGTTGCTCAAATCCGCCCTGCGGAGCGCCACGCCGGAACGGGATCGAGTGGTGTGCGGTACAGTTCGATATTGTCGGCATCGGTGACGCGAACCGCGCAGCCTTTCGCTTTCAACTCGGGCTTGACCTGTGAGAGCTCGTTGGCGAGCTGGTCGGCTCTGTCGGAGGCGACGTGCAGGTCCTCGAGAATGATCGAGCCCTGATTCCTGAACTCTTCCCCAACGACGAGATCGAAGCTGTAGCAAGGCATCCGAACCACTCCTGTTTCGGTATGCACTGCATGGTAGCACTGAGTCGTTGGTTCCCTAATACGACCAACGCACAATGGTTAAGCGTCGCGCGAGAACGGTGTGCAGCGATGCCCGAATGCATCACACGGCTCGTCCCGCGATGAAATGTTCCGTAGTTTTCCGGTGGCCCGCTGGCCGCAAACTGTGATCCAGGCCACTTTTGCCTTGTTAGGACTTTATTAAACTTATCGGCGTCCCCTTAAAGGCACGGGAATTTGTGGCGGAACCGGATCCGGGAGCCGGCAGCTACAAGAGAAGGCCGGCGGCGTAACGCCCGCCGGTCTTTTCTCTGGACTGGCGGCGAAGGAGCCGAGCTACGAAGTAAGACAGCAATCCTGCTTCTTCTGGCGATGAGCGGCCGCCGTGCTCCATCACAGGATCAAGAGAAGCCTTTGCACAATCCTCGGTCCCCAGTGCAAGGCCGTGAAGTAGTACGTGCTTACTGCGATGAACGCTGCGGCGATGCCCATGCAAATCGCCGCTCCGATTTTGACGTGAGCAGCAGAGCGCAGCTCGCGCGCGCGAATGAACGCCTCGGCAACAATCAGATTGGGAATGTAGAAAAAGAAAGCCAGCACGACGTCAAAGCCCCCATCGAAAGTCGGCGTGTGGCCCATGTTGTGGCCGAGCAATGCCCAGAATCCGTAGTCCATCCGGTAGAGCCAGGATCCGATCACCAGTGCAAACAGCCGGATCGCCCAGGCGCGATGCTGCTCGAAGCGTTTGCCTCGCGCATGCCAGAACGTTGTGACGGCGGCGATGGCCGTGAGCGCGCCATAGAGGCTGAAACCGATATTCATCGGTGTCCCGCCGATGGTGCCCTGCACGGCGATAAAAGCGAGCCCGCCCAAGCCGGCCATGAGTGCTGACAATGCATAGAGCCGGCCGACCCACCGGTGAAACGCCGGTGCTCTTGCCCGCACGGCGCTGATCAGTTGCAACGGCCCGAGCAGCAGCAGCACCGTGCCGGCCGCAAAATGCAGCCCGATACCCATTGTTGCCAGCAGCGAATGCGGATCGTGAAGGCGCGGCAGATCCCGGTTCCACTGATCAAGATTTCCATCCACCAGCGCGCCAAGATAGATTGCAACGATATAGAGGCCGAAGATGGCCGCGCTGATCCAGACGGCAGCCACAAGGGCGGTCATCGTCCATCGCAACGCCGCCGCGCCGACGGCGTTGGCGCCGATCGAGCTGCTTTGTTGCCGATCAAGTTCGAATTGCAAGGACACTGCGATAGCTCAGCATAAGTTTGACGCGCGACGAACAGGATTTGGAGCTGATTGAGGCATTGGGATGACTGCAAGGCTCGGAGCCTGGTCGATGACGTTACCGATGTAATTCGAACGCATGTGATCGATCGAGCGCAACTTTCGTGGTCTCCAGCGCGTTGTGCAAGCATGACAGCTCAGCAAACCCTGCATCCCATGATGAACTTTGACCCGTCCGAGCCCGCGATCCTGCATGACCGCGCCACGGACGAGATTGTTACCTGGATCGGCGACGAAGCCGACGACTTCCGCCGCACCAGCAACGCGCGCGCCGACGGGGCGGTTGCGTGGCGGGAGTTCGTGTTCGACGGATGGGGGAATGTGCTGGGCGGGTGAGGGTCGGCGGAGTTGGTGGCGGGCGTGCAGCGCCAATCGCGGATAGCGGTTGCCTCGGGCGGCAAGGGCGGATATCCGTCCGCTCCTCCGGGCCAGACCAAATTCCGACGATCGGCCCGGGCAGACCACGAACGGACGACCGATGCCCCTGTCTCTGCCCAAGCAAAAGATCCGCGTCCTGCTGCTGGAAGGCGTGAACGATTCTGCCGTTCGCCTGTTCGACGCCAATGGTTACACCGAGGTCGAGCGTCTGCCGAAGGCGCTCGGCGCCAAGGAGCTCAAGCAGGCGCTGTCGGGTGTGCATATGCTGGGCATTCGTTCCAGGACCCAGCTCACCGCCGACGTGATCGAGGCGGCCGATCGGCTGATTGCGGTCGGCTGTTTTTCCGTCGGCACCAACCAGGTCGATCTCGACGCGGCGCGGCGGCTTGGCATCCCAGTGTTCAATGCACCTTATTCCAACACCCGCAGCGTGGCGGAACTCACCATCGCCGAGGTGGTGATGCTGCTCCGAAAGGTGTTCCCGCGCTCGGTCGCGGCGCATACCGGCGGCTGGGACAAGTCCGCGGAGGGCAGCCGCGAGGTGCGCGGCAAGACGCTCGGCATCGTCGGCTACGGCAATATCGGCTCGCAATTGTCGAATCTCGCGGAAGCCATGGGCATGCGCGTGATCTTCTTCGACCAGACTGACAAGCTCCGCCACGGCAACACCGAGCCGGTCGAGACGCTGGATGAGCTGCTCGCCGCGAGCGACGTGGTCTCCCTGCACGTGCCGGAGACGCCGGCCACTGCCAACATGATCGGCGAGCGTGAATTGCGGCAGATGAGGCAGGGCGCCTACCTCATCAACAACTCGCGCGGCACCGTCGTTGACCTTGATGCCCTGGCCCGGGTGCTCGGCGAGGGCTGGCTCGCCGGCGCGGCCGTCGACGTCTTCCCGGTGGAGCCGGCCTCGAATGCGGACCGCTTCGTCTCGCCGCTGCAGGGCCTTTCCAACGTGATCCTGACCCCGCATGTCGGCGGCTCCACCGAGGAAGCCCAGGATCGCATCGGCGGCGAGGTCGCGCGCAAGCTCATCGACTATTCCGATGTCGGCTCAACGCTCGGCGCTGTCAACTTCCCGCAGGTGCAACTGCCGGCCCGCCCAACTGGCACCCGCTTCATCCACGTGCACCGGAACGTCCCCGGCGTGCTGCGGCAGGTGAACGACGCCGTCTCCCGTCACGGCATCAACATCCTCGCGCAGTACCTGCAGACCGATCCGGAAGTCGGCTATGTAGTGCTCGAGACCGACGTCGTCGGCGGAGAGGGCGAGGGATTGCTGGCGGACTTACGGGCTGTCGACGGCACCATCCGCGTCCGCGTGCTGTACGATCAGAATCGGCCGATGGCGCGGTGAGGGGCTCCCTGGTCTGCTGCTTCGCGCGCCACCTTGGGCCGGGCCCTCGCATGTAGTGAAGCTCGGGCCGGTAGGGATCGCAGACGGCTCCAATCAGCTTGCAGCAGCCGGCGATGATCGCCTTCAGCGCTCGGCGCAGCGGCGTCCATGACGGCTGTGCGAGCAGCACCGGCTCCGCCCTCAATGCGACTTGCCAAGCACTGATGCGAACGGCACGGCGAGGACCTCGTCGCCGAGCTCATCGGTGACGTGCAGGACCCAGCTCCGCCAATCTTCCTCGCTTGGCGTCATGATGAGGGCGCGGACCAGGCCTTCCGCGTGCTCGCGTGCCTCGGCCAGGTCCATGGCGTGGCCGCATTCGTCGATGATGACGTGCTCAGCGTCGGAGCAGTGGAAATACAGTTCAGTCATGTTCCGCCTCCTGCGGCAAGCGACCTCACGGCTTATCGATAGCAGCAGGGATGACGGCTGAGAATCCGGGTGATCCCCCATCGGGAAGTTACGGGGAATGCAGAGGATTCGAATCAAGCCGATGTGATCGGTTCGCTAAACCGCTGCATGAGCTCAGAAAAATGTGAACGGGGTCGTTCTGCTCGCGGCGGGCCACGGCGTTCGCGTGACCGGGTTTTGCGAACGGAAAATCGTTCTGTCTTGCTGCTCGCTTCTGCAGTTCGAATCTACGACGCGCGCAGATGGCGAAACGAATCGCTCCATGACGCGACGATGACTGTTGCGCATTGATCCCGCTCACTATCGCGTCGGGAGGTGCGCATTCCCTGCATTGTTGCAATGCAACAATAGCG
Organism: Bradyrhizobium sp. Ses1; assembly: GCF_059512365.1. Lineage (NCBI taxonomy): Bacteria > Pseudomonadati > Pseudomonadota > Alphaproteobacteria > Hyphomicrobiales > Nitrobacteraceae > Bradyrhizobium > Bradyrhizobium sp. Ses1. Next base: position 6,517 of record NZ_JCAMOQ010000003.1, read on the forward strand.
AATGCCGCAGTGCAACAAGGGACCTATATGCTGGGCAGCGAATCCACTCAGGAGAATTGCAGTGAAGAAGACTTCCCTAACTCTTGCGGCCCTCGTCGCGATCTCAATGGCGGGTGGCGCTGCCAGCTTCGCTGCGGAGTTGCCGACCTATGAACTCAACGGCCTGCCGATCTCGCAGGTGCAGGTTGGATTGCTGGGAGCGGCCAATGTCCGGGAGCAGTCGCCGGTCGCCACCACAGCGGCTTCTCCGCACCAGCTCAGCGTGCTGACACAGCGACCGAAACTCAAGGCGGCGTCGGCCACACAAAGCCCGACCCAAACCTCCGGTCTCGCGGCCCACTGAGCGCCGCGTCCAAAGCCGCACGAAATGCCAAAAGGCCCGCGACCTCGCGGGCCTTTTTTCTTGATGGCCGCCGCTTGTGGACGGCGGTGAGGCAGGACGGCGGGTTAAGAATTTGGTCATTTCTTTCCGCGCATTTTCACGACCTCATTCAGCAAAGAGGCACCATGTCTGACATCACCATTCCCGGCGGGCGTATTCGTTCCTTCGTCGAGCGGATCGAGAATCTGGACACCGAATTGCAGGAGTTGAACGAGCAGAAGAAGGAAGTCTTCTCGGAAGCCAAGGGCGAAGGCTTCGACGTGAAGATCCTCAAGGAGATCATCAAGCTGCGGAAAGAGGACAAGGACGAGCGCGACGAGCGCGAGAGCCTGCTCGATCTCTACATGCGCGCGATGGAAACCTCGCCGCCGGAAAAGACCGCCAAAGCGGCATGACACGATCAAAGTGACGCGCGTCGGGCGGGTGAACCATCGGGGCTGCGCTTCGCGCGGCCCGATGACAGGCTCCGCGTAACCTGCCGACGTCCGGGCAGCGTATCGCGGCCAATGCTGACATGGCGATGTCAGTCGAAGCCGCGGAACGCAACCCAATCGGAGATCGGGTCCCGCCTGGTCCTGAGCGTGTTGATGGGATTTTCGTCCGCGTATCCCAGGCCCATCCCGCAAAACACCATTTCCTCGGCTGGCAGTCCAAGCAGGTCTGCCAGCGTCCGGGGATAGCGCGACCAGTATTCCTGCGCGCAGGTCGACAGTCCATCCTCGACGGCGAGCAGCATCACCGTCTGGATGAACATGCCGAGATCGGCCCATTGCGGAGGGCCGAGCCTGCGGTCGAGGCAGAAGAACAGGCCGACCGGCGCGCCGAATAGTTGTCCGTTCTTCGCCAATTGCTGCAGTCGGCCGGCACGATCTTCCCGGGGAATGCCGATCGTGGTGTAGAGATCCTCTCCACATTCCCAGCGTCGGCGCCGGTACGGGTCCCACAGCGAATTCGGATAGACTTGGTATTCCGGAGGCTCTCCAAGCGGATTGGCAGTTGCGCGGGCCTTGAGTTCGTCAAGCGGGGCGCCCTGAAGCGCATAGACGCGCCATGGCTGGAGATTGCCGCCCGATGGCGCGCGCCTGGCTTTATCGAGCAGCCGCAGGACCTGCTGCTTGGTGACGGGATCGGATTTGAACGATCGAACCGAAATGCGCCGCTCGATAGCTTCCGCAACATTCATGAGATCAACCAAGGAGTTTGGTGAGCGCGTCGGCCACTTCATCCGGCCGCTCGAGTTGCGGATAATGGCCGAGACCGGCAAGCGCGGTCACACGGGCATGCGGTAGCTTCGCGCTTGCGCGTTCGAGAATAGCGCTGCCGGAAATTGGATCGGCAGCGCCATAGACGAAGCCAAGCTTGACGCCGGTCTGCGACAGTGCGGCTTCCCACTGCGGGGAAAGCCTGGACCGCTCGGCCATGTAGACGAGGTGCCGCGGCCAGAGCAGTTGTCCATCTGCGCGCCGAATGGCGTCCCACATGTCATCGAGCTCTGAGGCCGCGAGCCGCCGAGACGGGAACAGTGTCGCCATCGCTGCTTCGAGCGTTGCGCGCGAGAGCGATCGGGAGATGATCGGCCCCTGGACCGGGTCGGCGAGGGCGAGTTGCGTCGGGGTCGGACGGTAAAGCTCCGCGTAGACCGAGGAGTTCATGAAGATCGCCTGCCTCAGACCGAGTTCCAATCGGCCCGCGAGCTGGCGGTGCAGCATGTCCTGAAGCAGGATGCCGCCCAGATCGTGCGCGACGACATCGGCCTCGGTAACGCCGAGAGCAGCAAGGATCGCGAGCGCGCGGTCGGTTTGGATCAGCGCCGAATAATCGGCATCGGTCGGCTTTTCGGAGGCACCGTAGCCCAAATAGTCGAACGTCACGCAACGGTAATGGTCGCGAAGGCGGATGATGACGCCAGCCCAATCGTGCGAGGAGGTCGGAAAGCCGTGGAGGAAGACGACGGTTGGCCCGCTCCCTTCCACGCGCGTGAAAATGGCGTGGCCATCAACCTCGATCGTCGAGCCGCTATCCCACCACTCGGTAAGCCCCGTCATTGCACGCTCCTGACGTCGATACAGATCTTGCCGTGCTGGTCGGCGCTGGCGAGTCGGCGATAGGCTTCCGGCACTGCCTCAAATGGATAAAGGCTGTCGATCACCGGCTTGAACGCGGCCGTTTCGATGAAGGACAGCATCGCCTCGAAGCTGGCGCGCGATCCGACGGTGATGCCGCGGATCGTGAGGTTTTTCGAAATTACCTGACCAAGCTCGACCTTGGTCGACAGGCCACCGAGAAAGCCCACGGCAATGATCCGACCGTTCTGCCCGCTTGCAGCCACCGACTGGGCGAACGTGGAGTCGCCGCCCACATCCACGATCACGTCCGCGCCCCGTTTGTGCGTCGCGCGGACGACTTCCTTGCCCCATTCCGGTGTATCCGAAGCAAGGATTACGCTCTCGACACCGAGATTACGGATTGCGGCGGCCTTGGCTGCGGAGCGCGACACCGCCACCACGCGCAAACCTGCGGCAAGCGCGAATTGAGCGGCAAAGGTCGACACCCCGCCCGAGCCCTGCACGACCACCGTTTCGCCGGGCTTCGCGCCGGCAAGATCGAAGAGGGCGCACCAGGCGGTGAGTGCCGCGATAGGAAGCGTCGCGCATTCGACATCAGTCAATCGGTCGGGGGCGCGTACCACGAAATCGGCCGGAAAGACGCGCCGCTCGCAGAGCACGCCGTCCAGTGGCGAGCCCAGCGTCCGGGTGCGGTCGGAAGGCTCGCTCGGTCCCCGGTCCCAGCTCTGCATGTAACAGCCGATCACCCGCTCGCCGACCTGCCATCGCTCGACACCGGGGCCGACGGCGACGATGCGGCCGACGGCATCGGAGGCCGGGATCATCGGGAGTGGCTGCGAGGGCGCGTAAACGCCGCGCGCGATCGCGAGGTCACGATAATTCAGCGAGACGGCATCGATTTCCACGAGCACCTCGCCTTCGCCCGCGATCGGTTCAGGCCGCTCCCCGAGCGCCAATCCTTCGATGTCGAACGACCGAACTTCCCAGCATTTCATACAAATGGCCATCCAAATACATAGATGTATCTGAATGCAAAGATGTTAGGCTGTCAAGCGTCAGGATTCGGCTCGCGACAGGAGGACCAATGCGAAAAGTGAAGCGATTGAATCGCGAGGAGAGCCAGACACGGACGCGCGAGTTGCTGATGCGCTCGGCCTCGGCCTGTTTCGCCAGGCTGGGCTTCGAAGGCGCATCGGTGGATGAGATCGCCGAAACTGCCGGATTCTCGCGCGGCGCGTTCTATTCGAATTTCGCCGACAAGGACGAGATCTTTCTCGCGCTGCTCAAGCGGCACCTGGAGCGGGATCTGCGCGATTTTGAAGCGGCACTGACGACGAGTGACAGCTTCGAGCAGCTCATCGAAAAAGCGGCCGCACGATACGTCGAGCTCGGCGACCATCCCGATTGGTGCCTGCTGATGGCCGAGTTCCAGTTGCGGGTATCGCGCGCGAACAAGACCGACGACGCCTTTGTCCGGACCTATGCTGAATATCGTCAAACGCTATCCGGTCTGATTGAGCAGACCTTCGCGAAATTCGGCAACAAGGGGAGCCTGGCGCCCGCCGATCTCGCCATAACACTGCTCGCGCTATCGCATGGGTTTGCGCTGGAGCGCGCGGCATCAAGGGATGCAATTCCAATGGCGCTGACGGGCAAAGCGATGAAGGCACTGTTAATCGGAGCCGCGAGCAAGATGTAGTTCGCAGCGTCGGAAAACCGCTTCAGCGCGAGCGACGTGGAACTGATTTGCCCGTCGAGGGGCGCACACCTCACCAATATGGATCGTCCCAGGGGTCGACCGTATACGGCGGCGGCCTCCAAGGCCCTGGCGGCCGTCTGGGCCGCCGAGGTTCGATTGCGGCAGGCACGTGCGGGCGCGCAGCCACGCTGCTCTCTTTCCTCACGGTCGGCGCGGAGGGTTTCGCGGACGAAGCGGCAAGCTGCGCTTGCAGCGCCTGTATCTGCTCGGCGATCCGCGCACTGTCTTTCGCATTCTGCTCCTGAGCCGCCTTGAGCTGTTGAATGGACTCGGCGTGCTCGCGAAGCGTTTGCTCGTGACTGGTCTTCAGTTGCTCCAGCTTGTCGTTGATGCTTACAAGGCCCTGCGCGATGGTCTTGAGCGATTGCGCGACATCTATGGATGTCGAGTCGGCGGACTTGGCGGAGCCGGCTGGCGGAGCGTCTTTCGTTTCCTTGGGGTTCGAAGGCGCCGGCGCTTCCTTGGGGCTCGAAGACGGCGGGGAGGGTTGTTCGCCTGCCTCTGCCACCTGGACGGTCAGCGATCTGGTCGGACCGCGAGGCTCGGACGCCTCCGGGGACGCCATCGAGGCTTGCGGGGTCCATCGCGCCATGATCGCCTTGGTCTCATTGCCGTATCGCGAAGCCAGCGCAGCACCCGCGATGCCCAGCGCCAACAGAAGGCCGCCGACGGCTCGCAGCAGGGGCCGACCCCGTCTCGGGCCTGGGTCGCGAGCCTGGTTCTCTGGTGTTGGAGTCTCGTTCACGGTGGGAGCGTCGGGTGGCGCGGCGCCGGCATCTTCCTGCTGGACCTTTGGGCCGTCGCCGCGCTCCAATCCGGAGACCAATCTGTCCAGCCGCGTAAGGTCTTCGCCGGCACTTTTGATCCGTTCATAGGCCCGCGCCAGTTCGCCATCGGCGCGCGGCGTGCCCTGCGGTTCGTCCGGCTTCGGGTTGTCCGTATCAGCCACCGATGCGCTCTCCATTCAGTCTTGCATCAACGGAATGAGTGCGGCAGTCCGAGATCATCGGGAGGATAGTTGCCGTCGCCGTTTGGATCAAGATAAGGCCGGCGTGAGGGAGAATTTAAGGCGACCTCGGCCGGGCCCGGCAGATTACGCCGTCGGCTAATCCGCCCTTCGATCTGACGGCGTCGCAAGCCGACAATTGAGCTCCGCAGATTCCGAATCTGCATAGCGCGCCGCTCCGCCGGGGCCATGCTGGCCGGGCGCCCTGTTTCTCGGACGGATCGCAACTGCTTTCCTTCCCTGGTGCGCACCTTCGGGCCTGTGCCCGATGAGTTCGAAATCGATCGCGCCGCTTTTCGGCAACATTGCAAGAACGACTTCCTGCGTCGAACCAGGCACCAACCTCAGGAGGTATCGCATGCGACGTCTCATATTCGCCCTGTCCGTCGCCGTTCCGGTAGCAGTGGGAGCAATCTCGCCAGCTACCGCGCAGGACTACCCTTACTGCCTGCAGGGAAAGGACTGGGGCCTTCCGGGCCTTTGCCAGTTCTGGACCTACGAACAATGCCAGGCGAGCGCATCCGGCACGTTCTCCTATTGCGGGATCAACCCGCGCTTCGCGTTTTTCTACACGCAGCCAGGCCGCTGGCCGCCGCCGCACTGAGATCGTGGTGACATAAGGAAGGCCCGCGCGGCGGGCTCAGCGCGAACGGCTTGTCGGACGAGGTCCGGCCGTCCGACGTTGACGGCCGCTTCATCTGCATCGCGTCCGGCAAGCGGACCGGCCGCGCAACGACCGAGCCAGACCTGAACGGGGGCTGAGCCATGAAATGCACCAAGCAGTCGTTTGCCGTCATCTGCGCGCTCGTGGCAGTGCCTCTGTCCTTGAGCATTGGAAGGCTCAATGCGCGCGATTCCGATCTCGCCACCGACACATTGGCAGCCGCTCGGACCGCCAGGCAGCAATGCGTGAATACCTGTCGTGCGCGATATCGCGACTGTCATCTGAAACAGCTACCATCGTTCGAGCGTCGAGGTGTTTACCAGGACTGCACCCGATTCACTTGCAGTGGTTCAGGACCGGGATGACGCAAGTTGCCTTTGCGGCCGTCAGCGGCGAGAGTGAGCGGCGGATTACGCTGGCGCTGATCTGCCCTACGAACTGGTTTATGAGCACGCGCCTAGCATCCACCGATGCCGCCGAAGAGATCGCCTGCGCTGGCATTGCCGGCCATTGACGGTATCGCGCCCGGGCAACGCACGCTCGACGAGGCAACACCGCCGACAGCGCCACCCGCGCCCGACGTGGCGTTGGGCGTGCCGGTTTGCGTGTTGGGGGCAATGCTGCCCACTGGTGCCGTTGTCACCGCGGTGGCCCCTGCCTCCGCCGGAACTTGGTAGGTTGGGGCGCCGAGCGGATCGGATGCGCAGCCGAACGCCGTCAGATCGGCGCTCAGCGATACACCGGCCGCACAGGGCACCGCCACGGGCGCAATGGTGCTGAAGCTTCCTCCCGTTGCCCCAGTCACTCCCCGGCCGGATGGCACGATCGCGCCGGTCGCCGTGCTCACTGCGTTGGTCGGGGAGTTGACCTGCGCGCCGGTTTGAGCGCTGACCTGAGGGTTCGGCTGCGTGCCTACCGATGTACTCACCTGCGCGTGAGCGGTGGCAGCCACGCCAAGCCCCAGGGTGACCGCAAGGATGAGCATTTGTTTCATCGCGCTCTCCTGTATTGCCGAAGCGACGATGAGGTCGTGACACGGCGTCCGCCCGCCCGTTGCTTCAAACGCCTCCAACGCGGAGGGGTTCCCTGTGACCGAGCCGCAGTGCGCGGGGGCTACGTGTTTCGATTCGATTGTCAAACAGCGGATGCGATGCGAGTCCGCGTTCCCGCGGCACAAAATGCCCGAGGTCGCGTTTGCGTTGACCCTCTTTCGAGTAGAGGGCGCAGGGAAAGCCGGGTGCCGGTTGCACCCGTGGGCCCCGTGCAACAAAAAGCACGGGGGTAGGACCACAGGTCAACCGAAGCAACTCCGGCTTTCCCTGCGCAGTGGTTTTACGGCTTGCTTCGTGCTCTCCTCGGTGACCGGGCTTTCTTGCCACCGTCGCCCTTAGGGATGTTTCCATCCCTTAAGGACTTAGCGCCAGCGTCGGGGCGCCGGGACCACACGACTTCGCCGTCCGCGAACAACCGCGCTCGTCTTTCGCGAGCCGTCGCGTCCACCGCATCTCACCGCGCGTTCGTGACGTTGCGCAACGCCCCTCTCATCGGGTGAGACGCGCGGAGTTATAGTTCTGATTTGCCCAATGAGGCTGGGCAAATATTCAATCAGCCTTGAACGGCGCAGAAATGCATTCGCCGTTGCGGGCGATTGCACATAGAAAATTCCATCCTCATTGCCATGCGCGTCGCGCAAAGAAAGGACGTTCTACGAGGACGCGCCCGCGGCGAATACTTGCCCAGCCTCAATGGGTTAAGCGGTTTATTTTCGCCTGACGGGCTGGACAGACTTTCGCTGATTTGCCTGTCGGGTTGTTATGTCGCACCCATTGCCTCCACATCGTCATTGCGAGCGGAGCGAAGCAATCCATAGCGCGGCAAGCGGAGGCATGGATTGCTTCGTCGCTGCGCTCCTCGCAATGACGGTGGTGGAGGGGCAATCGGCCCATGCGCCCGTCAGCCTTGCATGGCCGTGGGTTGATCCGCTGGGGCGGCTGCCGTAAGCATCGGCGATGACCAAGCCGACCATCGGCGCCAATGCTCCAATCCAAAAATCGGATGCGAAACCGGCCCTGCTCGGGGTCGCCTGCGGCCTTGGCGCGGCGTTGTGCTGGGCGCTCGGCTTCGTCTCGACACGGCACGGGCTGAAAGTCGGATTCACGCCTGCGGACCTGCTGATGCATCGCTACGTGTGGTCGGGCACCGCGTTCCTGCCGCTCGTGCTTCGCGCCGGAATAGGCAATCTCTGCGGCATCGGATGGGGCCGTGGACTGGTGCTGATGGTGCTCGGCGGACCCGTGATGTCGATCATCAGCTATACCGGATTCCTGTTTGTGCCGTTGGGGCATGGCAGCCTCATCCAGCCGTCCTGCGCGACGCTCGGCGGCCTGTTTCTTGCCGCCGCTCTGCTGAAGGAGCGGGTTTCGTTTTCGCGGGTGTTCGGGGCGGTCGTCATCGTCGGCGGCCTTGCCGTGATCGGGGCTGAATCGATCGGCCATATCGGGCCCGACGGCGTACTGGGCGATCTGATCTTCGTCCTGACCGGATCGATGTTCGCGGTCTTCGGCGCGCTGCTGCGCCATTGGCGCGTCTCCGCCTTCTCCGCGGCCACCGTCATCAGCGTGCTGTCGCTGTTGCTGCTGCCGGTCTATGCGGCATCCGGCGGGCTCGGCCGCGTGGCGGCGCTGGGCCTCGGCGAAAACGCGCTGCAGGCCCTGGGGCAGGGGATCCTGGCCGGCCCCGCGGCGCTGTATCTGTTCGCATTCTCGGTCCAGCTTCTCGGCGTCGCCCGCGCCGCCGTCTTCCCGGCGATGGTGCCGGCGCTGACCCTGCTCGTCGGCTGGCTCCTGCTCGGCGAACCCCCGACCGCGCTGCAGGCGACCGGGCTGATCCTGGTGCTGTCCGGATTCTATCTAGCGCAACGGCAGCGGTAGAGCGCGTAGGGCAGCGCCGAGGGTGAGTGGCGGATTACGCTGGCGCTAATCCGCCCACGGTCCTAGCATCCGCCGATGCCGCCGAAGAGATCGCCTGCGCCGGCGTTGCCGGCCATTGACGGTATCGCGCCCAGGCAGCGCGCGCTCGATGAGACAACGCTGCCGACAGCGCCACCAGCGCCCGACGTGGTCTTGGGCGTGACGGTTTGCGCCTTGGGGCCAATGCTGCCCACTGGTCCGGTTGTCACCGCCGTCAGATTGGCGCTCAGCGATACGCCGGCCGGACAGGGCACCGCCACGGGCGCAATGGTACTGAAGCTTCCTCCCGTTGCCCCGGTCACTCCCTGGCCGGATGGCACGATCGCGCCGGTCACCGTGCTCACCGCGTTGGTCGGGGAGTTGACCTGCGCGCCGGTTTGAGCACTGACCTGAGGGTTCGGCTGCGTGCCTACCGATGAACTCACCTGCGCGTGAGCGGTGGCAGCCACGCCAAGCCACAGGATGACCGCAAGGATGAGCATTCGTTTCATCGCGCTCTCCTGTCCTGCCGAAGCGACGATGAGGTCGTGACACGGCTTATGCCCGCCCGTCGCTTCAAACGCCTCCGACGCGGAGGGGGTTCCGTGGGACCGAGCCTCAGTCTTACAGCGGGTTAGGCAGCGGGACTAGTAGGGGGACATCTCGGTGCTGGCTCACTACTGCGTCCGGCTCTAGGAAGCGCGAATGACCGGGCGATCTCAGAGTGGATCGAGATATCCGTCCAACTCGCAAGCTCCGTTTCCCGTTGACAGAACCAGCCGGCGGGTCGAAGCTGAGCTTCTTGGGGAAGCGATCTCCCCACGAGGCGACATGCTGAAGAATCGCGTCCAGTTTCCTCAAGGGCGCATCATGTCTGCCGTTATCCCGCTTCCGTCCCATAAACTTTTCGACCTGACCTCATCTTTGGCGGCCGGCATTCCGACCGCGCCATCGGAGATTGGCTCACGATTGCGATCGCGCTCGTCTCGCTCGCGATGCTGTTCCGCTGGAAAATCAGCAATCCCGTGCTCATTGCGGCAACTGCGATATCCGTGGCTGCAACCAGCATGGGTGATCATCAAATGACGGAAATCGTGCGAGGCGCTCCTGGAAGGGAGGGGAGGCCGATGATCATCATTCGCGGGTTTGCGCTCCTGCAGGCTATGACGGCAGCTGTTTTGCTCACCGGAGAAACCGCTGCCTTGGCTGCAGGTACACCACCGCTGCGCCTTGACATAAAAATCCCGCTCGCTGGCATTCACGGCCGGATCGATCACATGGCGGTCGATCTTTCCAGGCACCGCCTGTTCGTCGCTGCGCTCGCCAGCAATAGTCTCGCAGTCGTTGATCTGGAGGGCCAACGTCTGGATCGCATCGTCCCTGACCTCAAGGAGCCGCAGGGCGTTGGCTACAATCCGGCAACTGACACTGTCTACGTAGCAAACGGAGGCGATGGCTCGGTCAAGCTTTTCAAAGGAGCCGATCTTTCGCCGACCGGACGCATTGAACTCGGTGACGATGCCGACAACGTCCGTGTCGATTCAAGGGCGGGACGCATCTTCATCGGCTATGGTAATGGCGCCGTGACCGCGCTCGACGCTACAACCCACGGCAAGGTAGCAAGCGCAAGTCTGGGCGCGCACCCCGAAAGCTTCCAGCTCGACCGGAATTCGGACCGGATCTTCGTCAATGTTCCAAACAAGAACGAGATCGACGTCATCGACCGCGCATCTGGAAAGCTGCTTGGCTCCTGGCCCACGTCAGCCCGCAGCGCCAACTTCGCCATGGCGCTCGACAACGGTCGCCGGCAGGTTCTGGTCGCATTTCGACGCCCGGCCGCCATTGGCGTGTTCGCCGAGAGCGATGGACAGCTGAAGGCGACCATTCCCACCTGCGGCGATATTGACGACCTATTCGTCGACGAGAAGCGTGATCTCATCTACGCCAGTTGTGGCGAAGGATATCTGGATGTGCTCGCGGCGGACGGCACGTCCTACCGCACAATCGCTCGCGTCGCCACCGCGCCCGGCGCACGGACCTCCCTGTTTGTGCCTGAACTCGATCGCCTCCTGCTTGCGGTACCCGCAAGGGGCGGTGACGGCGCTGCGATCTGGCTCTATCGCCCGGTACCTTGAGCCAAGCCGATGGAGGTGCAGCCATGCTTCCAGGTGCCCCGCTGGTCCGATCCGCCTTATCGTTGCTGATCCTGAGTGTCGCGTGGCCGGAGATCGCCTTCGCCTACCGGCCGTTCGACGGCACCGACGCCGCTGTGGCCGCCCCTGGAGAACTCGAAGTCGAACTGCAGCCAGCCGGCGTTCGCCGCGACGGGGCTACCCCGACGCTGGTCGCGCCATGGACCGTCCTGAATTTCGGATTGAGCGAAGGATGGGAGGCGGTGTTCGAGGGACAGGGCGAGACGCCGCTTTCGCCGTCTGGGCCGACAAACCTGATCGCAGCAGGTGCGTTCCTCAAGCATGTCGTGGTACCGGGCAGCCTGCAGGACAAGAGCGGACCGAGCATCGCGACCGAATTCGGTGTGCTGCTGCCGGACAGCACGGGCGACAGCGGCGTTGGCGCAAGCTGGGCAACAATCGTCTCGCAGCGCTGGGACTGGGGAACGATCCACCTCAACGCGGAAACGCTGCTGACGCGCGACCATCATGCCGATGTCTTCCTCGGCAGTATCATCGAGGGGCCGTCGAAATGGACGGTGCGGCCGGTCTCGGAATTTTTCTACGAGAAGGAGTTCGGCCAGGAGGAAACCTTTTCCGGGCTCGTAGGCTTGATCTGGCAGGTGAGCGACAAGCTCTCTTTCGACGTCGCCTATCGCTACGCGGTGACCAATCACCATCCGGTCAACGAAGTTCGTGCCGGACTCACGTTTGGTGTTCCACTCCGGTTCTTCGAAAGCGTCCACGCCAGATAGAAGTATTGAAAATGCGGGGCGCTCTGACCCGGCAGGAACTCTTGGCCAAGCTCAATCGGAACGCTGCACCCAAATCCGCGACATCAAGTCCACCGCTGAAGGCATTTCGGTCAAGGCGATCAAGGACGGCAGGGACGTGTCGCGCGCCGTCGACAGCAGCGGTCAAGTCAAGGAGTGGCACTAAGCCGGCCGACTGCCAGGTCAACATCGCGTCCATAGTGCGACTCTCACCCTCCGGGCTGGCCGCCCAGCTTTCCGACGAACCCTGCGGCCACCGTGAGCGAGCCATCGGCGATCGCGAGTGGAAGTGCGGCCAGATGGCGAGGTGCCGGTCCGAATACGACTTCCGCACTTTGTCGGGGATCGAATTCGGAGTTGTGACAGGGACACTTTAGGACGTTTTTGTCGCCTTCCGATGCCTTGACCCACTCAGAGACAGGGCATCCCGCGTGAGTGCAAACCAGCGAATAAGCGACGACGCCGTTGGCCGATCGCGATCGGGACTCATCGTCGAGTTCGCCCGGATCAAGTCTTAGGAGGACGATCTCATTGAGCCGCGACCCCTTGCGGATCACCGAGGACTTCGGGTCTTTCGGCCAAGCGTGCACGGGTGGCCCGCCAAGCTCGAGATCACCCGGTTTGATGATTTCGCCGGCATGTTCCCCTTCGGAATGAACAAGAAAATCGCCCTTCTGTGGTCGCTCATCACTGCCCGGCTGATCCTCCTCCGCCACGGCTGGCTTCGCAGCGAGATATGCCCCGGCGGCCAGAGCCGTCAGCAGCAGCGAGCGTCGTACAGGGTCCTGACACGCCATCGCCCCGCCTCCGTTCGACCTTTCTTACCACGTGCGGTTTGCACCTTATCTTAGCCCAAATTGAGCGCCGCGGCTTAACAAATAAAGCACTTTTTTCGACCTCGGCAGATGCAAGTCATTCTGCGGCCGTTGGCGCGCTTGAAAGCTTGGCGTTTACATGCGGCTCGCGAAACTAAGGCCGGGTAGCGGACCGACGGGGACATCATCCCGGTACGACAAGTCAGTTGCGGAGCGAAGCCCGATCGGGAGTTCTCCGCGAGTAGTGGCTTGAGCTATCAGAACGGAGCCCCGCTATTGAGCGGGGCTCCGGGCGATCACGGGCCTGCTATGCCCAATCGCGGACCTTCTTTGGTGTGAACTACAACGATCTTGATCTTCGCTCGTTTACGAACACCCCGTTGTGCTGCCGCACGTGTCGCACTTCATGCATGTCCCATTCCGCACCAGCGTGAAGTTGCCGCACTCCGAGCACATCTCACCCTCGTAGCCTTTGGCCTTCGCTTCCGCGCGGCGTTCGGCCTTTGTTGGAGCGACCGCCGCGGCGGTGCCAGCCTTGCTCCAGTGCACGGTCCCCACCTTCTCCGCGGGCGAGAGATCGTGCTCCGTTTCCTGCTTCAACGCCACCGCGCCTTCGATGGTGTCGGAGACGCGGGACTGCGCGCCTTGCGAGGAGAGGGCGGTGACGCGGGAGCCGCCGGCGGGGGCGTTGTCGGCGTTCTGGCTGACTGCGGTCGAGCCGCCGCGCATGACGACGAGGTTGTCGGTGCGCGAGCGGGTGAGGCCGCGTGACAGGTACTTGGTCGCCTGGTGCTGCGGTCCCTCAGGCTCCTTGCCTTCCTCGACGCCCTTGCCGAGCGCGTCGAAGCCGCTCTCGGTGGGGTCGACATGGGCGAGGTCGAAGCGGGCGAGATAGCTCACCGCGAGCTCGCGGAAGACATAGTCGAGGATCGAGGTCGCGTACTTGATGGAGTCGTTGCCCTGCACCGGACCCGCGGGCTCGAAGCGGGTGAAGGTGAAGGCGTCGACATATTCATCGAGTGGCACGCCGTATTGCAGGCCGAGCGAGACCGCGATCGCGAAGTTGTTGATGAAGGAGCGGAGCGCGGCGCCTTCCTTGTGCATGTCGATGAAGATCTCGCCGAGGCGGCCGTCGTCATATTCGCCGGTGCGCAAGTAGACCTTGTGGCCGCCGACCACCGCCTTCTGGGTGTAGCCCTTGCGGCGATCCGGCATCTTCTCGCGCTCGCGCATCACGACGATGCGCTCGACCAGCTTCTCGACGATCTTCTCGGAGACCTGCGCGGCACGCGCGGCCATCGGCTTCTCGTACAGCGCCTCCACCGCATCGTCCTCGTCCTCATCATCAGAGATGAGCTGCGAGTTGAGCGGCTGCGACAGCTTCGAGCCGTCGCGATAGAGCGCGTTGGCCTTCAGCGCCAGCTTCCAGGACAGCAGGTAGGCGGACTTGCAGTCCTCCACCGTGGCGTCGTTCGGCATGTTGATGGTCTTGGAGATCGCGCCCGAGATGAAGGGCTGCGCCGCCGCCATCATGCGGATGTGGCTCTCGACCGAGAGATAGCGCTTGCCGATCTTGCCGCAGGGATTGGCGCAGTCGAACACCGGATAGTGCTCGGCCTTCAGATACGGCGCGCCTTCCACCGTCATCGCGCCGCAGATGTGCACGTTGGCCGCCTCGATCTCGCGCTTGGAGAAACCGATCGCCGAGAGCAGGTCGAAGCCGGGGGCGGCGATCGCTTCCGCGCCGATGCCGAGCGTGTCGCGGATGAAGTCCTCGCCGAAGGTCCATTTGTTGAAGGCGAACTTGATGTCGAACGCGGTTGGCAGCGCCTTCTCGACCTTGGCAATCGCTTCGTCGGTGAAGCCTTTTGCTTTCAGCGTGGAGGCATTGATGCCCGGCGCGTTGGACAGCGAGCCGTGGCCGACGGCGTAAGCCTCGATCTCCGCGATCTCGCTTTCGCGATAGCCGAGCGCGCGTAAGGCTTCCGGCACCGCCTGGTTGATGATCTTGAAATAGCCGCCGCCGGCGAGCTTCTTGAACTTCACCAGCGCGAAATCGGGCTCGATGCCGGTGGTGTCGCAATCCATCACCAGGCCGATGGTGCCGGTCGGCGCCACCACGGTGGTCTGCGCATTGCGATAGCCATTGACCTCGCCGAGTGCGAGCGCATCGTCCCAGGCCCTGGTCGCATGCGTGACGATGTCGGCTTGCGGGCAGGAGGCGTGGTCGAGCGGCACCGGGTTGACCGCGAGCGCCTCATAGCCGGCCGCGTTGCCATGCGCGGCGCGGCGATGGTTGCGGATCACCCGCAGCATGTGGGCCGCGTTCTTCTTGTAGCCGGGGAAGGTGCCGAGCTCGGCCGCGATCTCGGCCGAGGTCTTGTAGGCGATGCCGGTCATTACGGCGGTCAGCGCGCCGCAGAGCGCGCGGCCTTCCTTGCTGTCATAGGGCAGGCCCATGGTCATCAGGAGGCCGCCGATATTGGCGAAGCCGAGGCCCAGCGTGCGGAATTCGTAGGAGAGCTCCGCGATCGCCTTCGAGGGGAATTGCGCCATCAGCACGGAAATCTCGAGCACGATGGTCCAGAGCCGGCACAGATGCTCGTACGACTCGATGTCGAAGCGCTTGGTGGTGGTGCTGTAGAAGGTGAGGAGGTTCGCGGACGCGAGGTTGCAGGCGGTATCGTCCAGGAACATGTATTCCGAGCACGGATTGGACGCACGGATGTCGCCGGACGCCTTGCAGGTGTGCCAGTCGTTCATCGTGGTGTTGAAGTGCAGGCCCGGATCGGCCGAGGCCCAGGCGGCGTAGCCGATCTTCTCCCAGAGATCGCGCGCCTTCAGCGTCTTCGTCACCTTCCTGTTGGTGCGGGCGATCAGGTTCCAGTCGCCGTCGGTCTCGACCGCGCGCAGGAAGTCATCCTTCAGCGATACCGAGTTGTTGGAGTTCTGGCCGGAGACGGTGAGATAGGCCTCCGAATCCCAGTCGGTGTCGTAAACGTCGAACTGGATCTCCTTGTAGCCTTGCTTGGCGAACTGGATCACCCGCTTGATGTAGTTGTCGGGCACCATCGCGCGGCGCGCGAGCTTGATCTCGCGGCGGAGCGCCGGGTTCTTCTCAGGATCGAAGCAGTCGTCGCCCGAGCCTTCGCAGTTGACGCAGGCCTTCAGTACGGCCTTCAGGTGCTTCTGGTTGATCTTGGAGCCGGTGACGAGGGCGGCGACCTTCTGCTCCTCCTTCACCTTCCAGTCGATATAGGTCTCGATATCGGGGTGATCGATGTCGACCACGACCATCTTGGCGGCGCGGCGCGTGGTGCCGCCGGACTTGATCGCGCCGGCGGCGCGGTCGCCGATCTTGAGGAAGCTCATCAGACCCGACGAGCGGCCGCCGCCGGACAGCCTTTCGCCTTCGCCGCGCAGGCGCGAGAAGTTCGAGCCGGTGCCGGAGCCGTATTTGAACAGGCGCGCCTCGCGCACCCAGAGGTCCATGATGCCGCCGTCGTTGACGAGATCGTCCTCGATGCCCTGGATGAAGCAGGCGTGCGGCTGCGGATGCTCGTAAGCCGATTTGGACTTGGTCAGCTTGCCGGTCTTGTAGTCGACGTAATAGTGGCCCTGGCCGGGGCCATCGATGCCATAGGCCCAGTGCAGGCCGGTGTTGAACCATTGCGGCGAGTTCGGCGCCACCATCTGCTTGGCGAGCTGATAGCGGATCTCGTCGAAGAAGGCCTGCGCGTCTTCATCCGAGGAGAAGTAGCCGCCTTTCCAGCCCCAATAGGTCCAGCAGCCGGCGAGGCGATCGAACACCTGCTTGGCCGAGGTCTCGCCGACATAGCGCTCGCTGTCAGGCAACAGCGCCAGCGCCTCGGTGTCGGGCACCGAGCGCCACAGCCAGGAGGGCACAGTCTCCTCCTCGACCTTCTTCAGGCGCGCGGCGACGCCGGCTTTACGGAAATATTTCTGGGCGAGCACGTCGGAGGCGACCTGCGACCAGAACTCGGGCACCTCGACATTTTCCGCACGGAACACGATGGAGCCATCGGGATTGCGGATCTCAGACGTGGTCAGCCTGAAATTGATCCCGGCGTAAGGAGATTGTCCCGCAGTGGTGTTGCGCCGTTCGATATGCATGCGTCGTGCCCCGTCTTCTGCCCGGCCCCCATTGCCGCAGGGGTGATCCGGAAATGTTGTTCCTAGAGCGAGTCCCTGGTCCCATCCTTCCGTCCAAAGGGTGGGGGGCCAGAGCCCCGCAAGCTCAGCCGGTGGACCGGCCTGTTTCTCTCGATCGCCGGTATCGGCTGGCACCGATCCGGCGACGGCATGTCCCTGACCGGCCCAGGCGGACCGTTCGGGTCATGCGTTCAACGCCTCAAAACTCGTAACGCGACAGGTCACCAATGGGCCTTTTCCGACCCGTTATTGGCGTCCCAAAATGCCCGGGAAATTCCGGGAGGAATTTCCGAAATCGCGGGCAGCAAAGCCCTTCACCCGCGGCCTGTTCGGCTGACGGAGTGGTCGTTCTGGACCCTTTTGGGAGCGACCGGCGGGGACCCGAAACACACTCGCGCCGAACAGAGTGAAAGCTAGGCCAAGTCCGTGACGCCCGTCAAGGATTAGTACGGGTTCCTGAATCAAATACTAAATATGGTGGAAAAGGGAGCATAACAGGGGCCGTGCCGCGCCTGTGACCCGGCCAAGTATCAGTGAGTCCTCAGGGATTCCCAAGAGAAAAAAATCTCATGTCGGCTGTGGAACAATGGCTTCGCCCGCTTTTCACAGGGCAGGTATTTTTGGCGTCTGACGGATTGAATTCCGAAGACTCACGTGAGCTTACGGGGAAGTTACGGACAGGTATGCTGGCGGGCGCGTGGTCGGCCGCCCAAATCGAAGGCATGGTCGCCGCCGATTCCATTCCCTGCCGGGCTTCATGACAGAATCAAAACCGAGCGCGCGCGGCCGACTAGCGCCTGCGGGCTTCCTGTTCCTCGCCGTTACGTCGGTGGGCTGGGGCTTCAACTGGCCGGTGACGAAGTACCTGCTAAACGAGCTGCCGCCGCTGACGCTGCGCGGCTCGACCGGTGTGATTGGGGCTGTGCTGCTGGCTCTGCTCGCGGTCGTTCGCGGGCAGAGCCTGTCGGTCGGGCGCGAGATGTGGCTGCGCTTGATGCTGGCGTCGCTACTGAACGTCACCGGCTGGATGGTGCTGATGGGCCTCGCACTGCTCTGGCTGCCGGCCAGCGAAGCCGCGCTGATCGCCTACACCATGCCGGTGTGGGCCTCGCTATTGGCCTGGCCGGTGCTCGGCGAACGGCCGACGCTGCTGCGCACGATCGCGCTGGTGATGGCGTTCGCCGGGCTCGCCGCCATCATGGGCGGCAACGGAATTGCCGCGAGCCGCGAAAAGCTGCCGGGGATCATCATGGCGATCACCGGCGCCTTCGGCTTTGCGCTCGGCACGGTGCTCGCGAAAAAGCTGCCGTTGAAGATGACACCGATCCCGGCGGCGGCCTGGCAGATCGGGCTCGGCTGCCTGCCGGTGGCGGTGGCCGGTCTTCTCGTCGAGACCTCGCATTTCGATCGCGTGACGACGCTCGGCTGGTGGCTGCTCGTCTATTCGATCCTGATCCAGTTCTGCATCGCCTATGTGAGCTGGTTCGCCGCGCTCAGGCGGTTGCCGGCCTCGATCGCGGCGATCGGCACCATGGCGGTGCCCGTGATCGGCGTGGTGGCGTCCGCCATCGCGCTGGGCGAGCCGCTCGGGCCGACGCAGGTCGCAGCGCTCATCTTCACGCTCGCCGCCGTCGTGCTGGCCACGCGATCGTAGCCGATCGACCGCCTTGTGTCGTTACTTCAAAGGGCGCGTCGATGCCGCTGATTGACCGAGGCATTCGTTGACGGTGGTGATCAGCGCCTCCGGCGTGAAAGGCTTGCGCAGGCAGCGCGCGGCGCCGAGCTCCAGGGTCATGCGCAGGAAATCCGGCGCACGCTCGGCGTTGGCGAAGGCGTAGCCGGACATCGCGATGATCGGGATCTCGGGCGCGCGCTCGTGAAAGATCCGGATCGATTCGAAGCCGCTCATATGCGGCATGAAGACATCGATCAGCATCACGTCGAAGCTTCGATCCTCGAGCGCGACCATCCCGGCTTCGCCGCCATCGGCGACGGTGACGTCAAACCCCTTGCGCTTCAGACAGACCTCGATGGCGGCGCCCACCATGGGGTCATCATCGACCACGAGAACGCGCGGCACGATGGATCCTCTTGTTGCGATGATATCTGCATATGCCGACCCGCACGGCCGACTGTTTGATTAAGGCGGAAGCGCGATAGCACGTCTGCAAGATGCCGTGCATATGAGATTCGCTTACAGCCGAATTTATCTTCTCAACAAAAAGGGCGGCTTTCGCCGCCCTTTTTCACGCCAAAGGAATCAGCCGGTCAGGGGCAGGGATGACGCTGACCGTCATAACCGAGATAGGTTCCCGACGCCGGGTCATAGGACTTGTAGCGCTGCTGGCAGTAAGCGACGTCACCGCCGCCAGGCGCGACCGCGACCGCAGCGCTGTCATCGTAATAGCCGTCGTCGTAGTAGCTCGGTGCGTATCCATAGCCGCCATAATAGTCGTCGTAATAGGCGCTCGACGCGAGGGCGCCGCCGATCACGGCACCTGCAGCAATACCAGGCCAGACTCCGTAGCCGCGGTGACCATAGCCGCCGCGCCAGCCGGGCCGATACGCGCCGCTCCACCCGGGCCGGCCACCACTCCAGCGAGGATTAGCAACCGCGCCGCCGCGGAAGGCGGGAGCGCCCGCGAACTTGGTGCCAAGGCCGGCTCCGCCGCCGGCAAAGCTGCCGCCTCGGAAGCCACCGCCGCCGCCGCCGGCAAAGGCGCCGCCCCGGAAGCCGCCGCCTCCACCGGCAAAGCCGCCGCCGCGGAATCCACCTCCACCGCCTCCAATGGCCGCTCCGCCGCCGCCGACCCGCCCGGCCGAGAACTTGGTACCCTGCGCAAAGCCTTCGCTCGGCACCACGAGCGGCAGCACCAGCGCGAGCGCCGCGGCGGTGCCTAAAATCTTGAGATTGATCATCGTTGGGACTCCATCTGCGGGACATGGCCCAACCCTTTCCGGGGGCCGGCGTTCCCGAGCCTCGCGCCACTTCATTGCGCGAGGTCTCAGCCTGTCAGATAAGAACTGTATGGCGAATGAACGGGTTAGACCGAATTCCGCGACAATTGGCCGCCAACACTGCGCTGTGATGTTCCGCTCTGGGGCACAACACGTGCGGCAATCTGGACAATTCGATCCGCCGGTGGCATCACAGCCCAACGATCCCGAACCGGCCGGCGCTTCATGAAACAATTCCTGCTCAAATTCTTCACGTGGTGGAACGGCCAGACCTTTGGCACGCAGCTCTGGACCTGGCGGTTCGGCGAACTCGTCGGTACGGACGAGCAGGGCAATCGCTACTATCGCACCCGTGGCGGCAAGATCGATCCGGTGCTGCATTTCGAGCGCCGCTGGGTGATCTATAACGGCTACGCCGAAGCTTCGCGCGTGCCGCCGTCATGGCACGGCTGGCTGCATCACGTGGTCGACCTGCCACCGACCGAAGAGAAATACACGCCGCGGGAATGGGAAAAGCCGCATGTGCCGAACATGACGGGCACGCCGGCGGCGTACCGTCCGTCCGGCTCGACGCTGGCGAGCGGCCGTCGCCCGAAGGCGACCGGCGACTACCAGCCCTGGACGCCCGCAGGCTGATCAACCTCATTCGTACGTTGTGCGAGCGCGCAATTGCGCGTGCAGCGCACGCGTGCCTGTGAACAGCGGTAACAGCGGGGACGAGCAACACGACCTCCTTGCACGTCACGCGGGACCGGAGCTCAATAGGGGCATCTTACGGAGATGGATGACCATCGCGTCGGATCGGGCTCCAGAATCGCGACTGCCCCGATGAGCAGCGGCCTCCGAGTGGGATGCGGGCCGGGACATAGGCCCCCGGTGCAGACGTCCTGAAATCGCCCGTTAATGTGAGGCCACCGCAAGACAGGAAAGGCCGCCCGGGAAACCTGGCGGCCTTTTTCTTTGCGTTGAATTTATGCGAGCCGTGCCGCGGCGCGGGCGATCATCTCGCCGCGGCGCGCCTGTGACGATGCCATCTTCTCTTTCATGAAGGCGAGGATTTCGGCCGGCGCGGTGTCCGGCGAGCCGGCGTTGAACGGCGGCTTCGGATTGTATTCGAGCCGAAGCTGGATCGCTTCCGCCGTCCTGCGGTCGACGAGCTCCGACACCAGCGTCAGCGCGAAATCGATGCCGGCGGTGACGCCGCCCCCGGTGATGCGGTTGCGGTCGATGCAGACCCGCATCCGCGCCGGGATCGCGCCGAACGCGGCGAGGAAATCGATCGCCGACCAGTGCGTCGCGGCGCGATAACCTTTGAGCAGGCCGGCAGCGCCGAGCACGAGCGATCCGGTGCAGACCGAGGTGATGTACCTCGCGCCCTCCGCCTGCTTGCGCAGGAAGGCGAGCATCTCCTCGTCATTGACCATGTCGTCGGCGCCCATGCCGCCGGGGACGCAGATCACGTCGAGTTGCGGGCAGTCAGCAAAGCTGACCGTCGGCATCAGCGCCAGCGCGGTATCGCTCGGCACCGGCTCGATCCGTTTCCACACCAGATGCACTTTGGCCCCGGGCACGGAGGAGAACACCTGCAGCGGACCGGTGAGGTCGAGCTGCGTCACCTTCGGAAACACCAGAAGTCCGATCTGTAGCGGGCTGGACATGGGAACACCTCAATATCCGTTGACCGCGACACAATGGCATGGTGGCCCTCATGTCCAGAATGGCATAATTCCCTCATTTCAGGACAATCATCCGTTTTGGATGACCGACAGGAGAAGGTCCGATGATCGGCGTGCTCATCTTCCCCGAATTTCAATTGCTGGATGCCGCCGGCCCGATCTCGGTCTTCGAGATCGCCGCGCGCTCTGCCGATAATCCGCCCGCGCTGAAGGTGATCGCGGTGACGCCGGGGCCCGTGCGTTCGTCCTCGGGCGCCGAGATGCTCGCGCGAGGGCTGCGACCGTCAGCGGCGATCTCGACCCTGATCGTTGCGGGCGGCGAGGGCGTACGTATGGCGGCGAGGTGCGCGAAGACGCTGGCATTCGTGCGCATGCTAGCCAAGCGCGGGGTGCGCATCGCGAGCGTCTGCTCGGGCGCCTATATCCTCGCCGAAGCCGGCCTGCTCGACGGCCGCCGCGCCACCACGCATTGGCAGCGGACCAAGCATTTCGTTTCCGCGTATCCGAAAGTGAAGCTCGAGCCGGATCGCATCTTCACCCGCGACGACAACATCTGGACCTCGGCCGGGATCAGCGCCGGGATCGACCTGGCGCTGGCGATGATCACGGAGGACTATGGCGAGGAGATCGCGCAAAAGACCGCACGGCACCTCGTGCTCTATCACCGCCGCAGCGGCGGCCAGTCGCAATTCTCTTCGCTATTGGAGTTGAAGGCTGCAAACGGCCGCTTCGGCCCGCTGCTCGCCTGGGCGCGCGAGCATCTCGATGCGCCGCTGACGGTCGAGGACATGGCGGAGAAAGCCGGCATGAGCTCGCGCCACTTCACCCGCGCCTTCGTCGCGGAGACCGGCACGACGCCATCGAAAGCGGTGGAACGTTTGCGCATCGAGGTGGCGCGGCAGCGCGTGCAGTCCTCGGGGGAAGCCATCGAGCGCGTCGCGGAGGCGACCGGCTTTCGCGATCCCGAGCGGATGCGCCGCGCCTTCATCCGCGCCTTCGGCCAGCCGCCGCAATCGCTGCGGCGAGCGGCGAGGGCAGGTTAGAGCGCTTTCGAGCGAAGTGGATACCGGGCCGCGTGATCCGGCAGCACGATCAGAACTTCGCCCCAAGCCCCAGCTTCCCGCCGACGGATGACTGACCTCGCCCTTCGACATTGTAGAGAAGTCCCGCGTCGAGCGTCCATTGGTCTTGAGTCTTCAGCGAAACACCTGCGGTGAAAGTGCCGAACACGCCAGAACCATCGAGGCCGGAATAGCCACCCGTCCCTCCGACCTTCGGCGTAAGGATCGAACCGTTGCCGAGCAAATAGGATCGCGCGATTTCTGCGCCGGCACTGACGCGGAGTTGGCGCGCGTCAAAGCCATTGATCGCCATTTGATCCCTCGCGCTGTTGCTCACCACATAGTCTTCGACTCTTTCCGAGAAGTAGACGGCTCGCAACCTCGGCGTCAGCACGGTCACCTTGTCGAGATTCCATTGCCCCTTGATCGAGGAGTCGATCATCCACCGCCTCGTGTCGAATGTTCCGTCCCAGAACCGCGTGTCGATATTGTTCGCGGAGCCGCCATAACGCAGGCTCGTATCCCAGAACACGCCCTTGCCGAGTTCGAACGAAGCGTACGGGCCTGCGAGCCAGCCATTGCCGGTGAGTTTGGCATCTTCCTTGCTGGGATCGATCATCCGGTCAAAGTGGAACGAAAATCCAACAAGAGCTTTTTCCGTCAACAGGTAATCCGCTCCGAGATTGACCATGGCGAAACTACCCCACTTGCCGGCATTTTCAGTGCGGTTGTGGGCCAGCATCGCGCCATTGATCCAGAGATTGAAAGGCAAGGATACTGCCGCGGAAGCGCCAGACTTGGTGTCGCGAGCACCTTGCATCTGCGCGAGGCTGGTGGCGAAGTTGAGCGTCAATCCACTTTCTGACGGCAGCGCGCGTGCCGTGACGGGATCCTTGTCTCGTCCCATCTGCCGGCGCTCCATCAAGCCCGGAACGCTGATCGTGGAAGAGATCATGTTCTGGCGGGTCTGTACGAAGCCGTGGACCAGAGCATCAATATCGCGGGCCACCTTCTGCGCATCGTGACTCAGCTTGTAGGTGACTGTTCCTGTGTTGGAGACGCCGAGCGCACTCGTCAGACGAAATCCCACGCGCACCTGGCCGGAATAGGCAGGATCGGGTTTGAACTGGAGGTACCAGCCTGTCGGTGTCGCAGGGCCTGCCTGCGCCAGTTGACCGCGGGTAATCTTGGCGCTTCCCGCATTGGCGGGCTCAACGGAAACGATATCCGCTGACGTAAACGGCCCTCCCGTTGCGCCGCGATTGAGATTGACGTCCGCGGGCGTCGAACCGGCCGGCACATCGATCACCCGGTCGGTGACCGTGACTTTCTGTGCATTGACCTTCAGGCTGTACGCGGCCGTACCGATCGCACCATGGCTGTCCTGAACTTGGAGTGTGAATGTGTAGTTGCCCGGCGCGGCAGTGGGCGCAAGCGGCCCGGTAAGTTCACCGGTCGAGATGTTCAGGGTCATACCTTTTGGGAGAGCGCCTGAAGCGACGCTGTAGATGAGTGGCGCCGCGCCACCCTTGGCGGATATTGACTGCCTGTATTCCTCGCCCGCCATGGCTTCCGGCAGGCTGCCGGCCGGAGGCGTAAAAGTGAACGACGCAGCGGAGGCCGAAATCGCGATTGTGTAACCTGCCGACCCCGTAGTCCTGTTGGCATCCGTAGCTGTAACGGTGAAGCTGGAATTGCTTGCCGCCGTCGGAGTACCGCTGATCTTTCCGGTGGACGGATCGAGCGACAGGCCGGCCGGAAGCGAACCGGACGCGACGGCGTAGCCATAGGGCGCTGTTCCGCCGGATGCGGTGACGGTCTGGTTGTAGGCAACGCCAATCGTACCGCCGCCCAGTGCGCCTGCCACAGGCGAGAGCGAAAGCGCGCCGGGAGCAGAGATCGTCAGCGTGTAGGCGGCCGAGCTGGTAGCTCTATTGGCGTCGGTCGCGGTGATGGTGAAGCCAGAGTTGCTCGGGGTCGTCGGAGTACCGCTGACCTTTCCGGTAGACGGATCGAGCAGCAAACCGCTCGGTAACGAGCCGGAGGTGACCGCATAGGTATAGGGGGCAGTCCCGCCCGAGGCTGTTACCGTCTGGCTATAGGCGATCCCGGTCGTGCCGCCTGTCAGCGCTCCCGCGGCAGGAGAGAGCGTCAGAATAGCAGGCGGGTTCACAACGATCGTGTAGCGAGCCCCGTTCGAGAAGGTGAAAACGTAGGTCCCGGCCTGTTGCGGAGTACCGCCCAGAACGACCCTCACTCCCGTCACTTGCGTTAGCGTCATCCCCGGAGGGATGCTCCCCGAGGTCGGAGTGGTTTCGGCAACCACACGGACAGGATCGTAGGCTACGCCGACGGTCGCAGGCGGCAGCGTGGTATCGGCGCCGACCAGGATTTGATAGGTCGCAGATGCGGTACTAGCAGCGCTGTCGGTGACGGTTACCGTAAAAGGCTCGATGCCGGCTATTGCGCGTGTCAGCGTCCCGGTGATGGCGCCGGAAGCTGCGTTGAGCGTCAAGCCATCCGGGAGTGATCCCGAGGTGACCGCGAACGTGTACGAGCCGGTACCACCCGAGGCACTCAGGGTTAGACTGTAAACGTCTCCCACAGTCCCTGCGGTTAACCTGCCAGCAGCAGGAGAGAGGGTGAGCAGGGCCGAAGCCGGTCCGCTGCACGTGGCACGAACGTCAATTATAGCGGGCCCCACACTTACGCCCGTGTACAAATTGAATTTCTGACTCCCTGAGGAGTTGATAGCCAAACTTCCTGTAGTCGATGGCGTATTTATTGAATTGCCCGTCGTGAGGTTCGCTAGAATCGTGTTGGTGTAGAGAGTTGAGTTGTTGACAAACGATATTGTTTCTCCCGCTTCGAACGTAGCTGGGCCGTATGTCATGCTCTGACTGCTTCCGCTCAGCGCACCACCTGCAACAGCGCTACATCCCGCCGACAGTGCATGAGCCTGCCCGCACATGGCGAAAACCGTAAGAATGAGCGCGACAAATAATGCGAGCGCGCCAACACCAGCAGGCCTTGCCCGCAACGCGCGATCGTCGGGCAATTTTGCCGGATACTTCGCGCCCACTCATTGCCCCCTAGTCCCACGCCTGAGCTGGCTCTCATGCGCAACGCGCAAGCCCGAGCCGCATGGGAGAAAATAGCGGAAGCCCCAGGAAAACCTTAGAAACCAATCGTAACGTTCATAACGCAACGAAACGGAACGCAACGAAAACCGTAGCGAATTCACAAGACTCGCGATGGCGCAGATTCAGACCAACGCAATGGTCAGGTGGCATCGGGTTTGAGATGCGTGAATCTTGCTCAGGCCTCGCGAGCGGGCAAATTGATTCGTACCGTGGTGCCTTCGCCTTCTCGGCTTTGTACGGTGGCCGAACCGCCATGCGCAGTCGCAATCTTGGCAACGAGGAAGAGGCCAAGCCCTGAACCATCAGCCCCTTTCGCATTCGAGCCGCGCACGGAATTCTCGAACACATGAGGGAGATCACGCTCCGGAATACCTATGCCATGATCGGTTACGATTATCGCGATGCCCTCCGTTGTCTTGTCGAGGGATAACGCGATCGGTGAGGCGCCCTTCAGGGCGGCATATTTGACGGCATTCTCCAACACGTTGAGGATCGCGAGTTCGAGCATATCCGTATCGGCAGCGAGTTTGATGTCGGCGGCATCGGGCGCAATACGAAGGTTGATCTCCGGACCTGTCAGCAGATCGCGGCTGCGTTGATGTGCGGCGACGACAATGGACCCAGCAGTTGCTGGCGCGAGGCGAACTCGAAAGGCGGGCCCTTGCAGGCGGCTGCGTGCGAGATTGGTCTCAAGAACTTCCACCAGTTGCGCTACGGAACGTCGTATGCGCGTGATGCGGTCATGGTTCGCCTGATCACTCTTTGCCAGTGAAAGGCCGATGCTGTCGATGCTGGAGCGGATCGCCGCGAGCGACGCGCGATATTGGTGTGATACGACTTCCAGAAAGCGGACCTGCCGCAATTGCGATTGCATTTCAGCTTGCAGGGCTTCCTCCGCGACGCGCCTCTCGGTCGCCTGCGCAAGTGAGAGGACTTCGGCCTTTCGAAGCCACGCCGCCAGCGAGCCGGTGAGCAGAATCGTCATGATCAGACCCGAAACGCCGTAGGCGTGATAACTCCATTCCGGCAACAGGTCGAAGCCCAATCGGTCCCCAAGTGAGATGAGAACGCCTATGGCGACGGCCGCGAATGCGGCAGCTCGAAGTCGACTGACCGCTCCGTCTTCGTTCAAGTACCGTAAGCCCAAGAGCAAGTTGACGATTGCGGCCAGCATACTCACCGACGAGCCGATAGGACCGAAGACGACGTTACCTCCCGAAAGCGCGAATCCCGTGCCCACTATCCCTGTGGCGGCGAAAGCGAGGTAAAGCCCGTGAAGCCAAGTCGATTTTTTTCGCAGATCAAGCAGGCTCGAACAGGCGAGAACGCTAAATGCCAACCCCATCCAGGCGTTGAAGCCCAGAAAGAGATCGTTGGCCCACCCGGTGCCACGGAACAATAACACATGACTAAGCCCGAGATTGCCCGCGTAGACCAACATCACACCAAGTGTGCTGAGGGCCACGAGCAGATACTGCCTTTTGCGGTCGAAGCAAAAGAAGACGAGGTGAATGACGAACAACACGCTCATGCCCCCGAACCAGACGCCATAGATGCCGCCGATGACGGCGGCCGACCGCGTATGGCCCTGGACCGTTTCGAGTCTCAGATTCATCTGGGTGAACGAATTGAGATTCAGCAGGCGGATATAGACAACAGTCTTTTCGCCCGCGGCAAACTCGAGACGTACCGCATTGTCCAGCCCGGAAAAGCTATCGTGCGGGAGCGGCCGATGGTCTCCCGCCTGATGGAGGGTAAAGTCCTCCTTGGAGGATCCATCACCTGGCTTGGCGACATAGATGTCGATCGTGTCAACAAAGTTCGGTGTGAGGGATAGAAGGCCTTCGGCATTGGCCGGGGCGGGTAGGGTCAGTCGGAGCCATACGGCATGAGTGATGTAGCCAAAGTTGATGTTCTGGCCAGGAGCGGACCGAAACTCCGTTTGGCGGGCCGGCGTCAGGACGTCCTGCAGCGTGAGAGTCGATGAAGGATCAGTGAGCACGGCCACGTTCCCCCGGATAGATGGAAGGTGGGAGGCAGCTTCCGCGTTGACGGAGAGAATGCAAAACGTCAGCAATGACAGCGAGAGGTAATAGCGCGTGCCGCGCCGAACGTGAGCCATCCACCGCTCTCGTGCAGCATCCGTTAAAATTGTTATTGTTTTGGCTGGGACAAATCGCAAGAGCACTGCTGCAAACATCGTAGAATCTTCTTCACCACTCCTGGTCTAATTCTTTGTGATGACTGAGAATTCATTCATACGGGAATCAGAGGGGCCGATCGTCTCGCAGAACATCAGCATCCTGCTTGTGGAAGACCACAGCGATTTTCGCCAGAGTATCGCGGATTATCTGCGGCTTCGCGGTATGCGGGTGATCGAGGCGGCGTCCGGCATCGAATTTTACAGAGCGTTACGTCAAGCCCGCTTTGACGTCGCCGTGCTTGACATCAACTTGCCGGACACAAGTGGATTTGATCTCGCGGCCGAACTTTCGGCGGGCGAGGACATGGGCATCATTATGCTAACCGCGCGCAAGGACCGAGAGGATCGCTTGCGCGGATACGGCGATGGCGCGCATCTCTACTTCACCAAGCCCGTCGATAGCGAGGAATTGGCGCTGGCCATCGAGAATCTCGCACGACGCGGCAGACAGCAGGTCAATCGTGCCGTTGGGAATTCCAGCAGCACGTTGCGTCTCGATCGAGCCCGCCAGACGCTTCATGATCCAGCGGGACGATTTGTCAGGCTGTCCGGCCGAGAGCTGGTGCTGCTTGACTACTTGGCAACCCGCCCGAATATCACGGTATCGCGCGAAGAAATCGCCGGACTCTTTGGAGATGTAGAGCCAGATCCCGAGAGCCGTGCCCTGGACGCCGCCCTCACTCGGCTCCGCGCCAAGCTCAAGGCCGAGGATATTGAGTTGCCGTTCCGCGTCATCAAAGGTGTTGGCTTGCGACTGATGGTGAACATTAAAGTAGAATGATCATCCACCAGTTTCCCTGCGTGAACTTAGTTACCTTGACCGTCGCCCGCCCGGTTACGCGTTCAGTCGTTTCAGCCACGCGCCGATATCGGTCGCCGCGACATTGGCCTGGTTGAGCAATTTGCCCATGGTGAAAAAGCCGTGGAATTGGCCGGGAAAGTGCTTGTAGGTCACGGGCACGCCGGCTGCCTTCAGGCGTTCGGCATATTCGTCGCCTTCATCGCGCAGGGGATCCGCGCCGGCGGTCAGCACATAGGCCGGCGGCAGGCCGATCAGGGTCGTCGCACGCGCCGGCGACGCGCGCCAATCATGCGCGTCCGCGGCGCTGCTCAGATAGTGATCGCGAAACCAGCGGATGACCGAGTGCGTGAGCAGGACGCTGGTCTCCGGCTCGCTGTGCGAGGGATGCGTCATCGCGAAATCGATCGCCGGATAGATCAGCACTTGTCCCGCGATGGAAGGACCATTGCCGTCGCGCGCAGCGATCGCCACGACCGCGGCGAGATTGCCGCCGGCGCTGTCACCGCCGACGCAAAGGCGCGCGGCATCGATGCCGAGCTGCTTCGCGTTTGCCGCCACCCATTTCGTCGCCGCGATGGCATCGTCGACGGCCGCAGGGAATTTGTGCTCTGGCGCGAGACGGTAGTCGACGGAGATCGCGATCAGCTCGCTTTCATCGGCAAGCTTCCGGCAGACCACATCATGGGTGTCGAGATCGCCGATCACCCAGCCACCGCCGTGGAAGAACACCAGCGCCGGTGACAGGCCGTCCTTCTGGCGCAGCTTCTTGGGCCTGTAGACCCGCGCCGGGATCGTGCCGTGGGGCGCGGGGATCGACAGCGGTTCGACCTGTGCCAGCTCCGGCGGCTCAGGATTGCTGACAAAGCGCGCCTGCGAATAATACGCACGCGCTTCCGGGGCGGTCAGCGTTTCGTAAGCGGGGCGGCCAGCCTCCTGAAAGGCCTTGAAGACGGCGGCGGCATCGGGATCGAGAACGATAGGCATATTGAACGGGCTTCCTCTGGATCATCCGGTCCGGTTTTCCGGATTTTTTGCTGTTTTCCGCGTGGCGTCCGCAGACCTCGGCGAGTGCCGGAACTATCTCATGGGGCAGGGAGCCTGACCAGTGGCGGAGGCCCGCCCTTTCCCCGCCGTATTCGGCGTGTTAACCGGTGAACCTGCGAGCGGCATGTAGCCAATAATTGATTAGTATGTTCAAAGCCCGATTCGTTCCTTGAAGCCGCGCGAGATGCTCCGAACCGTTGCCCTGACTGGCTTTGCGGCCCTGATCGCCGCCTCAACCCTCCCGCTTGCGCAGCCTGCGCGCGCGCAGATCGGTACTATTTTCTCCGATCCCGCCCCGCGCCCGCCGGGCGCGATTCCGCGTGGCGGCCAGCAGGCGGCTCCCGACGATGAAGAGGAAGTGCCGGAATTGCCGCGCGGCCGATTGTTGCCGACACCGAACCGGCCGCCGCCGGGGCAGGGGGTGCCGCCACCGGGCAGCTTCCAGTCGCAGCCTCTGGCGCCGCCGCCGGGCACCCAGGGGCCTCCTCCGAATGCGCCGCCCGCGGTCGCCGTGCAGCCGCCATCGCCCGGGGCGCCTCCTAATGTCGCCAATGCGCCGCCCGGTGCCAATCCTTTGCCGGGACTGCCGCCGGGACAGCGTCAGCCCAAGAGCGTGCCGCAGACGCCGGCAACGCTGCAGCCCGGCGACGAGGTGGTGAGCGAGCCGCCGTCGACCAAGATCGCGAACAAGAAGGCGACCTTCTCCGGGCTCGACAAGATCACCGGGCGCATCATCAATTTCGAGGAGGATATCGGCGAGACCGTGCAGTTCGGTGCGCTGCGTGTGAAGACGGACGCCTGCTACACGCGGCCCTCGACGGAAGCCGCCAACACCGATGCCTTTGTCGAGGTCGACGAGATCACGCTGCAGGGCGAAGTGAAGCGGATTTTTTCGGGCTGGATGTTCGCTGCAAGTCCGGGCCTGCACGGTGTCGAGCATCCGATCTATGATATCTGGCTGACCGACTGCAAAGGGCCGGAGCAGACCATCGTCAACGCGGCGCCCGATCTGCCGAAACAGCCGGCCCCACCGCCGGCGGCGCAGAAGCGGCCGCCCGCGCAAAAGCAGGCGACCCCGCGTCCGCCGCCGCAGCAGCAGCCGCAATACCAGCAGCCGCCGGCGCAGCCCCAACCGCCGCCCCCTCCACCGCAGCAGCGGCCCGGCGGGCTCTTCAGCATATTCGGGAACTGAGTGGAGATGGCTTAGCCCGGATGGAGCGAAGCGCAATCCCGGGTTCGCGCCATTTGAGAGATGTCCCGAGTTGCGTTGCGCTCCGGGCTACGAGGGTTCATGTGCGCGCTGCGATGATCGCGAGCGCATCACCGCCCTTGACTGGCTGATCGGTCGGCAACTTCAGGAAATCAGCGGGCGCACCTGAGATCGCCTGGTCGAGCAGCGCGCGATAGCGGCGGCGCGGGATTTCGAGCGCACCGAAGCTGCGCAGGTGCTCAGTGACATATTGCGTGTCGAGCAGCTGAAAGCCGCCGGCAATCAGCCGCGCCACCAGATGGACCAGGGCGACCTTCGAGGCGTCGCGCGCCGTATGGAACATGCTCTCGCCGAAAAAGGCACGCCCCAGGCTGACGCCGTAGAGGCCGCCGACCAGTTCGCCGTCCTGCCAGGCCTCGACGCTGTGGCAGTGGCCGAGCCGATGCAGCCCGACATAGAGCTCGCGGATGCGGTTGTTGATCCAGGTGTCCTCGCGTCCCTCCGCCGGAGCGGCGCAGCCGGCGATAACGGCCTTGAACGCGCTGTTGACCGTCACGGTGAACGCATCGGAACGCACCGTGCGCGCCAGCCGCGAGGTGATGCGAAAACCGTCGAGCGGGATCACGCCGCGCATTTCCGGTTCGACCCAGAACAGCGTGGGATCGTCGGCGCTCTCGGCCATCGGAAAGATGCCGCAGGCATAGGCGCGCAGCAGCACGTCGGGTGTGATCTCGGATGCGGCGGAGTCGCGCGATGTCATGGTTGGAGAATAGCAGGCGAGCGAGGGCGGCGCGATAGGGGCCGAGCTAGCTCGCGGCGGCGCTGGCGGATTTCGCCGTTGCGCCGCTGGCACGCGGAAAGCGTACCAGGATGCGCGTGCCGCTATGGTTGGGGTCGCGCTCGACGCTGGCCTCGAGCTTGGAGGCCATGGCGCTGACGATGCGCTGGCCCAGGCCCGTGGAGCGCGGGTCGGCCTTGACGTTGAGGCCAACGCCGTCGTCGGAAATCGCCAGGAGCAGATCATCGCCCTCGGCCTTGAGCTCCACATGGATCGGGCCGGCGCCGTCGGGATAGGCGTACTTCACCGCATTCATCACCAGCTCGTTGACGATGATGCCGATCGCGACCGCGCGATCCGGATCGATCTCGATCGGTTCGGCCTTCAAGGTCAGCCGCGACATCCGGTTGCCTTCAGCCGAGCGGCGGAGATCTTCGAGCAGGGATTCCAGATATTGGTTCAGCAGCACGCTCTTCAGGTCGTGCGAGGTGTAGAGCCGACGGTGGACCTGGGCGACGGCAGCGACGCGGCCCATCGCGTTGGTGAGCGCCGCCTTGACGTCGTCCTGTGTCGCCGAACTCGCCTGCAGGTGCAGGAGCGAGGCGATGATCTGCAGCGAGTTGCCGACGCGGTGATTGACCTCACGGAGCAAGACCTCGCGCTCGGCGGCGAGCGCAGCGAAGCGGTCGCGCGAGGCGTGGATCTCGGCTTCCGCCTCGTCGCGCGCCCGCTGCAATTCCGCCTGACGTAGCGCGCCGTTGACGGCGACCTGGAGCAGCGGAATGAATTCGCCGTGGATGTCCTTGACAAGATAGTCCGCCGCGCCGGCCTTCAGCGCGGTGACGGCGATCGCGGAATCCTGTGAGGCCGTGACGAACACGACCGGTGGCGCGTCGGGAATTTTCAGGATCTGCTCGAGCGTCTCGAGCCCGTCGAGACCCGGCATGTACTGGTCGAGCGCGACCACGTCGATGCCGCCTTGTGCGATGCGATCCAGCCCCTGCTGGCCGCTTGCCGCGTGCACCACCTTCAGCCCGAGCCGCGTCAGGCCGCGGTCGACAAGCCGCGCCAGCGCCTCGTCGTCGTCGATGTAGAGCAGGGTAGGGCTCGTGGTGCTCATGCTGCTGCGGGCGGAACCTGAATGACCGAGAAGAACAGTCCGAGCTGGCGGATCGCGTTGGCGAAGCTCTCGTAGTTCACCGGCTTCGTGATGTAGACGTTGCAGCCGTACTCGTAGCATCGCTTGATCTCCTGCGAATCGTCCGTGGTGGTCAGCACCACCACCGGGGTCGACTTCAGGTGCTTGTTCTCCTTGACCCGTTTCAGGATATCGATGCCGGTCATGTCGGGTAGGTTGAGATCAAGCAGGATGAGCAGTGCTTGGCCATTTTGGTCGCTGCCGCTTCCATCCGGGCCGAAGAGATAGCGAACCGCATCTGTACCGTTCGTGAACGGCAAGATCGCATTGTTGACACCGGATCGGCGAATATTCCGCTCAATCAGCCGCGCGTGGCCTTCATCGTCTTCGATCATGATGATGGTGACTGGATTGCTCATACATCTGCCTTCCGCTTGGCGGCCCAGTTGACTGGAAGTGTTATCGTGAATGTGCTGCCCTTGTGAAGTTCCGAGGCGACCGACATGGTTCCCCCAAGACGCCGCACCAGCGCCCGCACATGCGCGAGCCCGATGCCCTGGCCGGGCTTGTCCTGGGTTCCGGCCCGGCGGAACAGCTCGAAAATGCGCTGGTGATCCTTGGGATCGATACCGCGGCCATTATCGCTGATTTCGAAGATCGCAAAGCCAAGCTTGGTGCGTCCGCGGATCGCGATGTCGCCGGGAACACCGTCCCTCAGATATTTGAGCGCATTGTCAATGAGATTGGAGAAGATCTGCTCCAGCGCAAGACGGTCGCTGGTGATATCAGGCAATGGCTCGATGCGGATTTGCGCATTCGCCTCGGCCGCCTGATGCGCGACGGTGG
The DNA here is from genome assembly GCF_059512365.1 of Bradyrhizobium sp. Ses1. NCBI lineage: Bacteria > Pseudomonadati > Pseudomonadota > Alphaproteobacteria > Hyphomicrobiales > Nitrobacteraceae > Bradyrhizobium > Bradyrhizobium sp. Ses1. The sequence continues at coordinate 40,133 of NZ_JCAMOQ010000003.1, forward strand.
CGGCGACGCCCTCGATCAGCTCGCGAGTGTTGATCCGGTCGGGACTGAACTCGCGCCGACCTTCGCGGGTGAGATTGAGGATCGCGGTGATCAGGCGATCCATCTTGGCGATCGAGGATTTGATGAAGCCGAGCGCCTCGGAAAAATCGTCGGAGAGCTGCTTGTCGGCGCTCTCGAGCACAGGCTCGGCGCTGTCGGTGGCGTTCTGCGGCAATGCGGCAGCTTCCGAGGCGCTGTGGCTCAGGGCGGCGATCCGCTTGAAGATGTCGCCGCGCAGCTCCTCGAGCTCGCCGGTAAAGCCCATGATGTTGACGAGCGGCGAGCGCAGGTCGTGGCTGACGATATAGGCAAAGCGCTGGATCTCGTCATTGGCCTCGCGCAGATCGGCGGTGCGCTCCTGCACGCTGGTCTCCAGGGTGACGTTGAGGTCCCGGAGCTTGGTCTCGGCCTCGTCGCGGACGCGCGTGGAGCGGCGCACCTGGAACGCCGCGATCGCGCCAAGCGCAATCACGATGCACGATCCGGCGATGGTGACGGAGGACGCCAGTATCTGCGAGCGGTCGGCATTGGCCGTCCGCAAATCGAACAGCCGCTCTTCCTCGGCGTGCATCTTGTCCGTCACGTCGCGGATGATGGCATTGGTGTTGCCGGCGGCCGCCTCGCGGACCAGCGCCGCGGCGCTAGCGGCTTCGTCCCGCTTGATGAAATCCATTTCGCGCCTGAACTGATCGAGCCGGATGTCGATTGCCGCGCGCATCTTCTTCACGTTCTCGACCTGAAGCGGATTGTCGACCGTGAGCTGCGCCAGCTTATCCGCATAGGGGACGACGTTGGCCACCGCCTGCTCATGGTCGGTCAGGAATTCCGGCCAGCGGGTCAAGAGATAGGCGCGGGCCGCGCTTTCGGCACGGCGGAGCTCGAGCAGTACGGCATTGATCTGGTTTTCCACCTCGACGGTGTGGACCACCCAGGCGCTATCCTGGCGCGCCTTGTTCACCAGCAGGACCGACCCGGCGCTGATCGCGACCAGCACCAGGAGCCCCGCCGCGAGCAGCAGGATCTGCCCCAATGCGCGCCGGCGCTTGGCGTCAGACGTCACGGGTGCCTCGTGTCATGGATCCAGTGGAATGCAAGCGGTCCTCGGGGATGGGAAATCCCGGTCGCTGCAAACGCACGGTTCCGTGCTTTGTTCCATGCGAAATGGAACTGGCTTAGGATGTCTGACTTGGGCCGTCTGACTTGCGTCGTCTGATTTGGGCCGTCAGCCGATGGTCGGCTGCCCGGCGAGATACTGCTCCAGCCAGTGGATGTGATAGTCGCCATCGATGATGGAGGGCTCGCGCACCAGCGCGCGGAACAGCGGCAGCGTGGTCTCGATTCCGTCGACGACCATCTCGTCCAGCGCCCGGCGCAGCCGCATCAGGCATTCGCCACGGGTCTTGCCGTGCACAATCAGCTTGCCGACCAGCGAGTCGTAATAGGGCGGGATGACATAGCCCTGGTACACTGCGGAATCGATCCGGACGCCCAGGCCGCCGGGCGGGTGGTACTGCGAGATGCGTCCAGGCGAAGGGCGGAAGGTCTGCGGGTTCTCCGCATTGATTCGGCATTCGATGGCGTGGCCGATGATCGCGACCTCGTCCTGCTTCGCGGGCAGGTCGCCGCCGGCGGCAATCCGGATCTGCTCAAGCACGAGGTCGATATCGGTGATGCTCTCGGTGACGGGATGCTCGACCTGGATGCGGGTGTTCATCTCGATGAAATAGAACTCGCCGTCCTCGTAGAGGAATTCGATCGTGCCAGCGCCGAGATATTTTAGATCCCGCATCGCCTTCGCGCAGGTTTCGCCGATCTTTGCGCGCTGGGCGGCCGAGAGGACCGGCGAGGGACCTTCTTCCCAGACCTTCTGGTGGCGCCGCTGCAGCGAGCAGTCGCGCTCGCCGAGATGAATGGCGCCACCGCGGCCGTCGCCGAGCACCTGGATCTCGATGTGGCGCGGCTTCTGCAGGTATTTCTCCAGATACACCGACGCGTCGCCGAAGGCGGATTTCGCTTCGGTTGCGGCGGTGGAGAGCGCCAGCGCCAGATCGGCTTCGCCGTGCGCGACTTTCATGCCGCGCCCGCCGCCGCCGGCGGCGGCCTTCACCAGCACCGGGAAGCCGATCGACCTGGCGATCGCCATTGCATCGTCATCAGAGCTTACGGCGCCGTCGGAGCCGGGAACGACGGGAATGCCCAGTCGCTTGGCGGTCTTCTTGGCCTCGATCTTGTCGCCCATCAGGCGGATGTGCTCGGCCTTCGGACCGATGAAATGCAGATTGTGCTCGGCCAGGATCTCGGCGAAGCGGGCGTTTTCGGAGAGAAAGCCGTAGCCGGGGTGCACCGCCTCGGCGCCCGTGATCTCGCAGGCCGCGAGCAGGGCGGGAATGTTGAGATAGGAGTCCTTCGATGGCGGCGGCCCGATGCAGACGCTCTCGTCCGCAAGCCGCACATGCATGGCATCCGCGTCAGCGGTCGAATGCACGGCCACCGTCGAAATGCCGAGCTCCTTGCAGGCGCGCAGCACGCGAAGCGCGATTTCACCGCGGTTGGCTATGAGGATCTTGTCGAACATGTGCTTCCAGCTCGCGGGCGGCGAATGGCGACTAGCGAGTGGAGTTGTCTCTTCACCATTCGCTATCCGCTACGCGCCATTCGCTATTCGATAATTACCAGCGGCTCGCCGAATTCGACGGGCTGGCCGTCCTCGACGAGGATCTGCGTCACGGTGCCCGCGCGTGGGGACGGAATCTGGTTCATCGTCTTCATCGCTTCGATGATCAGCAGCGTCTGTCCGGCTGATACCTTGCTGCCGACCTCGATGAAGGGCTTTGCGCCCGGCTCCGGCGCCCAATAGGCGGTGCCGACCATGGGCGAGGGCACTACGCCCGGATGTTTGGCGAGGTCGGTCGCGGCAGCGGCAGCCACGGGTGCAGCCACCGACAGGGCCGGCGCGACGGCCGCCGGCACGGCCGCGGCAATACTGACGTTGCGCGCGACACGCAGGCGGACGCCCGCACGCTCGATCTCGATCTCAGTCAGGTGGGTCTCGTCGAGCAGGAGCGCGAGTTCGCGGATGAGCGCGGCGTCATCCTTGTCGTTGTCTTTGCCGGGCTTTGCGGCGGATTTGTCGTCTGGCTGGCGCGCCATGATCTTGGTCCGAAACTCTCTGTCTGATGACGGGGAATGCGTCAGGCTGTCGCCTTGGCGCCGATCCTGGCGGCGAGGCCTGATATCGCGAGGCGATAGCCATCGATACCGAAGCCGCAAAGCGACGCAAAGGCGGCTTTAGCAGTGAAGGAATGATGCCGGAAGCTCTCGCGGGTATAAATGTTGCTGATATGCACTTCGACGGTCGGAATTTTTACCCCGATCAGCGCGTCATGCAGCGCGATCGAGGTATGGGAATAGGCCCCCGCATTGATGATGATGCCGACCGCCTGCTTCGCCCGCGCCTCATGGATGAAGTCGACCAACTCGCCCTCGCGATTGGACTGCCGGCAGTCCGCGGTCAGGCCAAACTGGGCCGCGGTATCCCTGCAGAGCTTCTCGACGTCGGCGAGCGTGGCATGGCCATAGGTCTCGGGTTCACGGGTCCCGAGCAGATTGAGGTTCGGGCCGTTGAGCACATAGATCGTCGCGGCAGGGGCCTGGGCCATCCGGAGTTCCAAGAAACAGCGCTAAATCGTTCTGGGCAGGATCGTTTCGGAAACGGGGTTCCGGATCTCGCTCCAAGTCGCGGGTTTATAGGTAACAACGGACCAGAGGGAAAGCTTTAGGTTTGTCGCAAACCGGTTCAAACGGCTCATTCGGACCGTCAGGTTGCCTGGCTAACCCACGGAAAACACTAATTAACCAACTTTTGTGGAAAAGCGACATGGGTGCGCTCGCCGTTCGGCGGTGACCTGCGGCGAAGGGGATAAAAACGAGGGCGGGTTGGACCCGCCCTCGCGTGAGGGCTGCCGTTAGCCCTCAATGATGTAGACGATCTGGTGCGTCTCGGGTTGGACGATCACGTAGCGGCCGTTGACGAGGATGAAATCATAGCCGCGCCATTCCGGATAGATTTCGACGATCCGGGATGGAAGCGGATGGAAGCGCACGCTCGTTGGCACGGTGGTGCCGACCGCAACGTTGAAGTTCACGTTCTTGACCTCTTCAACCCGCTCCGACTTGATCGCGGAGACGATCTGGGTCCGCTTCTCGGCCGGCGGGGCGGCTGTTGCCGAGGTCCCGGCGTTGCCGGTCGTGGTCTGCGAGCGGCTGGTGTCGGTCGCGCCCTTCTGCTTTTCCATGGTGCCGCTCTTGTCGCGGCTTTCGGCGGCGGTGCCGCCGCTCTTGTCGCGAGTCTCGGCATTCATGCGGTCACGATCACGGCCTTCGCGCCCTTCAGCCTTCATGTCCTTCTCGCCCTTGGTCCTCTCGTTCTCCGAGCTCATGCTCTTCGACTTCTGACCCGGGGCGTTGGTGTCCTGGGCGTTCCTGTCGGCCGCGCCACTTCTATCGGACTCCGACTTCATGCCGGAAGAGCCCGAGCTCTTGCCGGACTGCTCGGCGCCACTCATGCCTGTGGTGCCGCCGTGTTCACGGTTCATCGTGCCTGAAGACGCGCCGCCACTGGATGGCGCGCTGTGCTGCGTCGTCGCGCCGCCACCGGACGACGGCGACTCGCGGCTTATGCCGGTGCCCTGCGCGTTCGCAAAGCCGGTTCCGGCGATCAAGGCCGCAGTCGCGACTGAAATCAACAAGCGGTTCGTCATTTCGATTCCTCCTCAAGAAGTCCTGCATTGCCCACGCCAACAACGAAAGGAGGAGAGCGGCGTTCCGAACTGAGAGCGGTTCCACGCGGTTTGTTTTGTGAATGCGCGATGAACGGAAGCGTGCAGAAACGCTCAAACAAAAGGCCGGCTACGAAGCCGGCCTTTGCGCATCCGAGATTGTCTCGCAGTGATGTCAGCACGTCGCCTTGCCGCAACGGGCGATGCCGATCTTTTCCTTCAGGTTCTCCAGCCCGACTGCGCCGATCACGACCTGCTTGCCGATGACGTAGCTTGGCGTCCCGTTCATGCCCATGGCTTCCGCGAGCTTGAAGTTCTCCTCGATGGTCGCTTTCGCTTCCGGGCCCGCCATGTCCTTCTCGAGCCTGGCCATGTCGAGGCCGACTTCCTTGGCGACCGCCATCGCGCGTGCCTTGTCGGCGGCGCCACGGCCGCCGAGCAGCTTCTGGTGGAAGTCGAGATATTTCTTGCCCGTCGGATCCTGCATGCGCACGGCGACGGCGACTTGCGCCGCTTCCACCGAGCCCTGGCTCAGCACCGGAAATTCCTTCAGCACGACTTTCAGCTTGGGATCGGCCTTCATGAGGTCGATCATGTCGACCATCGCGCGTTTGCAGTAGCCGCAGTTGTAGTCGAAGAATTCCACGAAGGTGACGTCGCCGTCCTTGTTACCGAGCGTCACGCCGCGCGGCGAGTTGAAGATCACATCCGCATTCTTCGCGATGCTCGCCTGATGCTTCTCGGCCTCGGCCGCGGCCTGACGCTTGGTCAGCTCGGTCATCGCCTCCTCGAGCACCTCGGGATGCGTGATCAGGTAGTTGCGCACGATGCTCTCGATGTCGCTGCGTTGCGTATCGGAGAAGCCCTGCGCGGATGCGGGCAGCGGGGCGCCAGCGAGCGCTGCGGCGAGCAGGGCGGGAGCGAGAAAACGGAGCGGGCGCATGGGCAAATCCTTGTACGGCTTGGGTTTAGTGCCGGTTGGCAATCGTTGTAGACGATTTACGTTGATGGCTAGTTGTTTTTCTGACCCGGCAGCGGCTTGGCGCTCACAATATCGTCAGCCTTGACCCAGCCGGGGGTTCCGATGGCAAAGCGCGTCTTGGCACGCGAGGCCAGCTCGCGCGCGGTCTTGCTGTCGCCGCGCAGATAGGCGGCCTGGGCGGAAGCGAGGTCCGCTTGCGCATAATCGCCCTTGCGGCCATAGGCCATGGCAAGCTGGGTATAGCCGATCGGCGCCTCGCTCTCGCGCGCCACCGCGGCGCGCAGGATGTTGATGGCTTCATCGGTGTAGGCGTTGTTGCTGGTCGCGACCAGCGCCTGGCCCAGCAGCATCTCGATCAGGGGCGCGTTGCCCGAGAGCTGCACCGCCCTTCGCAATGGCGCGATCGCCTCCGCCGGCCTGCCGCCCTCGAGCAGCGCCTGGCCGCGCAATTCGTAGAAATAGGCGTTGTTGGGCTGCGCCTTAATCAGGCCGTCGATTTGGGCCAGCGCACTGCGGAGATCGCCATGCAGATAGGTCGAGATCGCCCGCGCATAGCGGGCGGGCAGGCCGTTGTTGGACGAAGGATAGCGGCGATAGACGGTGTCCTGCCGCTCCATGAAAGCGGAGATCTTGGCGCGCACCATGTCGTGGCGCATTTGCAGCGCGGGATCGTCCTTCTTGTCCCAATAGGGGCTGGAGCGCGCGATCTCCGCCAGCGCCGCCACGCGATCAGCGGGCATTGGATGCGACATCAGATACGGATCGGCGCCGCGAGCTGCGAACAGGCTTTCGTCGGTGAAGCGCTTGAACGTTTCGTACATGCCCTTGGCGGACTGGCCAGTCGCGTTCAGGAATTTCACGCCGGCGCGGTCGGCGTTCTCTTCCTGCTGGCGCTGATAGGAGAGTAGCGTTCGGCGGATCACTTCCTGCGGCGCCGCGACCGCCGCGGCACCGGCATTGGCGAGGCCGTTGCTGCTGCCACCGCGTGCGCCTGCGACCATCGCGCCGGCGCCGAGCAGCATGGCGATGATCATCTGGGTCTGCGCCTGCGCCAGTTGCTCGCGGAGCTTTGCGAGATGGCCGCCGGCAAGATGTCCTGTCTCGTGCGCGAGCACGCCGATGATCTGGTTCGGCGTCTCCGACTGCATGAGCGCGCCGTAATTGACGAAGATGCGCCGGCCGTCGGCAACGAAAGCGTTGAATGTGCCATCGTTGATGATGACCATCTGGATGTTCTGCTTCTCCAGTCCCGCAGCGCGCAGGATCGGCCTCGTATAGTCGCGCAGCAACTGCTCGGACTCGGTGTCGCGAAGGATCGGCGGGCCCTTGTTCTCCTGCGCCAGCGCCATCGTCGGCGCGACCGCCAGCGCGATCGCGGTGGCGAGCGCGGTCAATTTCAGGGTCTTCTTGCGAAGCGCGAAACGGAGCAGCATGGAGCGGTCTTAGCGATTGGCGGCGGGCCACGGACAATATATGCCCTAACAAACCGCCGAATGCGGCCAGTCTGGGGCGCAACCGGTCGTTACGGAACCCGAAACCGGCGACGCCGGCCCAAATAGCAGATATCCATGCCCGAAGCGACATTTAGAGACCGCGTGAATCACCTTTTGACCGCTTCGGGAAGGAGCGAGGTTCCGCCCTTCATGGTCATGGACGTGATGGCGGCGGCGGCGCGAATCGAGGCGGCCGGCGGGCATGTGATCCACATGGAGGTCGGCCAACCGGCGGCGCCGGCACCGAAAGCGGCGATCGCGGCCGCTCACGCGGCGCTCCACGATGGACGCATCGACTACACCTCCGCGCTCGGTATTCCCTCGCTGCGCGCGCGCATCGCGCGGCATTATCGCGAGACGTATGGATGCGAGGTCGATGCCGAGCGCATCGTAATCACGACGGGCTCGTCGGGCGGCTTCATCCTGGCGTTTCTCGCAATGTTCGAGCCGGGCGATCGCGTTGCGGTGACCGTGCCCGGCTATCCGCCGTACCGGCATATCCTGACCGCGCTCGGCTGCGAGCCGGTGCTGATCGAGACGACGAACGAAACGCGGCATGCGCTGACCGGCGAGGCGCTGCTGGACGCACATCGCAAGGCGCCGCTCAAAGGCGTTCTGGTGGGCAGCCCCGCCAATCCGACCGGCACGATGATGTCGCGCGAGGCTCTTGCAACCCTGATGGCGGCGGCCGAGAGCGCCAGCATCCGCTTCATCTCGGACGAGATCTATCACGGGCTCGACTACGCCTTTCCGGCAGTTACGGCAGCCGAATTGTCCCCACACGCCCTCGTGATCAATTCGTTCTCGAAATATTTCTGCATGACCGGTTGGCGGGTCGGCTGGATGGTCGTGCCCGAGCCGCTGGTCCGCCCGATCGAGCGGCTGCAGCAGAACCTCTCGATTTCGGTGCCAACGCTGTCGCAGATCGCCGCCGAAGCCGCCTTCGAGGGCCGCGAGGAGATGGAAGCGATCAAGCGCGGCTATCAGGAGAACCGGCGTATTCTGATCGAGGGGCTGCCGAAAGCGGGGCTGACCAAGTTCCTGCCCGCGGATGGCGCATTCTACCTTTATGCCGATGTGTCGGACTTTACGTCCGACAGCTTCGAATTCGCCCGCCAGATGTTGGAAAAGGCCCATGTCGCGGCGACGCCGGGTGTCGATTTCGACCCGATCCATGGCCGCGCCTTCATCCGTTTTTCCTATGCGCGGTCCGCAGAGGAGATGCAGGAAGCGGTTGCGCGGATCGCTGGTTGGCTTAAATAGCGCGCCAGTTTGTCACACCCCGGAGTTGGCCTTGTCCGTCAGATCGGTATCTGTTTCCGCCGCCGCCAGGCATTTTCCTCTTGCTTCGGTGCTGTGGCCGAACCGGTCGGGTGATTTCTCCGGACTGTTGCGCGGGATCGTCCTGGTATTCCTCGGCACGGCGCTGCTGACGCTGTCGGCCAAGGTCAATCTGCCGCTGCCCTATGTGCCGATGACGCTGCAGACGCTGGTGGTGCTGATGATCGGCGCTGCCTACGGCTCACGGCTCGGAACTGCGACGGTGGTCGCCTATCTGGCGGAAGGCGCGATCGGCTTTCCGGTGTTTGCCGGACCGGTCGGCGGCCTCGCACCGCTGATGGGGCCGACGGCCGGCTATCTGTTCGGCTTCGTGGCGGCGGCGTTCGTCACCGGCTGGCTCGCCGAGCGCGGCCTTGACCGAAGCGTCGTCCGGCTGTTTGCAGCGATGGCGCTCGGCCACATCATCATCCTCGCGGCCGGTTTTAGCTGGCTCGCCTTCGGTGTCGGCCTGGGGGCCGAGAAGGCGTGGCTGGTCGGGATCGTGCCGTTCATCGCGGGTACGCTCGTCAAGACCGCGCTCGGGGCCGCGCTGCTGCCGGCTGCACGGCGGCTCGCCGATCGCCGCCTGTAAGCGAGCCGCGGGCGAGGCGCCTGCCAATCTGATTTTCCGAGATGGTCATCGCCGCATCGCTCGGCGGATCGACCTTGCGCATCTTCGAGTAGGAGTGAGACTCATGGCAACGATTGCGACGAGCGAGCCTGCTGAGGCCAGCACATCAAAACCGTGGTACCGAATCCTCTATGTCCAGGTGCTGATCGCGATCGTGCTCGGCGTCGTGGTCGGCTGGTTGTGGCCGGCGCTCGCGACAAATGACTGGATCAAGGCGCTCGGCGACGGCTTCATCAAGCTGATCAAGATGGTGATCGCTCCGATCATCTTCTGCACAGTGGTCTCGGGCATCTCCCATATCCAGGACGCCAGCAAGGTCGGGCGCGTCGGGATCAAGGCGCTGCTCTATTTCGAGATCGTCTCCACCTTTGCGCTGATCCTCGGCCTGATCATGGGTAACCTGTTCCAGATCGGCCATGGGCTCGCAGCAAAACCCGGGGCGGCGGACGTCGCGAGCGCCACCAAGTACGCGGATCAAGCGCACGCTCAGAAGTCGGTCGATTTTGTCCTCAACATCATTCCCGACAGCGTGTTCGGCGCGTTTGCGCGCGGCGACATCCTGCAGGTGCTGCTGTTTGCGATCCTCTTCGGCTTCGCGCTGATGGCGATGGGCAAACGCGGCGAGCGGCTGCGCGATATCATCGACGATAGCGCACATGCGGTGTTCGGCGTGATCAGCATCGTCATGAAAGCGGCGCCCGTCGGCGCGTTCGGCGCGATGGCCTTCACCATCGGCAAGTTCGGTCCCGCGGCGCTCGGCAACCTGATCGGCCTGATCGCGCTGTTCTACGGCACCGCCGCGCTGTTCGTGGTGCTGGTGCTCGGCCTGATCGCGCGGGTGATGGGCTTCAGCATCTTCAAGTTCATCGCCTACATCAAGGATGAGCTGTTGATCGCGCTTGGCACCAGCTCGTCCGAGAGCGCGCTGCCGCAATTGATGGAAAAGCTGGAGCGGCTCGGCTGCTCCAAGCCGGTGGTCGGGCTGGTGGTGCCGACCGGCTACTCCTTCAATCTCGACGGCACCAACATCTACATGACGCTGGCGACCCTGTTCATCGCGCAGGCACTTGGCGTCGATCTCTCCTTCGGCCAGCAACTGACCATCCTGGTCGTCGCGATGCTGACCTCGAAGGGGGCGAGCGGCGTCACCGGGGCGGGTTTCATCACGCTCGCGGCGACGCTGAGCGTGGTCAATCCGGCGCTGGTGCCGGGCATGGCCATCGTGTTCTCGATCGACAAGTTCATGAGCGAGGTGCGCGCACTGACCAACATCACCGGCAACGGCATCGCCGCGGTGTTCGTCTCATGGTGGGAGGGCGAGCTCGACCACAAGAAGCTGCACGCCAACCTGAACAAGCAGATCGATCCATCCGACGTCGAGACGGCGATCACCACGGGCTGACCTGCCAGCGAGCTTTTCGGCGCGGCAAACGCAACGATAACGGGGCGCACCATTTCCCATGGTGCGCCCCGTTCCGCATGGAGCAAATCGTTCTGAAGGAAGCCAGCTAGGACTGGCGGTAGATGGCGCGCCCGAAGATCAGGCCCGCCGACACTCCGTCCAAGGGTCCCGTTTGGCGGTCGACCGCCCGCATGGCCATTTTGCGCGAAATGCGCAATAAGCCTTGAATGTTGCGTGATGCGAGCATATACGGGCGGCCGTTTGCTCGTTTCTCTGGCGGAAATGCGCAAAATGATCGAATGAGCGCTTTGCGCGGGAGAAAACAGAAATGCAGGTTCCAATTAAGCGGGCGATCGAGAAGGTCCCTGGCGGGATGATGGTGGTCCCGCTGTTGGTCGGGGCGCTTATTGCGACCTTCTTTCCCGAGACTCCGAAGTTCTTCGGCTCCTTCACCGGCGCACTTTTCTCCGGCGCATTGACGATTCTCGCCGTGTTTTACGTTTGCATGGGCGCGAGCATCGACTTCCGCGCGACCCCCTACATTGTGAAGAAGGGCGGCACCCTGCTGATCGTGAAGGTTGGCGTTGCCGTTGTCCTCGGCCTGATCTTCGGCCGCATTTTGGGAGAAGCGCCGGTCGCTGCTGGCATGTTCGCGGGTGTGTCGACTCTCGCGATCGTCGCCGCCATGAACGACACCAATGGCGGCCTCTATATGGCGTTGATGGGCCAATATGGACGTCCGCGTGACGTCGGCGCCTATACCATCATGTCGCTGGAGAGCGGTCCTTTCCTCACCATGATCACCTTGGGCGTCGCCGGCCTCTCGGCATTTCCATGGCAGACCCTCGTCGGCGCTATCTTGCCTCTGATGGTGGGCATGATCATCGGCAATCTCGATCGCGAGATGCGCGACTTCCTGAGCCGCGCGGTGCCTGTGATGATCCCGTTCTTCGCCTTCGCGCTCGGCGCCGGCCTCGATCTGTCGAAGGTCTGGCACGCCGGTCTACTCGGCCTCGGCATGGGAGTGGCCGTGGTGGTTCTGACCGGCATCCCGCTGTTCTTGGCCGATCGCATCACTGGCGGGAATGGTGTCGCGGGTGTTGCGGCGGCCTCGACGGCCGGTAATGCGGCGGCAGTCCCGGCGATTGTCGCCGCGGCCAATCCGGCCTATGCAGACGCGGCGCGGCCTGCGACCATTCTCGTCGCGGCATGCGTCGTGGTTACCGCAATCCTCGTGCCGATCGTTACCGCCTGGACGGCCCGCGTTGTTGGTCGCGACGTCGAGGAGCCTGCAGAAAAGGACCAGGCTTCTGCCGGCAACATGACCCCCACGGTGCGCTCGGCTGTCACTGAGGCAGGTCACTGAAGATGGCTCCTAAAGCGTTTTCGAGCGAAGTGGATACCGGTTCGCGTCAAGAAAATGCGCCAAGCCAGAGCTGGCTGATCGTCGCTGACGATCTCACCGGTGCCGCGGATTGTGCGATCGCCTTCGGCAGAAGGGGGCGTGCGGCTGCGGTGACGTGGGGTGAGGTGACCGACGCGTCGGGTTACCGGCTGCCCGTCCTGGCCTACGATGCAGCGAGTAGAGGCCTTTCGGCCGCGGCCGCTGCAGTCCGCCATGCCGATGTGCTGACGCGCCTCTGCGAACCCGGACGTATTCTTTTCAAGAAAATTGACTCGACGCTGCGGGGGCAACCTGCAGCGGAGATTGCCGCCGCGCTTGCGCATCTCAAGTCGCCGTCGGGTCCGGCCTTCGGCGTGTTCGCGCCGGCCTTTCCGGCCACCGGCCGCACCACCATCGACGGGCGCATCCTGGTCAAAGGCCGCCCCCTCGAGGAGGCCGAGGTCTGGCGGCGCGACCACACCTATTCGAATGCCGATCTTGTCGACGTTCTCGCGACCGCGGGCATTCGCGGTGAGAAGGTCAAGCTCGCTGCCGTGCGCGGTGGCGATCTCAAAGCCACATTCGCGAGGCTGGCCGGGGAGGGCGATGTCGTTGCGGCCTGCGACGCCGAGACCGAACACGATCTGCATTTGATCGCGGAGGCGAGCCTGCATGCATCGCCCGCAACTTTCTTCATCGGCAGCGCCGGCCTCGCGCATGCGCTGGCCGGCCTCGAAGACGGCCATGTCGTCGAGCCGCTGCGCATTCCGACGAGCGCATCCGGCACCCTGATCGTGGTGGGCTCGCTCGCCGGCGCGTCTCGCACTGCCGCGCGCGAGCTGGAGGCGACCGGCACCGTGGCGCATTTCCCGGTCGCGCCGGAGACGCTGCTCAACGATGGTGCCGGCCGGGCGGCGCTCGCCGCGGACGTGATGAAACGACTTGCCGGCGGCGGCGATGCACTGGTTGAGATCATGATGGATGATCATCCCGACATGTCGCTCGGCCCGCAGCTCGCCAACGGTCTCGCCGAGGCCCTGGAGGCCGTCGCACCCGCGATCGGCGCCTTTGCTGCGACGGGCGGCGAAACTGCCGCGGCGCTGCTGTCGCGCTTCGGCGTCAACGGCATCCGTCTTGCCGACGAAATCGAGCCGGGCGTGTCGCTCGGCCTCACTCTTGGCCGATTATCCGTTCCGATCGCCACCAAAGCGGGCGCGTTCGGTGACGAGCACAGCCTCATCCGCATCAGCGAGCGCCTTCGCGCCGTCCGAACCAGAGGAAGTTTCATATGACCAGTCCGACCATTGCGATCACCATGGGAGATCCGGCCGGTATCGGACCCGAGGTGATCATGAAGGCGCTGGCGCAGCCGGAGGTGCAGGCGATCTGCAATGCGCTGGTGATCGGCGATGCCAACCGTCTGCGCAAGGCCGGTCAGATCGTCGGCCTCTCGCTTGAGGTCGATGCGCTGAACGACGCGAAGGAGGCGAATTTTGCGTCGAAGGCGGTGCAGTGCCTTGACCTGAAGCTGGTGCCGGACGATCTGCCGTTCGGCAAGGTTTCGGCAACGGCAGGTGAGGCGGCTTATCGCTATATCGAGAAAGCCGTGCAGGTGGTGCAGGCAGGGCTCGCTCAGGGCATCTGCACCGCGCCGCTCTCCAAGGAAGCGCTGCATGCGGCCGGCCACAAATATCCCGGCCATACCGAGCTCCTGGCGCATCTGACCGGCACGCCGGAAGTGTCGATGATGCTGGTGTCGCCGAAACTCCGCGTCATTCACGTGACCACGCATATCGGCCTGCTCGATGCGATCGAGAAGATCGAGCCCGGCCTCGTCGAGCGTGTCATCGCACGCGGACATGACGTGCTGGTGCGCGCCGGCATCGCCAATCCGAAGATCGGCGTCTGCGCCATCAATCCGCACGCCGGCGAAAACGGGTTGTTCGGTCGCGGCGAGGAAGCCGCCAAGATCACGCCGGCCGTGGAAGCCTGTCAGCGCAAGGGCTGGGACGTGCGCGGCCCCCTGCCTGCCGACACGCTGTTCTTCCTGGCCGGCCGCGGCGACTACGACATGGTGGTCGCGATGTATCACGATCAGGGCCATGGACCCATCAAGGTGCTGGGGTTGGAAGCCGGTGTGAACATCACTGTTGGCCTGCCGGTGATCCGCACCTCGGTCGATCACGGGACCGCCTTCGACATCGCGGGCAAGGGCATCGCCGACGAACGCAGCCTGATCGAGGCGCTGCGGCAGGCGGTCGATCTCGCGCCGAAGAAGGCGGCTTGAGGGGCTGGGCCTTATCGTTCGAGACGCCCGGTACGCGGGCTCCTCAGGATGAGGAGCTCGATGTGGGTTGAGCGCTTGTATTGCGCGGCCGATGCATCGTGGTATCCATCGGTCGTGCCGCGGAGCCGATACGGTCGAGCTCGGCTGACGGCAATGAATCTGTGGGCTGAGGTTCGATGTCGATGCGCAGCAAGGAGCGTCACGCTCGTCTGTTGGAAGCACTGAACGCAGGAGAGATCGATGTCGACGATCTCGCGCGGCGCTTCGACGTCTCCGCCTCCACCGTGCGGCGCGACCTGCAGCATCTCTCCAAGAACAATGTCGTGCGCCGCACCTATGGCGGCGCCATTCTCACCGCCCACGCAAACGAGACGACGCTCGAGCAGCGCCTTGCGGTTCAGGGCAAACAGAAGCAGGCGATCGCGCACGCAGCGATCGATCTGATTGAGGACGGCGACACGCTGATTCTCGATGCCGGCTCGACGGTCGCAGCCTTCGGCCGACTGCTGCAGCAGCGGCGGCTGCGCATCATCACCAACAATCTCGCGCTGCTGCCCTTCCTCGCCAAGGCTCCGACCATAGAGCTTGTGGTGCTGGGCGGCGCGCTGCGCACCACCAGCATGAGCACCATGGGGCCGCTCGCCAACGAGGCGCTGCGCCGCATGACCGCGGACCGCGCCGTCATGAGCGCCGACGGCGTGGTGGATGGCCGTGGCCTGTGCGAAGCGGATCTCGAGCAGGTCGCACTGAAGTCGCTGATGATGCAGCAGTCGAAAGAAGTCATCGTTCTCGCCGACGCCAGCAAGCTCGGCCGCGCCGAACAAATGGCCTGGGCGCCGCTGCCGCCGCGCTGGACGCTGGTGACTGATCTCGGCGCATCTGACGAGCAGTGCAAGCGCCTCGCCGATGCGGGAGCGCGCTTGATCGTTGCTGGCGTTCGCTAGAGCATTTTTCGGTTCTGATGGAATCAGAACCGAACTCTAGATTCTAATTTTGACCCGTTTTCTGCGCAGATAAGTCTACGCAATCTGCGTAAACTTGATTGCTATGCGAACCGGTGTCCACCCTCGGATCAAGTCCGAGGGCATGCTTCGCTCGAAAACGCCCTAGCCCCCGCCACCAAAGCGGCGCGACCACCAGCCGGCCTTGCGGGGCGCCGGAGCCTCGGTCGCCGCTGCAGGCGCAGGTTCCGCGATGGCCGCAGGCGCAGGTTCGGCGACCGGCGCGGGAGCGGGCTCTGCCGGCGGAATCGGCTCGGATTCGCTTTGCACCACGACGGGCACGGGCTCGGGCTGCGAGGCGAAGCTCACTTTCTCGCGCACGGTCGAGCGGCGACGCATCGCGCGATCATTCTCCTGCGCAGGCTCCTCGGCCTCGGGCGCGGCGACGCTCACCGGCTCCGGCTGAGGGGGCGGGCTCTTGGCCGGCTCGAGCTCGAACTCGGGCTCGGCGACCGGTTCGGGCTGAACCAATGTCTGTGCAGGCTCGGGCGAGCCGCCGTCGAAATCGGCGACGGCGTCCGCGGCTTCCGGCTCCGCGCGCGGGCCGAGCTCGTCGGCAATCGAGGCGGCAAGACCCTCATCCGCACCATGGCCGCCACGGCGGCGGCGTCCGCCGCGCCGTCCACGCCGGCGCGGACGGCGTTCGCCGTTCTGGCCTTCACCACGAGCCGACTGCTCTTCGCTCTCGTCCTCGTCGGTCTCGACTTCCTCGGCGGCAATGCCGTCGTCGGTCTCGGGCGCAAGCGGCAACGCCTCGCCATCCTCGCGCGGCACACCGCCCTCGCGGACTTCGCCGCCGCCACCGCGGCCGCGACGCCGCCGGCGCCGCCTTCGGCGCGGACCGTCGGCCTCTTCGCCGGCGCTCGTTTCGTCGCTCAGGCCTTCCGTTTCCTCGGTCTCGATCTCCGCCTCGATGTCGAACGGTTCCTCGTCGTCATAGGCCTCTTCGAGCTGAGGCGGCGCGGACGCGGCCTGCGCCGCGAGCAGCGCCTTGGCGGCTTCCAGCGTGTGCACCTGCTCGCCGCGGTCGATGATGTAGGACTGCTGGCCGCTCACGGTCGCATCCGCCGCCACCGAGATCTGGACCTTGAAGGCGGTTTCGAGATCGCGCAGATGGCCGCGCTTGTGGTTGAGGACGTAGAGCGCGACGTCCGTGCGGGTGCGCACCACGAGATTGTGAGTCGCGCCCTTCATCAGGATTTCCTCGATGCCGCGCAGGAGCTGCAGCGCCACCGACGAGACCGAGCGGACATGCCCGGAGCCGCCGCAATGCGGGCAGGGCTCGGTCGAGCTCTCGAGCACGCTGGCGCGGATGCGCTGGCGCGACATCTCGAGCAGGCCGAAATGCGAGATGCGCCCGACCTGGATGCGTGCGCGGTCCTGCCGCAAGCAATCGGAGAGCTTGCGCTCGACCGCGCGGTTGTTGCGCTTCTCGTCCATGTCGATGAAGTCGATGACGATCAGGCCCGCGAGGTCGCGCAGGCGGAGCTGTCGCGCGACTTCCTCCGCCGCCTCGAGATTGGTCTTGAGCGCGGTGTCCTCGATGTGATGCTCGCGCGTGGCGCGGCCGGAGTTGACGTCGATCGAGACCAGCGCCTCGGTCTGGTTGATGACAATGTAGCCGCCAGAGCGTAGCTGCACAGTCGGGGAGAACATCGCGTCGAGCTGGCTTTCGACGCCCATCCGAGAGAACAAAGGCTGGCCGTCGCGGTACTGCTTCACCGCGCGGACATTCTCCGGCATCAGCATCTTCATGAAATCGCGCGCTTCGCGGTAGCCGGCTTCGCCCGCCACCATGATCTCGTCGATCTCCTTGTTGTAGAGGTCGCGCAGCGAGCGCTTGATCAACGAGCCTTCCTCGTAGACGAGGGTGGGGGCCTGCGACTTCAGGGTCAGGTCGCGCACGGTTTCCCACATCCGGATCAGATATTCGAAATCGCGCTTGATCTCCTGCTTCGAACGCGAGGCCCCGGCCGTGCGCAGGATGATGCCCATACCCTCGGGCACGTCGAGATCCTGCACCACTTCCTTGAGCCGCGAGCGATCCTGGGCCGAGGTGATCTTGCGGCTGATGCCTCCGCCGCGCGCGGTGTTAGGCATCAGCACCGCATAACGGCCGGCAAGCGAAAGATACGTCGTTAGCGCCGCGCCCTTGTTGCCGCGTTCTTCCTTGACGACCTGCACCAGCATCACCTGCCGGCGCTTGATGACTTCCTGGATCTTGTACTGGCGTCGCGGGCGGAAGGGGCGCTCCGGCACCTCCTCGAGCACGTCGTCGCCGCCAACGGATTCGACGACTTCCTCTTCTTCTTCGCCGTCTTCGCCTTCCTCGTCGTCCTCATCGTCATGCGCTTCGTCGCCGAGCGGCTCGGCGCCATGCTCGTCATGCGGCGCAGCCTCCGCGACGAGTTCCGCGGGGGCATGCTCATCGGACGCTGGATGCTCCTCGCCGGGCTCCGCGGTCGGTTGCGCATCCTCGGCGTGGGCGGCGTTTTCCTCGACCTGCTCCTCACGGGCGCGCTCGGGCTCGTGGTTAACCTCGATCTCGGCCCCGACATCCGGAGCGGCAGCGGCGGCCGATGCCTCGACCGCGGCGACAACCGGGTCGGCTTGCACTTCCGCTGCAGCGGTTTCGCTCAGAGCAGGCGCATGATCATGGTCGTCATGAGCATGACGGTCGTCACGGGCATGTTCGTGTTCGCCGTGCTCGTGCCCATCATGATCGTGCTCGTCATGACGGTCGTGCTCGTCAGCATGCTCGTGTGCTTCGTGCTCATGGTGCTCATGCGCATCGGCGCCGAACTCGTGCTGCTCGGCTTCCGCATGAAGCGCGTGATCCTCATCGGCCTGCGGATCGAGCGGCTCGGCACCCTCGACGACCTCGCTCTGAACGCGCTCGCCATGACCGCGGCGGCGGGCATTGCGGTGCCGGGAGCGGCGGCGGTGAGGCCGGCTTTCGCTCTCCTCCTCGGCCTCGCGATGGGCGCGTTCTTCGGCCTCGATCAGCGCCTGACGGTCGGCGACCGGAATCTGGTAATAGTCTGGATGGATTTCGCTGAAGGCAAGGAAGCCATGGCGGTTGCCGCCATACTCGATGAACGCCGCCTGCAGCGACGGCTCTACGCGCGTCACCTTGGCGAGGTAAATATTGCCGCGCAGTTGCTTGCGTTGGGCAGTCTCGAAATCAAATTCTTCGACGCGATTGCCGCGGACCACGACGACCCGGGTCTCTTCCGGGTGGGTGGCATCGATCAACATCTTGTTGGGCATTCTGGAGCTCTTGAAGGCGGCGGGCGCGTAGCATGGCGCGCGCAGATTGCGCCGCCCGGTGACGCGACGGTCCACCTGATTCGGGGGTGAGGGGAAGGCCAAAACGCAAATCGGAGCGCCGTGCGAAGCCCGGCCCGACCGGAACAAACCGACGTGCGGAGCTTTCGCCTCGCGTGGTCGCGATCGTCTCGGGGGTGTTGGTCGGCAACACAGTCTGGCGCATCAAGCGGTTGGCCCGTCTGAACATATTCTGGCGGCAAACAATACCGCCGCATCTTTCGCTGAAGGCCCGGCGCGGCGCCAAAGCGCTCGCCGGCCAATCGCATATTGGGCCCCTTCTTTGACCATGAACCTTTCGGAAAACTGGTGTCCAGTTTTCCGGATCATGCTCTGGGGCCGAATAATCAGTTCTGCCGTGTCTCGCCCCATGCCACACAGAATGTGTCTGGGGCTGGACGCCGCTCGGGCTCAAACCGCCACTCCATGTCAGCCGCGCGCAGCGCTGGCTGGGGAGGGACCGGGAAAAACGCTGGCGCCTTCAGGCTCGAAGGTTCCACCGCTGCACCGGGAGGCTGAACGCGACACAACTGGGAGTATTAGCCGTCAGCACTCCGTACATACGTGGATTGGTCGCTGCACGCAAGGGAGCGTCGCGGCGAGGCAACAGTCGAACCATTTCGCCCGTGCGGTATTAGGGTCTCGTTAACCCTGTGGGTCTAATGCGGTATGACGACGGCTCGGAGGCGCCGAATCGTGGCGGACCGCGCAAATCGATGGGTTTTGCTGGGGTGCGGGCTATTTTGCGCCGCAGCGTTGGCGTGCGGCCCGATTACTGTTTCCAGGGCAGCTGAAGCAACGCCGCCAAGTCCCTCTGCCGGCAGCGATTTTCCTGTCGTTTCTGAAGCCCGGCTTGCCGGAGACGCCAAGCAGACCCGGTTCATTGTCGACCTCGACAAGAAGATTCAGTTCCGCGCCTTCACACTCGCCGATCCCTACCGGGTGGTCGTGGATATTCCCCAGGTGACGTTCCAGCTCCCCGCCGGAACCGGAAATTCCGGGCGCGGGCTGGTGAAGGCATTCCGCTACGGGCTGGTGATGCCGGGCGGGTCGCGAATCGTCTTCGACCTCATGGGGCCAGCGAAGATCGCCAATTCCTACGTGCTGGACGCGGCCAACGGCCAGCCGCCGCGCCTGGTTCTGGAACTGGAGCAGGTTGACCGCAACGCGTTCACCCAGCAGCTTGCGCCGGACGACCGGCCGGAGCTGAAGCCGACCATTGCGGAAGCCAAGGCGGCGATGCCGGCCGAGGGAACGCCCAATGCAAAGCCAGGCGAGCCGGCGGATTCGCGGCCCCTGATCGTGATCGATCCCGGCCATGGCGGCATCGACAACGGCACCCAGTCGAACGGCGAGTTGGAAAAGACCCTCGTGCTCGGCTTCGGGCTCGCATTGCGCGACCGGATCGAGAAGTCGGGCAAATACCGGGTCGTCATGACCCGCACCGATGACACGTTCATCCCGCTGAACGACCGGGTCAAAATCGCCCGCAGCCAGTCGGCGGCGCTGTTCGTCTCGATCCATGCCGACGCGCTGCCGCGCCGGGAAGGCGACGCCCAGGGCGCGACCATCTATACGCTGTCGGACAAGGCCTCGGACGCCGAAGCGGAGCGGCTGGCGGAAGCCGAGAACAAGGCGGACGCCATCGCCGGCGTGAACCTGTCCGATGAGCCGACCGAGGTCGCCGATATCCTGATTGATCTCGCCCGCCGCGAGACCAAGACATTCTCCAACCGTTTTGCACGGCTGTTGGTGTCCGAGATGAAGACGACCGCGCGGATGCACAAGCACCCGCTGAAATCGGCGGGCTTTCGGGTCCTGAAGGCGCCCGACGTGCCCTCGGTCCTGGTCGAACTCGGCTATGTCTCCAACAAGGGCGACCTCGAACACCTGGTATCGGAGAACTGGCGCAACAAGGCGGTGGGATCGATGCTGCAGGCCATTGACGCCTTTTTTGCTAAGCGACTAGCGACGGCCACGCCGGACAAGTGACAGTGCCTGGACTAGAAAAGGCGCCGCTCGGAACCGGGAGGCCCTAGTTTGGCCACAGCGGCAACGGTATAGGACGTTGTCGGGGGCCTCGTGGAATCGGCCGATTTTGTCCGCGGAGCGCTGTATTGTTCGCTTCAAGCACCGGCAGGCTGTTAGGGCCGGGAGCATTCGCAACGAGGAAGTGTCGCCGGCTGGTCCGGCGCAATAGGGTTGGAACGGAACTTCGATAATGCGCTTGCTCGTGCGGTTCATGGGTTTCTTGTTCGCCGCGGGGACCGTCGTGTTCCTGGTTGGCGTGGCCGGCGTCGCGGGCGCGATCTGGCATTTCTCCAAGGACCTGCCGGATTATTCGCAGCTTCAGGACTATGAGCCGCCGGTAATGACGCGCGTGCATGCGTCTGACGGCTCGCTGCTCGGCGAATATTCGAAGGAGCGGCGGCTCTATCTGCCGATCCAGGCGGTGCCCAAGCTGGTCATCAACGCGTTCCTCGCGGCCGAAGACAAGAATTTCTACGAGCACGGCGGCATCGACTTCTCCGGCATGGCGCGCGCGGCGATTCTGTACGCGCAGAACTATGGCTCGGGCCGCCGGCCGCAGGGTGCGTCGACGATCACCCAGCAGGTTGCCAAGAACTTCCTGCTCACCAACGAGGTCTCGTTCGCGCGCAAGATCAAGGAAGCGCTGCTCGCGATGCGCATCGAGCGCGCTTACTCCAAGGATCGTATCCTCGAGCTCTACCTGAACGAAATCTATCTCGGCCTTGGTGCCTATGGCATTGCCGCCGCTTCGCTGGTTTATTTCGACAAGTCGGTGAATGAACTGACCGTCGCCGAAGCCGCCTATCTCGCCTCGCTGCCGAAGGCGCCGGCGGCGCTGCATCCGGTGCGCAACCGCGACCGCGCGATCGAGCGCCGCAACTACGTGATCGACCGCCTGCTCGAAAATGGCTGGATCAAGCAAGCCGACGCCGACAAGGCGCGCAAGGAGCAACTGGTCGTCACCAACCGCAGCAACGGCTCACATACCTTCGCTGGCGAATATTTTGCCGAGGAAGTCCGCCGCGACATCTTCGAGCGCTACGGCGAGAAGAAGCTTTACGAGGGCGGCTTGTCGGTGCGCACCACGCTCGATCCGAAGATCCAGGTGATGGCGCGCAAGACCATGGCCGCCGGCCTCGTCAACTACGACGAAGGGCAGGGCTGGAGGGGCCCGATCACCAAGCTCGATGTTTCCGGCGACTGGGGCGTGAAACTCGCCGACGTCAAATCGCTCTCGGACATCTCGCCATGGCGAATGGCGGTCGTGCTCGAAACCAGTGACCAGTCGGCGCGCATCGGATTCCAGCCCGGCCGCGAACTCGGCGGCGCCGTCAGCAAGCAGCGGCAGACCGGCCTTATCACGCTCGATGGCGTGCGTTGGGCAAGGCCCACGTCCGGCGCGGCGCGCGGGCGGTCGCCTACGGCGGTGTCGCAGGTGCTCGCGCCCGGTGACGTCATCTATGCCGATCCCCTGGTGACCAAGGAGGGCACGGCGATCGAAGGCCAGTACCGGCTGCGGCAATTGCCGGAAATCTCCGGTGCCATGGTCGCAATGGATCCATGGACCGGCCGCGTGCTGGCCATGGTCGGCGGCTTCTCGTTCGACCAGAGCCAGTTCAACCGCGCCACCCAGGCCTATCGGCAGCCGGGATCGTCGTTCAAGCCGATCGTGTATTCGACGGCGCTGGATAATGGCTACACGCCGTCCACAGTGGTGGTCGATGCGCCGATCGAAATCGACCAGGGGCAGGGCGCCGGCGTCTGGCGTCCGGAGAACTATTCGACCGGCAAGTATTACGGTCCGACCACGCTGCGCAATGCGCTGGCTCGCTCGCTGAACACCGTCACGGTGCGGCTGGCGCAGGACATCGGCATGCCTCTGATCGGCGAATACGCCAAGCGTTTCGGTGTCTATGACGAATTGCCGAACTATCTCTCCTACGCGCTCGGCGCTGGCGAGACCACGGTGATGCGGATGGTCACCGCCTATTCGATGTTCGCCAATGGCGGCCGCCGCGTGAAGCCGACGCTGATCGATCGCATCCAGGACCGTTACGGGCACACCATCTACCGGCACGACCAGCGCGAATGCCGCGGCTGTGACGTACCTGGAGGCTGGAAGAACCAGCCCGAACCGCAGCTCGTGGATCGCCGCGAGCAGGTGCTCGATCCGATGACGGCCTATCAGATCACCTCGATGATGGAAGGCGTGGTCCAGTACGGAACCGCTACGGCGGTCAAGGAGGTCGGCAAGCCGATCGCCGGCAAGACCGGCACCACCAACGACGAGAAGGACGTCTGGTTCATCGGCTTCTCGCCGGATCTCGTGGTTGGCGTCTATCTGGGCTACGACAAGCCGCGCAATCTCGGTCGTAAAGCCACCGGTGGCGCGTTGGCCGCGCCGGTCGCACGCGATTTCCTGAAGCTAGCGCTGGCGGAGAAGCCGGCGACGCCGTTCAAGATCCCGGCCGGCATCAAGCTCGTGCGCGTCGATTCCAAGAGCGGCATGCGCGCTGGCCCGGGCGAGGGTGGACGCACCATCCTGGAAGCCTTCAAGCCGGGCACGGCGCCGCCGGATAGCTACTCCGCCATCGGCGTGGCCGATGCCGAGGGCCGGCTGCCGCCGGCCGTTGCGCCCGACGCGGGCGCGATCATGCGTCCCGGCGGATTGTATTAGCGCCTTGAGGATCCAAATCATCGGGAAACAGGCCCGCGGCCGATTGCGCTTCCGCGCTTCGGCCGCTACATCCCTCACAAGACATTCATAATTCAGACCAGAAAGACCATGCGCGCGGAAGTCGAACGCCTAGTTGAAGAGATCAAGCAGTCAGTCGGGCTGCTGAGGAGGCATCTTTGACGTCGAGAAATCGACGGCACGGCTGGCCGAGCTGAACAAGCTCGCCGAAGATCCCGATCTCTGGAACGATCCCCAGAAAGCCCAGAAGCTGATGCAGGAGCGCACCTCGCTGGAGGATGCGCTGTCCGGCATCAGCAAGGTCGAGCGTGAGCTCGAGGACAATGTCGGCATGATCGAGCTCGGCGAGGCCGAGAACGATGAGGGCGTCGTCGCGGAAGCCGAGAAGGCGCTCAAGGACCTCAAGAAGGAAGTCGCCCGGCGCGAGCTGGAGGCGCTGCTGTCAGGCGAGGCCGACAAGTTCGACTCCTATCTCGAAGTCCATGCCGGCGCCGGCGGCACCGAGAGCCAGGACTGGGCGCAGATGCTGCTGCGGATGTACACGCGCTGGGCGGAGAACCATGGCTTCAAGGTCGAGTATCTTGAGGAATCCCAGGGCGAAGAAGCGGGCATCAAGTCCGCCACCATCCAGATCAGCGGCCATAACGCGTATGGCTGGCTGAAGACGGAGGCCGGCGTGCACCGGCTGGTCCGAATCTCGCCATTCGATTCCAACGCGCGCCGGCATACCTCGTTCTCGAGCGTGACGATCTTTCCGGTTGTCGACGACAGCATCAAGATCGACATCAAGGAGTCGGATGTGCGCACCGACACCATGCGCTCCGGCGGCGCCGGCGGCCAGCACGTCAACAAGACCGAATCCGCGGTGCGTCTGACCCATATCCCGACCGGGATCGCCGTGGTCTGCCAGGCCGGCCGCTCCCAGCACAAGAACCGCGCGCAAGCGTGGGACATGCTGCGCGCCCGACTCTACGAGATCGAATTGAAGAAACGCGAGGAGCAGGCGGCCGCGGATCAGGCCGCCAAGACCGATATCGGCTGGGGCCACCAGATCCGCTCCTATGTGCTGCAGCCCTACCAGATGGTGAAGGACCTGCGCACAGGCGTGCAGACCTCAGATACCGCAGGCGTGCTCGACGGCGACCTCGATGAGTTCATGGCGGCTACGTTGGCGCAAAAGGCATTCGGCACGACCGCTGGCGCGATCGAGGACGTCGATTAAAGGAGCGCGCGGCTTGGTCAGGCAACCGGCTGCGCGCTCTTCCATTCCGAGAACCATCGTGTGAACCGGCCGCCGTCGCGCTCGCCGCCGTGCCACACGGCGTACACGGTCCCGTCGCCTGCGACCATGATCACGGCGTCGAGCCCCTTGGAGCGCCGCAGCGTCTCGATGGCCTGGCTTGGCGTCTGCGCGATCGGGCCTGCGACATTGAACGACGTGTTGACCGACAGCTCGACACCGATGCGGCGGCCGAGCGCCTTGAGATAGGCGTAGGTGAGGGGATCGTCCTGCTCGCGCACGATCTGGATGCGGCCGGTGCCGTCGGCGTGGATGACTGCCGGGATCTTGTCGCGCGCGTGCGGCTTCGAGCGGGCGGTCAGCACCATATAGTTATAGGCGTTGTAGCCGTCGTCGGAAGCGCCGGGCAGCAGTTCGAAATAGTACTGCGCCGCCTCCAGCGTCGCCATCGGCGCCAAGGGTCGGATCGCCTCGCGATATTTGACGCGTTCGTTCAGGCGTTCGCGCGTGGCGGGATCGCAGGGATTGGCGAGGATCGAACGATGGCCGAGCGCGCGTGGCCCGGTCTCGGCCGCGCCCTGATAGATCGCGATGACGCCGTTCTGCGCCACCATTGATGCCATCAGGTCGGCGACGGCGTCGCGTCCCTCGGGAGTCGAAATGTCGCCGATCCGCTCTGAGGCGATGTCGTCCGCCTTCAGCGCCGCGATGATCTCGTCAGAAGCCGGCGGTGTGCCGCAGTAGAACGCATGCGTCATCGGCGCGCCGCGCGGAGCACCGGCGAGATGGGCGAACAGCCAGGCGGCGCCGATGGTGACGCCGGGATCGCCGGGCACCGGCGGCACCCACAGGTGCAATTGCGCGCGCCGGCCCTGCGCATTGGCAAACCAGCTCTCATCGAAATGCTCGATCAGCCGCATGTTGCCGACGGCGTTGAGCGCGACGCCGCCGGTCAGCACCAGCCGACGGGCACCGGTCACCCGCAACAAGTGATCCACGACATGGATCATTGCGTCCTCGAACACGAGCTGCGTCGCGGCGGCCTTGTCGAGGCGATCCTGCGTGTCGGGACGGTGCTTGATATCCTCGACGCGCAGCATCGCGTCGGGATTCCAGAGTTGATCCGGCTTGAGCGGTTCGCCAAGAATCTCGGTCAACGTGGCCTTGTAGGGATTATCGAACGGGTCGCAGTACCAGTTCGCCATCGCGCGATTGAGCCAGACTTCGCCGTCGGCGCCGAGATGCAGCACCTTGCGGAGTCGCCGATAATAGGGATTGCCCGATCGGCTCATGTCGCCCCAGGCGGCTGCGCCCATGTAGCGCCCCTCGCTGGACAGCCAGGTCCAGCCGCCCTGGGTCGAGGAGATCACGCTGTAGAACGCGCCGAGTGAATCGAACATGCTCTCGTTGCAGTAGAGCCGGCGCATCGCGCCTTTCTCGACGACATAAAGGGAGACCGAACCCAGATCGCCGGTGCCGTCGAGTACGGCGATGGCGACTGACTCGCTGTCGTCCCTGAAGGGAGAAGCTGCAAAGGAGAACCAGGCATGGTTGTCATGGTGTGGCAGGCAGATCAAAGGCACGCGCTCGGCAAGCTTGAGCTGGCGCGCGAGGATCTTCGGCGTCCGCGTCATCTGCTCGAGGCGGCGGCTGTCGAAACCGGCGGCCTGCGTGGTGCGGAGCAGTTTCAGGCTTTGCGGCAATTCTTCCAGCACCGAACGCGCCAGCGTGCCGGCGAGCGTCGGATAGTCCCAGCTCGTGAGCCAGGCGTCGATTGCGCCGACGTCGTGACCCGTGCTGCGTAACGTCGCGACAACCGCGTCGATCGATTCTTGCGGATACTCCGTAGTGTGCTTGTTGCCGGAAAACCGTTCTTCTTCGTTGTTGACGATCAGGCGCGGACCGTCCCGCTGCGTCACTTCGACGAGTGCGATGCCTGAATTGTGCGTGCCGGGAGCACCTAAGCCCGCAAGATAAACGGTCTCACCGCGTGCGAGCTTGTCGCGCAGGGCTGTGATCCGCGCGTTCGCAAAGTTGGAGCCGAGCTGATGGAAGCCAGCCGCTCCCATCGTCTTCGCCGCCAGCCACCGCGCGGCGCGAAAGCCTGCGGCGGCGAGCCTGCGATGTCGCGGACCAATTCGCGTGTTCGGTTCCAAGTCCAGCGCCTCTGTCAGTGCGATTGCCGATGCATCAATCACACTTGCCAGCGCACAACAATGCTGTTTCGTTGAGGTGGCTTGAACCGAGATGCCGCCGCTGGAGTCCCCGCCAGCCCGGGCATGACGATGGAGTATCGCCAGAGATTAGATTTCCCGTTCTGCCGCTTTCGCAATGGCGAGCGGGTCGGAGCGAGCGGCTGCCTAGCCCGCACTCAGGCGCACGCCGGCGCGCAGGAATTTTTGCGGGTCGACTGCGTCGCCGTCGATGCGTGTCTCGTAGTGGAGATGCGGGCCGGTCGAACGGCCGGTCGAGCCGACGGCGCCGATCACCTGGCCGATCTTGACGGTTTCGCCGACCTTGACGTTGATCTCGGACAGGTGGCCGTAGCGGGTGGAAAGGCCGTTGCCGTGATCGACCTCGACCATGCGGCCGTAACCACCGGCCCAGCCCGATGACACCACCTTGCCATTGGCGGTGGCGCGGACGGGATCGCCCATCGCGGCGCGGAAATCGAGGCCGGTATGCATCGCCGGACGGCCGAGGAATGGATCGGTGCGGACGCCGAAGCCCGAGGTGAACTCGACTTCACCGATCACGGGCTTGCGGTAGGGCACCAGCGTCAGCGTGGCGTTCAAGCGCTGCATCTGCGCGCGGGTGATGTTGATGCGGTTGAGTTGTCGCTCGAACGGACCGGCGTCGGCAGGGAGCTTGACGGGCACGAAGGGACCGCCGATCGCCGAGCGCGGGGTGGCGGCTTCGAGTTGTGACATGTTGAGACCGAGGTCGGTGATCACGCCGCGCATCCGGCGCACGCGCGATTCCATCGTCTCCTCGGCCGAGCTTAGCGCTGCCATCTGGCGTCGCTCGACCTGGTCGAGCGAGGTCTGGAGGCGGACCAGGACATTGTCAAAACCCTGGAGCTTGGCGAACTGGTTTACCGGCGGCGCCGTTTTGATCGGGGCGCGGGATTCCAACCGCGCCTCACGATCCGGTGGCGCCACGAAGATCACGGTGTCGCTGATCGGCGAGGGCTTTGGCGTCGCCGTCGATTCCGGCGCGGCATTGCGCGCAGGCGGCCGGATCGAGCCGGTTGTTGCGACATCCGGCATCGAGCCCAGCGCGGTGGCGCGGGCTTCGAGTGCCGTCTGCCGGCGCATGATCTGCTCGAGCTTCTGATCAAACTGCTCCTGGTCCAGGAGCTGCCGGCTGGTGGTGCGGTCGACCTTGGCGCGCAATTCCGCGATCCGGTCCTCATAGGAAAATTGCATCTCGGCCTGGCGGGCGAGCAGCCGGGTCAGGACGTCGTCGCGAAACGCAAAATAGGTCGCGGTTGCGGCCGACCATATGCCGAGCAGGACCACCGAGCCGACCGCAGCCCAGAACAGGACCGGGCCAATGCGGACCTGCTTGCCGGCATGGACGAGGGTGTAGTCGTTCGCGGGCTGCGCGGCTGCTGACGTTGCGGCATGGGGCGCAGGGCGGCGAGGGGAGGTCCGCCCGTGCTCTCGTGGATGATGGTGCTGCTGGTGATGGTCGAAATGGTGACCGGAACGATAGGACATCGGCACTCCCGCGCCGGTCGGATCAAGTTCCGTACGGCCTCAGTTCGGGAGCGATTTGAGCCGGTCATGGTTAATTTTCTGGAAACGCAGCCTGTTGGATCAGACCGACCTCGCGGCGGCCAGGACCTCGTCGGCATGGCCGTCGACCCGCACATTGCGCCAGATCCTGGCGATCCGGCCGTCGGCGCCGAGCAGAACCGTGGTGCGAAGAATCCCAAGGAAGGTCCTGCCATACATGGATTTCTCGCCCCAGGCCCCATACGCCTCCAGCATCTCGTGCTGCTCATCCGAGCCCAGGGGAATGGCGAGCTGATGCTTGTTCCTGAACGATTCCTGCGCCTTCACGGTGTCCCCGGAGACGCCGAGGATCTCGGTGCCGCTCTCGGCAAACGCATCCTTCAGCCGGGTGAAATCGATCGCCTCCTTGGTGCAGCCGGGCGTATCCGCGCGCGGGTAGAAGAACAGCACCAGCTTCTTGCCGGCGAAGTCGGTGAGTGAGACCTCACTTCCTCCGTCGCGGGGCAGGCGGAAGTCGGGCGCCTTGGCACCCTCAAGCAGAGTGGTCGATTTGGTCGCAGCCGACGCAGCGGATTTTAACGATTTCGATGCAGCCTTGTGGGACGGTTTGGTGGATGCGGCTTTGGCCGCTTTGCTCGATTTCTTTGCGACCGCCTTGCGGGCCTTTGCCGCGGGCGGCTTGACCGATGCGACGGCCTTACTGCGGACTGCCGTGGCCCGAGACGATTTGGCCGGAGACGATTTGGCTGTGGTCTTGGAGGATTTCTTGCGCGTTTTCTTGGACATACGCCTTCCTTTCGTCGCTTTCCGGAGCTCAACCATTGTATCAGTGCGGCGCTTGTCGGCGGCGATCGGATTTCTGCCGACTGCTGGGCAAGTGTGATGGCGCGGAAGTATGGTCACAAGGATTTCGATGCGTCATCCGTCCGCTCGCCTAACCTGCTTTGAATGTTCGCTCAAATGTTCACTTGGGGCTGAGGGCGACTAACAGTATTAAGCGAGGATTGGCAGCGATGCCGGCACAGGAGCGCTCGATACAGATCGATGGGCGTGCCTTGGGCGGCGATCAACCTCAGCGCCTGCACCGAGAGGCAATGGCAAAGAATACGTCGTCCCAAGGATCGAGCTCCCAAGGATCGCTCCAAGGTCACAGCCCGAATCCGCGTGCCGACGCCCAGTATCGCGGCTGGGGCGACGATGTCGGCTGGGAGGAGCATGACGAGGCTGCCGGCCATCGCGCGCGGCGGCTGTTGTCGCGCTCAGATTCCGGCCTGCACCGGATCGGTGACTTCTTCGGCCCCAGGCGGCGATCGACTCACGGCGGGCGCTGGGTCAAGCGCATCGCCCTGGTGCTGGGCGTGCTGGCGGCGATTTTCATGAGCTGCTTCGGCGCGCTGTGGTGGCGGCTGGGGGCAGGGCCGATCAATCTCGATATGGCGACACCGTGGCTCGCGACTGCGATCGAGGACAATATCGGCCACGGCAACACGGTTGAGGTCGGCGGCACCCAGATCGAGCGCGCCGGTCCAATTCGAATCGCGGTGCGCATCCGCGACATCATCGTACGCGACCGCGACCATGCGATCGTCGCGAGCGCGCCGAAAGCCGAGGTCAAATTGTCCGGCACCGCGCTGCTGATGGGCCAGCTCCGCGCTGAAAGCCTCAACCTCGTTGATGCCGAACTCGCGATCCGGATCACGCCGGACGGCTATGTGACCGTTTCCGCCGGCGATACCGCCAAGCCGCTCGCGACCGGTGTCGCTTCCAAGCATGAGGCGGGCCTGCCTCCGACATTCCCGCGTCCGGTGCCCCCACCGCCGCCGTTATCGCCACCTTCATCGCCGTCCGTCAGCGTCCCGGCGCCGTCTGAGAGCGCGCAGAGCGGTTTGCTCGCCGGCCTCGACTGGCTCGACAGCCTCAGCCTGACCGGTCTCGACGGTCAGAACCTCAACGAGATCGGCCTGAAGAACGGCAACCTTGTCGTCGACGATCAGCAGCGCGGCGGCAAATGGACCTTCGAAAATATCAGCCTGAGCCTGCGGCGGCCGAGCGGCGGCGGCGTGGCGCTGAGCGTCGGCGAAGAGGGCGCCCGTCCATGGTCGCTGCGCGTAGCGGTCGGACCGCTGAGGGATGGCGTGCGGGCGGTCGACCTGCGCGCCGACAAGCTGCCGTCCGCCAATATCCTGCTGGCGCTCAGGGTGAAGGATCTCACCTACGATGCCGAGCTGCCGCTGTCCGGCGACCTAAAGGGTGAACTCGGGCGCGACGGCCTGCCGACCTATTTCCGCGGCAAGATCACCGCCGGCCCCGGCAACCTGATCGACACCGATACACCGGACTATCCGATGGCGATCGATTCGGCCGAAGTGAATGTCGAATGGGACGCTGGACGCCGCGTGCTGCTGGCGCCGTTCAAGATCGTCTCCGGCGCCAACCGCGTCACGCTGCTCGCTCATCTCGAGCCGCCGAATGACGACATCAACGACTGGCAGCTCGGCCTGAGCGGCGGCACCATCCTGCTCGCGGGCATCGACAACGAGCCGCCGCTGATCTTCAACCGCATCGCCGTTGGCTTCCGTTTCGACACCGACAAGAAGCGTGTGCTGCTGACGCAGGCCGATATCAGCAATGGCGAGATCGGCATCGCCGGCACCGGCAGCATCGACTATTCCGGCGAACCGCGGCTGCAGCTCGGGTTTGCGGGCACGCCGATGTCGGCCTCCGCGCTGAAGCGAGTCTGGCCCGCGCTAGTCGTGCCGGAACTGCGCGAATGGGTGATCGAGCGGATCGAGCGCGGCACGCTCCAGCGCATCGAGATCGGCGTCAACTCGCCGGTGCGCAACCTGTCGCGCAAGGGGCCTCCGATCCCGGATGACGGGCTTGCCGTCAACATCGTCGCGAGCGGTGTAGCGGTGCGTCCGGTGGACGAGATGCCCGTGGTTCATGACGCGGATTTGCGGGCGCGGGTGACGGGCCGCACCGCCACCGTCAATATCGCCCAGGGCATCGTCGACACGCCGGGTGGGCGCAAGATCACGCTGTCCGACTTCTCTTTCGAAGTCCCGGACATGGTGCCGAAACCCTCGCCGGCGAAGATCCGGTTCCGCGTCGATTGTTCGGTGCCGGCTTGCGCTGAAATCCTCGCCTCCGATCGCCTCAGCGATGTCTCGGGGACGACATTTGTCGATCCCAATGCGAGCAAGGGAACGGTCTCGGCCACGATCAATCTCGGCCTGCCGGTCAAGGGCGTGCTGACCAAGGAGGACACCACTTACGCCGTCACCGCCGATCTCGGCAGCGTCGCGATCGACAGGCTGGTGATGAACCAGAAGCTCGAGGCCAACGCGCTGAAGGTCGTTGCCAACAATGCGGGCTATCAGGTCAAGGGCGACGTCAAGATCAACGGCCAGCCGGCTTCGCTGGATTACCGCAAGCCGAGCGAGGGCGATGCCGATATCAAGCTGCAGTCAACGCTTGACGATGCCGGCCGCGCGCGACTCGGGCTCGACCTCGGATCCGCGGTGAGCGGCGCAATCCCGGTGAAGGTCGTGGGCAAAATTGCGAGCAGCAGCGATCACGACACCAAGCTCGGCGTCGAGGCGGATCTGACCCAGCTCCGGCTCGACAACATCCTACCGGGTTGGGTGAAGAGTCCCGGCAAGTCGGGCAAGGTCACCTTCAACGTGGTGCAGAAGCCGCAATCGACGCGCTTTGAGGACATCGTCGTCGATGGCGCGGGCGCGTCGATCAAGGGATCGGTGGAGGTCGACCAGAACGGCGATCTGATGAACGTCAACTTCCCGACCTATTCGCCCTCGGAAGGTGACAAGACCACGCTGCGCGCCGACCGCGGGCCCGACGGCGTCTTGAAGGTCTCCATGCGCGGCGACGTGTTCGATGGCCGCGGCTTCCTGCGCACGGCGATTTCGGGCCGCGATGACCCGAAGAACAAGACCAAGAATATCGATTACGACATCGACCTCAAGCTCGGCGCGGTTGCCGGCTTCAATGGCGAAGCGTTGCGCAGCGTCGATGCGAAGGTGTCCAAGCGCAACGGCGCCTTCAAGAGTTTTGCGCTGACAGGCAAGATCGGGCGCGATACGCCCGTGACCGCCGATCTGCGCGGCCGCCAGCAGGGGCGCGAGGTGGTCTACCTGCAGACCAATGACGCCGGCGCGTTCTTCCGCTTCACCGATTTCTATTCGAAGATCGTGGGTGGCCAGCTCACGCTCGCGATGGAGCCGCCGGCGGCGGAGCCGAGCCCCAAGGAAGGACTGATCAACATCCGTGACTTCTCCGTCAAAGGTCAACCCGAGCTCGACCGGATTGCAGCCGGCGGTGCGCCTGGCACGACGAGCGGTGTCGCGTTCAGCGCCTTGCGCGCCGAGTTCACGCGGCAGAGCGGACTGCTCACGATCCGCGACGGCGTCGTGAAGGGGCCGGCGATCGGCGCGACCATCGAAGGCAGCATCGACAACAACGCCAACCAGGTGCGCATGAGCGGCACCTTCGTGCCGATGTATGGGCTGAACAACATGTTCGGCCAGTTGCCGGTGATCGGCCTGGTCCTCGGCGGCGGGAGCAATGAGGGCTTGATCGGCGTGACCTACGAGGTCGTGGGCACACCGGCGCAACCGGTGTTGCGGGTCAATCCCATCTCGGCGATCTTTCCCGGCGTGACGCGGAAGATCATGGAATTCAATACCGGCAAGCAGAACAACCAGATAGAATTCCCGCCGAACAACTGAGCGGCTTGCGGCCTCCCGTTCCTGGCCCACCGAGCTCAAGCCGCGCGTTTCGTCGCTTAAGCCAGAATGTCCGGAATCCACACGCCCAACCGGGGCGTGCGGCGGATATGCCTGCATCGAGCAGATGTCCCTAAACGGACATGCGTTGATCTGGATCAATGAAGGCCATGCCGCGCGGTTCTCTCTCTTGGGCAGCCCCTCAGGATCCGGCGCCGGCCCTGCGCCTTGGCGGGAAGAGAACCTAGTTTCCAGCGAGAAGGCTCTCTATCGCCCCTGCGGATTTGCGCGCGGCGGCGAACGCCGGGCGACAATGCTGCGCTACAGCAGCGAGACTGCCGCGCCGATTGATAATCGGCTCACTCGATAAGATGGAGTTAGGAGGAAACGATGGCAAACACGTTGTCTGATAAAGAGCGGGCAATGATGGATGCGTATTGGCGAGCGTCCAACTATCTTTCGGTCGGTCAGATCTATCTCTACGACAACCCGCTGCTTAAGCAGCCGCTCACGAAGGAACACATCAAGCCGCGGCTTCTCGGTCACTGGGGGACCTCACCCGGTTTGAACTTCATCTACGTTCACTTGAATCGTATCATCAAGAAACACGACCTCGACATGATCTACATCACGGGCCCCGGGCACGGCGGCCCCAGTCTGGTCGCGCATGCCTATCTCGAGGGAACCTACAGCGAGGTCTACCCGAACATCTCGCCCGATGAGCAGGGCATGAAGCGGCTGTTCACCCAGTTCTCGTTCCCTGGCGGTATCCCGAGTCATGTGGCGCCGGAGACCCCGGGTTCAATTCACGAAGGCGGCGAACTCGGGTACGCGCTGTCGCATGCCTATGGGGCTGCCTTCGACAATCCAGATCTGATTGTTGCCTGCGTCGTCGGCGACGGCGAAGCGGAGACGGGACCGCTGGCAACGAGCTGGCATTCCAACAAGTTCTTGAATCCGGCGACCGACGGCGTGGTTTTGCCGATCCTCCATTTGAACGGTTACAAGATTGCCAATCCCTGCATTCTCGCCCGCATCAGCCATGAAGAGCTGGATCAGTTGTTTCGCGGCTACGGCTACACGCCCTATTTCGTCGAGGGGGATGAGCCGGAAAAAATGCACGAACTGATGGCCTCCACGCTCGACAAGATCACCGACGAAATTCAGCGGATAAAGGCGGATGCGCGACGCAGCGGCTTTAGGGAGCGGCCACGCTGGCCGATGATCGTGCTGCGCACCCCCAAGGGCTGGACTTGTCCGAAGGAAATCGATGGCAAGCGGACCGAGGGCTACTGGCGCTCCCATCAAGTGCCGATGGGCGCGATGCACGAGAACAACGCCCATGTCCGCCTGCTTGAAGAGTGGATGAAGAGCTACCGACCCGCGGAGCTTTTTGATGACAGCGGGCGGCTTCGCCCCGAGTTGGCCGACCTTGCTCCTCGAGGAACGCGTCGCATGAGCGCCAATCCGCACACGAATGGCGGATTACTGCTGCGTGAACTGCGACTGCCGGATTTCCGCGAATATGCAGTCGAGGTGCGCGAGCCCGGCGCCGCTATCGCAGAGTCCACGCGGATCATGGGGCGGTTTCTGCGCGACGTGATGAAGCTCAATATGGAGCATCGGAATTTCCGGCTTTTCAGTCCGGATGAGAACAACTCCAACCGATGGCAAGACGTGCTGGAGGTCACCAACCGTGCCTGGGTCGCGGAAACCTATCCGTGGGACGACCATCTGGCGCCGGATGGGCGCGTAATGGAAATGCTCAGCGAGCACCAGTGTCAGGGGTGG
Organism: Bradyrhizobium sp. Ses1; assembly: GCF_059512365.1. Lineage (NCBI taxonomy): Bacteria > Pseudomonadati > Pseudomonadota > Alphaproteobacteria > Hyphomicrobiales > Nitrobacteraceae > Bradyrhizobium > Bradyrhizobium sp. Ses1. The sequence goes on from NZ_JCAMOQ010000003.1 coordinate 75,019, forward strand.
CTCGAGGGCTATCTACTGACCGGTCGGCACGGCTTCTTCTCGTGCTATGAGGCGTTCATCCACATCATCGATTCCATGTTCAACCAGCACGCCAAGTGGTTGAAGGTCTGCAGCCACATCCCCTGGCGACGCCCTATCGGTTCCCTGAACTATCTTTTGTCCAGCCATGTCTGGCGCCAGGACCACAACGGTTTCAGCCATCAAGACCCCGGGTTCATCGATCATGTCGTGAACAAGAAAGCTGAAGTCATCCGGGTGTATCTGCCACCCGACGCGAATTGTCTGCTCTCTGTCACTGACCATTGCCTGCGCAGCCGGAACTACGTCAACGTCGTCGTCGCGGGCAAGCAGCCTGCTCCTCAGTGGCTGACAATGAACGAGGCGGTCAAGCACTGCGAAGCTGGATTAGGCATCTGGCAGTGGGCCAGCAACGACAAGGGTGGCGAGCCCGATGTCGTGATGGCTTGTTGTGGTGACGTGCCGACTCTGGAGACGCTTGCCGCCGTCGACCTGCTTAGACGGCATGCGCCCGATCTCAAGGTGCGCGTCATCAACATTGTCAATCTGATGAAACTGCAGCCACCGAGCGAACACCCGCACGGTCTCTCGGATCAGGATTTCGATGCGTTGTTCACCACGGACAAGCCGATCATCTTTGCCTTCCATGGTTATCCCTGGCTGATTCACCGATTGACCTACCGGCGCACCGGCCATGACAATCTCCATGTGCGCGGCTACAGGGAGGAGGGTACCACCACGACCCCGTTCGACATGTGCGTGCTCAACGATCTCGATCGCTTCCACCTCGTGGCTGACGTCATTGACCGTGTGCCAAAGCTCGGATCGCGGGCGGCTTATGCCAAGCAGGCCATTCGCGACAAGCTCATCGATCACAAGGCATACATTGCCCGGTATGGGGACGATATGCCCGAGATCACGGGCTGGAGATGGGGGAACGAGGCAGCGTCCACCGCGGTTCGTTCCACAGAGGCGGATAACGTCTAACCCGGTCGGCGGGAGACGAACGTGAAGGTGTTCGCGATGTCGTCTCACAAGACCCGCCGGGCGGTTCCGGCGGGTAGGTCCTTGGGTCAAGAGGAGGGTGATCCATGCCGCAACCCGAGAGCAAACGCATCAACCGCGACCAGTACGACGCCGTCCTTTTTGACCTCGATGGTGTATTGACGGATACAGCCAATCTCCACGCGACCTGTTGGAAGCAGATGTTCGATGAGTATCTGCTGGAGCGTGCGAGGGAGACGGGGACAGCATTTCGTCCGTTCGACATCGACGCCGACTACCGGCTGCACGTCGATGGCAAACCCCGTTACGATGGCGTGCGTGATTTCCTGAGATCGCGCGGCATCGAACTTCCCGAGGGAGACCCAGGGGACCCTGCACAAGTCGAGACAGTGTACGGGCTCGGAAACCGCAAGGACGACCTGGTGGACCGCGCGATCGTGGAGGTTGGCGTAGAGCCTTACGCCGGAAGTCTGCAATTCATCCATCAGCTCCGCCGCAATGGCTTCAAGATTGCTGTAGTCACCTCGAGTCAAAACTGCGCGTCTGTCCTGAGGGCGGCTGGGCTGGACGAGTTCTTCGAGGTGCGGGTCGACGGCAACGTGATCCTGGAGCAACGTCTCTCCGGAAAGCCGGCTCCGGACACATTCCTGCTCGCGGCAAGGCTCCTCGGCGTTGAACCGATACGGACGATCGTGATCGAGGATGCCATTTCGGGAGTCCAAGCCGGATCCAATGGAAACTTTGGGCTGGTGATCGGTGTCGCTCGCAAGGGAAATGCGGATGAGCTGAAGCATCATGGTGCTCATCTGGTAGTCGGCGACTTGGCCGAACTAACCGATTGATCAATGCCAAATGCTGCCTTGGGAGAAACAGCCCGATGCTACACCATGAACGGCTCCGGCCCCCATCGCGCGATTATCCGGCCGATGAGTGGAACGTTATCGAAAGGTCCTTTCGACCGGATTTTCTGGCCCAGCTCGAAACGATGCTGGCTCTCGGCAATGGATATGTTGGCCTGCGCGGCGGCCCGGAGGAAGGCGGCCCGAACGTCGAGAACGGCACATTCATCAACGGGTTTTATGAAACCTGGCCTATCGTCTACGGAGAAGACGCTTTTGGCTTCGCCAAAACTGGCCAGACGATCTGCAATGTGACGGACAGCAAGATCATCAAGCTCTTCGTGGACGACGAACCGTTCTGGTTACCCGATGCACAGCTCCTGGCTTACGACCGGCGTCTCAACATGAAGGCCGGCACACTCGATCGGACCGTGCTCTGGGAGACACCCTCCGGCAAGCAGGTGTCGATCACGTCCCGGCGTCTGGTCTCCTTCGCGAACAGGCATGTGGTCGCTATCTCGTATCGTGTGACACTCGTCGATGCTCAGGCATTTGTCGCAATTTCCTCGGAGATGGCTACCAATAAACCAAGCGACGGCGGCAATCGCGATGATCCGCGCCTGGCAAGGGCGTTTTCCGGGCGAGTACTTCATCCACAAACCAACTACTCCAAAGATCAGCGCATCGTGTTGTGCCATGCGACGGAAAAGAGCCGCTGTATGTTGGCATGTGCGACGGACCACACGATGGAGAGTTCCTGCTCGCACTCGCATAAGGCCGCCTGCACCCCTGACTTCGGCCAGGTTGCTTACACGGTCGATGCCAAGCCCGGCTGTCCGATCCAGCTCACCAAGTACATGGTCTATCACACCTCCCAGACGGCATCGGCCGAAGAGCTCTGCGGCCGCGCTGAATGGACATTGGATCGGGTCGTGACCCAGGGATTCCAGCCGCTGCTGGCCTCTCAAGGGCAGTACATGGACGATTTTTGGCGCCGAAGCGATGTTCATATCAAGGACATCAGTGAACACCGAGCAAAGCGCAGCACCGTAGAGATCCAGCAAGCGATCCGCTTCAATCTATTTCATATTCTGCAAGCCTCCGCTCGCGCGGAGGGAGCGGGCGTGCCGGCGAAAGGACTTACCGGACAGGCTTATGAAGGACACTACTTCTGGGATGCGGAAATCTACGTGTTGCCGTTTCTGATCTATACGTCCCCGCGGATCGCAAGGAACCTTCTGGCGTTTCGTTACAAAATGCTCCCTCAGGCGCGGGCACGCGCGAGAGAATTGGGCCATCGAGGGGCGATGTACCCCTGGCGCACGATCAGCGGAGAGGAAGCATCCGCATACTACGCCGCGGGCACCGCGCAATACCACATCAACGCCGACATTATGTACGCAGTGCGCAAGTACGTGCAGGCGACGGGTGACGACGCGTTCTTGCGAAAGTATGGAGCCGAAATGCTCGTTGAAACAGCCCGACTGTGGCTGGACCTTGGCTTCTATTCGGACGCAAAGGGGGGACAGTTTTGCATCAACGGTGTCACTGGGCCTGATGAATACAACGCGGTCGTAAACAACAACGCCTATACGAACTTGATGGCTCGCGAAAACCTTCGTTACGCCGCCGAGGTTGTCGAAGTTCTACGTGCAGCAGAACCAGACGCATACGACGAGCTTGCGCGAAAAACCGCGCTCGATCTCTCCGAGGTGAGCGCATGGATGCGAGCGGCGGAGAACATGTATGTGCCGTCGGACGAAACGCTGAAGGTTATTCTTCAGGATGACAACTTTCTCGACAGGGAGCCGTGGGATTTCCGCAACACACCGCGCGAGCACTATCCGCTGCTGCTGTTTTATCACCCGCTGAACATCTACCGAAAGCAGGTGATCAAGCAGGCAGATGTGGTGTTGGCGATGTTCCTGTTGGGCGACGCCTTCTCGTCAGAAGTCAAGAAGCGCAACTTCGATTTCTACGATCCATTGACGACAGGCGACTCGTCACTGTCCTCCTGCGTCGAGGCAATCATTGCCGCCCAAGTCGGCGACATGGACAAAGCAATCCGGTACGGCATGGCGGCCCTGCTGATGGACCTGGCCGATGTGGGAGGCAACGTGAAGGATGGTTGCCATATCGCCTCTATGGGCGGCACGTGGATGATGCTCACCTACGGTTTTGGCGGGATGCGGGACGATGATGGAACGTTATCGTTCTGGCCACGCCGTGCGCCCGAGGAAAACGCAATCCTTCGATTCCCCATAACCTACCGTGACCAGTTGCTGGAGGTCGAAATTGGCCTGGAGACGGTGGAGTACGCGTTGCGTGAAGGTGAACGCCTCGTGATCCGCCACGAGAAGCAAGAGGTGGAGCTGACACGGGAGCATCCGGTGGCCGTTCGGCCGGTTTCGAGAAGGTGAGCGAGCCTGGATGACGGCCACAGCAACCGGAAACGGACGCGGCCTAAACGCCCGGGCGGAGGTGAGAAGCAATCACGCCTCTGCTGCCCTCAACCACGGTGCTTTGGTTTTCCTGAAATCCTGCCACGCGTTTCGCAGGCGCGCCTCAACGCCGATCGATGCGTGTGCCTGCCAGCCGGTTATGGCGGCTGCAGCGGTGCCGCTTTGGGAGAACTCGTCACCGAGCTCAGCGAAAAGACCGTCTGTGATCGCCATGTCGTTAAAGGAACCAAGTTCCTCCTGCAGGTCGGCCAGCCCGCGAGAGAATCGCCTGACGGACTTTCGCTCTCCATAGAGCGGTAACAGGAAGTCGGCGACGTAGCGCAGTCGCTTCGCAGCGAGCCTCAACCGGTGCAGTTTTTCCGCCGGAAGCGATTTGAAGCGGCGGCCGCGCTTGAGCACTTTCGCATGCTGCTCCGACAGGATGCGTCCGGCAAAGTTGATGGCGGGCTCGACCAGTCGTCCAAGGTCTTCGGGTGAGACGTCGCTGCGCCACCCCCTGGCCTCAATCCAGCCGCCGAGGCCGATCAGGAAACTTGAGCAGCGGCGGTCGGCCAGCGCGAGACGTACCTTCTGGTAGGCGGCAGATCGGCGTTTCTCTGCGAGCTGTTCCAGGGCATCAAAGCCCGCGACCGAGGGACAGGCCTGCGCGATGGTCGGCAGCGTGCCCCGTTGAAACATATCCCAATCGCGTGCAGGGGAAAGGTTTCGTGCCAGCCACCTTGCTTCCGACCGGAACGAGTCGAGGTTGCCCAACGGCCCAACGGATCGCATCAAGTCCAGAGCCGCGCGCAGGCGGCGCAGCGACACGCGAAGCTGATGGACTCCCTCAGGATCGCGACCGTCCTCGGCGGCCGCGACAGACCCAAGAAGATGGTGGAGGCAGGAGCGCAGTATCTTTGCGAAGGCCTCATCGAGCGATATTGACGGATCGAGGCGAAGCTTTCGTGGCTTCCGCAGGGCGGGGGACGCGTTGGCCGCGAGCTCAAAGCCGCGCGCCGACTTGCTGCGGATTGACGGTCGCACGGACCCATGGTCCGCGAGCCGAAGTGCGAGGTCGTAAATCGCGCTGGCGCTTCCAGCCTTGAGCTCCAATTCGATTTCGCTCACAGGCATCGATTGATCGCCCGACTTCAGCACTCCCTGGTCGAAAGCGACCTCGATCGTTCCGGATGGCAGCTCAACGATGCGCGTGTGCCGGTGGATATCCGCGGTGAAGATTGCCTCGAGCTGATGACGTCTAAGGTCCGAGCGAAGTTTGGGTGGGATGAAGGGGATCGCCAGTTCGACATCGGGAGCAATGGAAGGGATATTTGCCTCCCACTCGCCGCGCCGGAGCGGATCGTCTCCGAGTTCGGCTTTCACGGTCTGCACGAACCGTGCGCCGTTCTGACGAACCCGCAGGCTTAATCCATTTCGTCTCAGCGTCTGCTCGGGCGTATCGTAATAGACGGACTTGAGGTGTTTTCGTGTGCCCTTGTTGCGCGCGTTCGTCGCGATGATCGGAGCGGCGTTGAAATCCGCCATGCGATCAGCATCAACCAGAAGCTTGAGCTCGATCTCGCTGCCGCCAGGCGTGGCACCGTTTTGCGCAGGGATTTCTGACGTTACGTCATTCCACTGATATTGCGCCTGATGAAGTGGATCGTTCGGCGGTTCCTGCGAACGAAGCTCCGCGACGCCATGTTGCCGGCCGGCAACAGAGTGGTTCGGCCTTTTGTTGTCCTGTGTGGCAATGGTGCCATCAAGCCCGTGGGCGGCGCGTGCACTTTCCCGGGCGGGCTCTGGCGTATCAGTTTCTGACATGTGCGATTGTGTGACGGTTGGATGACGATTCGATAACACATCGCGGCGCGATCCAAAAGGAGAACGACATCAATCTACCCCGGGGAGCTCATCCGTTTGGGTGAGCCAGATCAAGCTGGTTTTTTCGCCCTCGAAATCCAGTCCGGTCCTCCCGATGGAACCGACGCATCGTCACAAAGGTCAGCGAGGTTTACGCTATGCTTGAGAAGCCACGCATGCGATGGTGAACCCCAGATCGTGATCAGCACCACGCAACATGTTCCAATCTCTGTGCTGCGCAGGAAGCCAGTCAAAGGCTGAGTGACGTCGCTATCTGGAGCAATGAGACCAAGTCTTGCGGGGGCGCTGACATCAGCACTCGTGCTTTCACAATGTCTGATGCAGGCTGGATATTGCTGCGTTTACCGTGACGGTCGCTCTTGAGCCCACAAACTCAATTGCGCCTGTAATTGAGCATTCGAGAAAGATGGCAGTGGCCTAGTTTCTGCAGAGATCCAGGTCAGGTGTGTGCTGGATCAACTCGACGTGCGTCGCGCAGGTGGGAGATTGAGATGGATGATCGAACCATGCGGGTGGCGCTGGAGCGCCATTGGGATGCTTCAGACGCGAGCGATTTCCAGGTCGAGCATGAAATCTATCACGAGGACGCTGTGCTTGATTATCCGCAATCTGGCGAGCGGATCCGCGGACGGCACAACATTCAAGAGAGCCGATTCCTCCAGCCAAACAAGAAGCGTTTTACGGTCCGTCGAATTGTCGGCAGCGGCGATCTCTGGATCACAGAATTCGTACTTACCTATGACGGCATACCGTCCTACACGGTGAGCATCATGGAATTCCGCGAAGGGCTGGTGGCCCACGAAACGCAATATTTCGCCGATCGATTTGACCCGTCGCCTTCGCGTGCGCATCTTGTCGAGCGAGTAGGCGAAGTCACATCCTTCTAGATGTCTGGACTTCGCTCTATCTCCTCGCAACGAGACTGGCTCACGCGGCGCGAACGCCGGCGAGGAAGGTCGAGACTTCGCCGGAGAGCTGTTCGGCCTGCTTGGACAGGTTGCTGGCTGCGGTCAGAACGAGGCCGGCGGCGTTGCCGGTCTCGTTGGCGGCAGCGCTGACGCCGCCGATATTGGTCGTGACCTCCTTGGTCGCTTCCGCCGTCTGCGACACGCTGCGTGCAATTTCGGCCGTCGCCGCGCCCTGTTGCTCGATCGCGGAGCCGATCGATGTCGCGATGGTGCTGACTTCCTCGATCGTGGCGGTGATGCCGTCGATCGCCTCGACGGCTTCCTTGGTCGCGCCCTGGATCTGCGCGATGCGCGTGCCGATCTCCTTGGTGGCTTCCGCGGTCTGGCTTGCGAGGCTCTTGACCTCGGAGGCGACCACGGCAAAGCCGCGGCCGGCTTCACCGGCACGCGCGGCTTCGATGGTGGCGTTGAGCGCCAGCAGGTTGGTCTGTTCGGCAATGCTGGAGATCAACTCGGCGACATGCTCGATCTGCTGGGCGCCATCGGCGAGCGCCCGCACGATGGTGTCGGTGCGGCGCGCGCTTGCGACGGCGCGGCCGGTGACATTGGCCGACTGGGCGACCTGGCGGCTGATCTCGGAGATCGATGAGGACAACTCCTCGGCCGCCGAGGCCACGGTCTGCACGCGGGAGCTTGCCTCCGTTGCCGCCGAGCCGACCACCGAGGCCCGATGATTGGTGCCCTCGGCGGTTGCGGACATCGACTTTGCGGTGGCTTCAAGCTCGCTGGATCCCGACGCCATCAGTCCGACGAGCTGGCCGACCGATGCATCGAAGCGATCGGCGAGCGCGATCAAGGCGTCGCGCTTTTCCTTCTCGCTCCGCTCCTTGGTTGCATCCTGTTCCGCTTCCAGCGCCCGTGCGGTGATCGCGGTCTGCCGCAGCACCTCGAGCGTTTCCGCCATGCGCCCGATCTCGTCGCCGCGGCCGGTCTCCTCGACCGCTTCGTCGAGCGAGCCTTCGGCAATGCGCTGCATCCGGTTCTTCTGGCGATCGAGCGCTCCGACCACGTCGCGGGCAATCAGCCATGACAACAGCCCCATCAGCAGCATCAGGCCGCCGCCGACCGCGCCGAGCTCCAGCAGCAGCGCATTCACGTCGGCGTCGATATCATCGACATAGAGCCCGTAGCTCATGACGATGTTCCACGGCTCGAAGCCGCGAGCAAAGATCATTTTCCGCAACGGCACGGTCCCGCCGGGGCGTGGATAAAGATAGGATGTGGTCCCGCCTTCCAGTTTCTGCCGGGCGGCGCCTATAATGGCGTCGGCAATCAGGACGCCATTGGAATCGATTGCACCGGTGATTTTGCCTTCGAGCTGGGGATTGGCGGCGTTCAATAAGATCGAAGTGTCGGCATTGTAAGTGACGGAATAGCCTTGGCCGTTGTTGAAGGTCATTTTCCGGCCGCGCTGGCGAAACTGCACCTTGGCCTCGGCGACCGTCATCTTCCCTGCGGCGACGTCGTCCTGCAGCGACTGCGCCACGCCGTAAAGCAGGTCGACCGCCGTCCGCATCTGTGCGACGCGATCGTCCAGCATGCGGCTTCGGCTGAGCCAGGCCGATCCCGCGACGATCGCGAACACGGTCAGTGCCGCGAGAGCCACGATGCTGGCGAGTTTGGTGCGGATCGTCAGTCGGCTGAGAATGTTCATTGCGGCCTCTGCGGAAAATCGTGTCCCGAGGCATAACAGGAACTGGCTTACCAATAGTGAATACGGCGCGCCATCAAGGGGATACCTCTGGGACGCGCTCGATCAGCGGCGCAGCGCCGGCACGACCAGGAATGGGATCATTCCGAGGATCACGCTGACCAGCGCGAATGCGATCACCGGGTTGTAGCTGTGGGCGAAGTCGTGAATCAGGCCGCCGGCCCAGGACCCGAACGCGGAGCCGAGCCCGCTGCCGATCGAGATGGTGCCATAGATGGTGCCGACCCGCTTGCCGCGGAAAATCTTCATCGCGGTGGCCGTGATCAGCGGGCCGCGCGAGCCGATCATGCTGCCGAAGGTGACGACGAAGCCGGTGAGCAGCCAGACGTTCGGATACCACTGCAGCAGCCAGAGCAGGATGATGCCGACGATCGAGATTCCATAGCTGAGCAGGACCGACGGTCGGCGGCCGATGATGCTGTCGAGTTCGGACACGCCGAGCATGCCGAACAGCAGCACGACGCCGCTGAACCCCCAGGCGGTCGCGGCCTGCAGCGGTGGAAAGCCCGCGTCGATCAGATAGGCAACGATTTGCGCCGAGATCGCATACATGCCGATCGCGGTGAAGAAGAAGGTCGCAAACAGCGCCCAGAAGGCGTGATGACGCATTGCGCCGAGCAGCGTCCAGCCCTGGTCGACGATGTCAGGATCGGCCTTCTTCACCACATGCGGCGAGCCGCGCGAGAACCGCCGCCACGGCAACAGCAATAGCGGCACCAGCAGGCACAACGCCGTGATGCCGAATATCTGGTAGGCGCCGCGCCAGCCGACGCCATCGATCAAAAGCTGCGAGGCCGGGAGCAGCACGAGCACGCCGGCGCCGGCCGCGGAATAGACCACCGCCATCGCGGTCGGCAGGCGAGGGCCGAACCAGCGGCCGAGCAGGATCGAGTTCGGCACATTGCCGATGAAGGCGATCCCGATTCCGACGCAAAGGCCAATGCTGAACTGCAACTGCCAGAGATATTGCGCATACGCCGCGACCAGGAACGAGCCGCCGAGCAGCAGCAGTCCCAGCGCATAGACGGCTCGCGGCCCCGAATGATCGAACAGGCGACCGATCAGTGGCGCGGTCAGGCCGCCGGCAAGCCAGGTCAGCGAATAGACCGAAACGGTCTGCGCGCGATCCCAGCCGAAACTTTCCGAGATCGGTTTCAGGAAGACGGTGAAACTCTCGCCGAGGCCGCGGCCGATCAGCGCGAGCACAAAGCACAGCGCGAGCACATTGAGCGCGACGCGCGTCGGCGGCTTCGCTGCAACTTCCTCCCCGGGCGTATTCTTGTCCATGCGAAGAGGGAGCGCGTTTCCGCAGCTCCCCACAAGTCGCAAAAAGCGAATGCGCCTATGCAGCCTTCAACAGGACGTGCCGTTTCTTGCCGAGCGACAGCTTGATCACGCCTTCCGCCGTGAGGTCGGACGGCGTCAGCATCATCTTCTCGTCGGTGACGGCGACATCGTTGACGCGCAATCCGCCGCCCTTGATCTGGCGGCGCGCCTCGCCGTTAGAGGCGACAAGGCCGGCTTTCACATAGGCAGCCAGCACGCCGATGCCGGCATCCAGCTCGCCGCGCGGAATTTCGACCGTGGGCAGCGTCTCGGCCAGTGCGCCTTCCTCGAAGGTGCGTCGCGCGGTTTCGGCGGCCTCAACCGCGGCATCGCGGCCATGGAGCAGGGCGGTCGCCTCCGTCGCCAGCACCTTCTTGGCCTCGTTGATCTCGGAGCCCTGCAGTGCCTCCAGTTTCCCGATCTCGCTCATTGAAAGCGTCGTGAAGAGTTTCAGGAAGCGTCCGACGTCGGCGTCTTCCGTGTTGCGCCAGTATTGCCAGTAATCGTAGGGGCTGAACTGGTCGGCGTTCAGCCAGACCGCGCCGGCGGCGGTCTTGCCCATCTTGGCGCCGGAAGCCGTGGTCAACAGCGGTGTCGTCAATGCGTAGAGCTGATGAGTGCCCATGCGGCGGCCAAGGTCGACACCGGTGACGATGTTTCCCCATTGATCGGAGCCGCCCATCTGTAGATTGCAACCGTAGCGACGTGCCAGTTCCACGAAGTCGTAGGACTGCAGGATCATGTAGTTGAATTCGATGAAGCTCATTTCCTGGTCCCGATCGAGACGGAGCTTGACCGAGTCCATGGAAAGCATGCGGTTCACGGAAAAGTGCCGACCGATATCCCGCAGCATTTCGATGTAATTGAGCTTGGTCAGCCACTCCGCATTGTCGGCCATCACGGCATCGGTCTTGCCGTCTCCGAACGTCAGGAAGCGTTTGAAGACGTGCTTGATGGATTCCTTGTTGGCGTCGATTTGCTCGATGGAGAGAATTTGACGCGTTTCGTCCTTGCCCGAGGGGTCGCCGACGCGCGTGGTGCCGCCGCCCATCAACGTGATCGGTTTGCCGCCTTTGGTTTCCTGCAGCCAGTGCAGCATCATGGCCGACAACAAATGGCCGATATGCAGGGATGGGGCCGTGCAGTCGTAGCCGACATAGGCCACGACGTCTCCCTTGGCGGCGAGCGCGTCGATGCCCGCCGCGTCCGACACCTGATGAATGAAGCCGCGCCACTGCAGCTCATTCATAAAATCCGATTTAAATGTAGTCATTTGTCGGCGACTCTGATCATGCTTGTTTTACGGTATTTGCATCCAGTTGGGGAACCCCGACCGAACGGACTGCCGCCGCAGGGGGCGCTGTGGCATTATAAGATGTGCTTGTTTGATACAAGCCGGGCGTCAGGGCAGGACAAGAGGCGTCGAAGGCTGCAGGCATGATGTTGACCGCACTCGGTCTGATGAGCGGGACCTCGCTCGACGGGGTTGACGTCGCACTGATCGAAACCGACGGAAAGCAGGTCAAGTCGTTCGGGCCGTCCGGCTACCGGTCCTACACCAATGCCGAGCGCAGCCTGCTGCGCCAAGCACTTACCGAGGCCGTCCATCTATCGCACCGTGACGCCCGGCCCGGGATCCTGGCCGACGCCGAACGTGCCGTGACGCTGGCGCATGCCGAGGCGGTTGCCGCCTTCACCGCACAGAATCGCATCACGCCGGAAGATATCGACATTGTCGGTTTCCACGGTCAGACCGTGCTGCACCGGCCGGAGCGCCGATTGACGGTGCAGATCGGCGATGCCGCGGCGCTGGCGAAAATGGTCCACATTCCCGTGATGCATGATTTTCGCGCCGCCGATGTCGAGGCCGGCGGGCAGGGCGCGCCCCTCGTGCCGGTCTATCACCGGGCACTGGTGCAATCCGTGCAGCGCGAGGGGCCGACCGTGGTGGTCAATGTCGGCGGGGTCTCCAACATCACCTATATCGACGGCACTGACACGCTGATCGCCTGCGACACCGGTCCCGGCAACGCGCTGCTCGACGACTACATGTTCCGCGTCATGAGCCAGCCGTTCGATTGCGACGGCCGGTTTGCCGCGCAGGGCAGGGCCGATGAGGCCTGGATTGCGCGCGCGCTGGAATTGCCCTTTTTCGCGCTGCCGCCGCCGAAATCGCTGGACCGTAATGATTTCGCCGCATTGAAGCTCGGGGACGTCACGCCCGCCGACGGCGCGGCGACGCTGACCGCCTTCACTGCGGCCACGATCGCCCGCGTGCTGCCGCTATTGCCGAAGGTGCCGAAGAGCTGGATCGTTGCCGGCGGCGGCGCGCGCAATCTGACCATGCTGCGGATGCTGCGCGAGCGGGTTGCGCCCGCGACCGTCGAAGCAGCCGATGCGCTCGGCTGGTCGCCGGACGCGATCGAGGCGCAGGCCTTCGGCTTCCTTGCCGTGCGCGGGATGAAGGGCCTGCCGCTCAGCTATCCCGCCACGACCGGCGTGCCTATTCCTATGACCGGGGGCATCATCGTGCGACCTTAAGCCGTTAGATGCAATTGCATCCTTTCTTGACTGTTTCATGCAAATGCATTTAGGTGCATGCGAGTGCTTGAAACCAGCGAGGAGTTCGCCATGGCCGCGTTGAAACTGATCAGCCACAAGCTCTGTCCCTATGTGCAGCGCGCGGTGATCGCGCTTAACGAGAAGGGCGTCGCCTTCGAACGGATCGATATCGATCTCGCCAACAAGCCGGACTGGTTCCTGAAGATATCGCCGCTCGGCAAGGTGCCGGTGCTGACGGTTGCGACCGACAAGGGCGAGGTGGCGCTGTTCGAGAGCAACGTGATCTGCGAATATATCGAGGAGACGCAAGCCGGCGCCAAGCTGCATCCGCTGGACCCGCTGGCGCGCGCCGAACATCGCGCCTGGATGGAATTCGGCTCTGCCACCTTAAGCGATCTCTGGGACCTCGAGATTGCCAAGGATGCCGCGACCTTCGAGGCCAAGCGGGAGGCGGTCACTGCCAAATTCGCCCGCGTCGAGGCGGCACTCGGCGCGGGTCCGTACTTTGCGGGCGAGAAATTCAGCCTGGTGGATGCGGTGTTCGCGCCGATCTTCCGCTATTTCGATGTGTTCGACGAATTCATCGACCTTGCGGTGTTCAACGACATGCCGAAGGTGCGGAAGTGGCGCGCGGAGCTGGCGAAGCGTCCGAGCGTGAAGGCCGCGGTCGGCGCCGAGTATCCGCAATTGCTGCGCGCCTTCCTCAAGCAGCATGACGCGCATGTGTTGAAGCTTGCGGCGTAACGCGCCGCAGCGCCGTAGGATGGGTAGAGCAAAGCGAAACCCATCGCCTTCACGACACGCGGCCCGAGTGATGGGTTTCGCTTCGCTCTACCCATCCTACCGAGCCGCACTGCCTTAGCGCACGTTGGCGAGGCGCATGTCGAGATAGCCGGTGACGGTTTCCATCAACGGCTCGAGCTTGCCGTCGAAGAAATGGTTGGCGCCGGGGATGATCTGCTGATCAATCACGATGCCCTTCTGTGTCTTCAATTTCTCGACCAGCGTGTTGACGTCCTTGGGCGGCACCACGGCGTCCTTGTCGCCATGCACGATCAGCCCGGAGGACGGGCAGGGCGCCAGGAACGAGAAGTCATAGAGATTAGCCGGCGGCGCGATCGAGATGAATCCCTCGACCTCGGGCCGGCGCATCAGGAGCTGCATGCCGATCCAGGCGCCGAACGAAAAGCCCGCGACCCAGCAGGCACGTGCCTCGGGATTGATGCTCTGCGCCCAGTCGAGCGCGGAGGCCGCGTCCGACAATTCGCCGGTGCCGTGGTCGAACGAGCCCTGGCTGCGGCCGACCCCGCGGAAGTTGAAGCGCAGCACCGAGAAGCCGCGATGCGCAAAGGCATAGTAGCACTGGTAGACGATCTGGTGATTCATCGTGCCGTGAAACTGCGGGTGCGGATGCAGGATCATGGCGATCGGCGCGTTCTTCTGCTTGGCCGGGTGGTAGCGGCCTTCGAGACGGCCCGCCGGGCCGTTGAAAATAACTTCAGGCATCAGTGATCCCTTGAGTGATCCTACGCTTGACCCTTGGTTGGCGCTGAGCAATCAACCGAGTTGTGCTGACTTCATCGGCCCCCGGCAGATAAAGTGGCTGGATTTACCGTGAACGGCGCCGTCAGGCGGCTTCCCGCGAACGAACGACGCCTCGGTTGGTTTTTGAGGCCCGCGTTCTAGCATGAGGCGAGGGGCAAAAAGCAAGCATATTGAACAACGCCAAGCGTGTTCAATGCGTTAGCCGGTGATTGCGGGCGGCGCGGCAATCACCAACTGGCCTAGGGATTCGAGCGAAGATTGCAGACAAGGACCCGTAAGAAATTCTGAGGTATTATAATACTCCATGACGAATCGCGTCTATCTCGACTGGAATGCGACCACGCCGCTTCGCCCCGAGGCGAAGGCGGCGATGGCGGTGGCATGGGAGCTGTGCGGCAATCCGTCCTCGGTGCATGCCGAGGGGCGGCAGGCACGTCGGCTGGTCGAGGACGCCAGGAGCGCGATCGCCGCGGCGGTGGGCGCTAAGGCGCAGGACGTGGTGTTTGCCTCAGGCGGCACGGAAGCGAACGTGCTGGCATTGACGCCTGGGGTGCGACGTAGCGGTAGTGCTCCCGTCCAGCGGCTCCTGGTGTCTGCGATCGAGCATGCCTCGGTGCTATCAGGCGGGCGCTTTGCGGCTGAAGCGATCGAGACCGTGGCTGTGACATCGTCAGGCGTGCTGGACCTCGATAACCTCCGTAGCAAGCTGGCCGATGGCCCGCCCGCATTGGTGTCGGTGATGCTGGCCAACAACGAGACCGGCGCGCTGCAGCCGGTCGAGAAGGCGGCCGAGATCGTTCATGCGGCCGGCGGACTGCTCCACGTCGATGCGATCCAGGCCTTCGGGAAAATTCCCTTCGCTCTCGAATCATTGCAGGCGGATCTGGTGACGCTGTCCGCGCACAAAGTCGGCGGCCCCAAGGGCGTCGGGGCCGTGGTCCTGGCGGAGGGAGTGGAGAGGCTCGAACCCCTGTTGCGCGGCGGCGGCCAGGAACTCGGGCGCCGCGCCGGTACGGAGAACGTCGCCGGCATCTCGGCCTTTGGCGCGGCTGCCAAGGCCGCGATGGCGGGCCTCGAGACCGACGCAGTCCGGCTGCGGGCCCTGAGGGACCGACTTGAGGCTGGCCTGAGAGAAGTAAGTGGTATTATTGTATTCTCGGACGGCGTGCCGAGGCTGCCAAATACCACGCTATTCACCGTCCCAGGTTTGAAGGCGGAAACCGCCGTGATCGGCTTCGACCTAGCTGGAATCGCGGTATCTTCGGGTTCCGCCTGTTCCTCGGGAAAGGTCCAGCCGTCACATGTGCTGGGCGCGATGGGGTTCCGGCCGGACCTCGCCCAGGGAGCAGTGCGGCTTAGTCTTGGCTGGTCTACATCCACCACAGACATAGATTTGGCCGTAAAGGCTTGGCTAAAGCTCGCCGATACCTTACTTAGAGTGGGACGAAACACAGCTTGAACGGTTCTAAGCGGGTTTTTCGTCCACTAAGCAACCGTACCACTTTTAGAACTGATCCACCGCGGTCCTTGAAACCGCGAGCGGAGGATTGAATGCCTGCTGTACAGGAGACGGTCGACCGTGTCCGACGGATCGACGTCGATCAGTATCGATATGGGTTCGAGACGCTGATCGAATCCGAAAAGGCCCCCAAGGGGCTCTCGGAAGATATCGTCCGTTTCATCTCAGAGAAAAAGAACGAGCCGGCCTGGATGCTGGAATGGCGCCTGGAGGCGTACCGCCGCTGGCTGACCATGACCGAGCCGACCTGGGCGCGCGTCAACTATCCCAAGATCGATTACCAGGACCTCTACTATTACGCGGCGCCGAAGCCGAAGAAGACGCTGTCGTCGATCGACGAGATCGATCCGGAGATTCTCAAGACCTACGAGAAGCTCGGCATTCCCTTAAGGGAGGTCGCGATCCTCGAGGGCGTCGAGCCGCCTCCGGGCGGAGAGCCGTCGGAGCAGCGGAAGATCGCTGTCGACGCCGTGTTCGATTCGGTGTCGGTTGCGACCACCTTCCAGAAGGAATTGAAGAAGGCCGGCGTGATCTTCATGCCGATCTCGGAAGCGATCCGCGAGCACCCTGAGCTGGTGCGGAAGTATCTCGGCAGCGTGGTGCCGACGTCGGATAACTTCTTCGCCACCCTGAACTCGGCGGTGTTCTCCGACGGCTCGTTCGTCTATGTGCCGCCGGGCGTGCGCTGTCCGATGGAATTGTCGACCTATTTCCGCATCAACGAGCGCAACACCGGCCAGTTCGAGCGCACGCTGATCATCGCCGACAAGGGCTCGTATGTGAGCTACCTCGAAGGCTGCACCGCGCCGCAGCGCGACGAGAATCAATTGCACGCTGCCGTGGTGGAACTGGTCGCGCTCGATGACGCCGAGATCAAATATTCGACGGTGCAGAACTGGTATCCCGGCAACTCGGAAGGCAAGGGCGGCATCTACAACTTCGTCACCAAGCGTGGCGATTGCCGTGGCGACCACTCGAAGATTTCCTGGACCCAGGTCGAGACCGGCTCCGCCATCACCTGGAAATATCCGAGCTGCATCCTGCGCGGCGACAATTCGCGCGGCGAGTTCTACTCGATCGCGATCTCGAACGGTTACCAGCAGGTCGACAGCGGCACCAAGATGATCCATCTCGGCAAGAACACCTCGAGCCGGATCATCTCCAAGGGCATCGCTGCCGGCAAGTCGCAGAACACCTATCGCGGCCTCGTGACCGCGCACCGCAAAGCCACCGGCGCGCGCAACTACACCGCCTGCGACTCGCTTTTGATCGGCGACAAATGCGGCGCGCACACCGTGCCTTACGTCGAGGCGAAGAACTCGTCGGCGACGTTCGAGCACGAGGCGACGACCTCGAAGATCTCCGAGGATGTCCTGTTCTACTGCGTGCAGCGCGGGCTGAGCCAAGAGGAGGCGGTCGGCCTCGTCGTCAACGGCTTCGTCAAGGACGTGCTGCAGCAGCTCCCGATGGAGTTCGCGGTCGAGGCGCAGAAGCTGATCTCGATCTCGCTCGAAGGTTCGGTTGGATAATCCTCATCCCTGGCGGGCCTGCCGTACTGGCGCCTCGGGATGACATCTAGGAAAACTGTAATGGCATTGCTTGAAGTGAAAGATCTGCAGGTCCGTGTCGAGGATCGCGAAATCCTCCACGGACTTTCGCTCACTGTGAACCCGGGCGAGGTCCACGCGATCATGGGGCCGAACGGCTCCGGCAAATCGACGCTCTCGCACGTCATCGCCGGCAAGCCCGGCTATGAGGTCACCGGCGGACAAATCCTGTTCCGCGGCGAAGACCTCTTGGAGATGGCGCCGGACGAGCGCGCCGCCAAGGGCGTGTTCCTGGCGTTCCAGTACCCAGTCGAAATCCCCGGCGTCGCCACCATGAACTTCCTGCGCACCGCGCTGAATGCGCAGCGCAAGGCGCGCGGCGAGAGCGAATATTCGACACCGGACTTCCTGAAGAAGGTCCGCGAAGTCTCCAAGTCGCTCAACATTCCGCAGGACATGCTCAAGCGCGGCGTCAATGTCGGCTTTTCCGGCGGCGAAAAGAAGCGCAACGAGATCCTGCAGATGGCGCTGTTCGAGCCGAGCCTCTGCATCCTCGATGAAATGGACTCGGGTCTCGACATCGACGCGCTGAGGATCGCGGCCGACGGTGTCAACGCGCTGCGCTCGCCCGAGCGCGCCATGGTCGTGATCACCCACTACCAGCGGCTGCTCAACTACATCGTGCCGGACTATGTGCACGTGATGGCCAAGGGCTCGGTGGTGAAGACTGGCGGCAAGGAACTGGCGCTGCAGCTGGAAGAATCCGGCTATGCGCAGTTCGAAGACGCCTAAGCCTGAACGGAATTCGTGATGAACGTCGTGTTGGCAAAAACCGATACCGGGCGCGCAGTGAGCACCAGCTTTGCGCTCGCGCGTGAGCGGTTGCCTGGCTCGGGCAAGGTCGCCGAGCAAAGGCAGCAGGCCTTTGAAGCCTTTGAGCGCGCGGGCCTCCCGCACCGCCGGATCGAGGACTGGAAATATACCGACCTGCGCGTCCTGATGCGCGAAGTGCTGCCGCTGGCGGCTGCACCCGATGCGGCGGCGCTGTCGCGCGCGGAAGCCGCGCTCAAGCTGCATGCGATCGAAGGCACGCGGCGGCTGGTGCTGGTCGACGGCGTATTCGCGGCAAAGCTTTCTGATCTCGGCAAGGGCGAAAAGGGCCTTTCCGTCCGCACGCTGCGTGAGGTGCTGGAGGCGGGGGACGGCGAGTTGCTGGCCTCCGATAACTCCAATCCCATGATCGCGCTGAACACGGCGATGGCGACCGACGGCGTCGTGATCGAAATTGCCAACGGCACTGTGCTGGAGCAACCGCTGCACGTGGTCCATGTCGCGAGCACGGGCACGCCGGCTGCGATGTACACCCGTTCGCTGCTCCGCCTGGGCCGCGACGCGAGCGCGACGCTGGTGGAAAGCTTTGTCGCCACCGAAGGTGCAAAGGCGTATCAGACTTACGACTCCCTGATCGTTTCGCTCGGCGACAATGCGCGGCTCGATCATCTCCGTCTGGTTGAGGACGGGTTGGAAGCCATCAACATTGCGTCCGCCGCGGTGACGCTCGGCGCGCATGCGCAGCTCAACGCCTTTGGCATGGTGTCGGGCGCGAGCGTCAGCCGCTATCAGCCGACCATCATCTTTGCAGGCGAGGGCGCGCGGGTCGACACCAACGGTGTCAACCTCATCAAGGGCCGGCAGCATGCCGACACCACGCTGTTCATGGATCACGCGGTGCCGCACTGCGCCAGTCGCGAAGTGTTCCGCGCCGTGATCGACGACCGCGCCCATTCGGTGTTCCAGGGCCGCATCGTCGTCCGTCCGGACGCGCAGAAGACCGATGCCAAGATGATGACGCGGGCGCTCCTGCTCTCCGATGAGGCCGAGGCCGACAACAAGCCGGAGCTCGAGATTTTTGCCGACGACGTCACCTGCGGCCATGGCGCGACCACCGGTGCACTGGACGAAAGCCTGTTGTTCTATCTGCGTGCGCGCGGTCTTCCCGAGAAGGAAGCGCAGGCGCTCCTGATCCAGGCCTTCGTCGGCGAGGCCATCGAATCGATCGCGAACGACTCGCTGCGAGAGCATGTGATCGCGGCGGCACAGCGCTGGCTGGAGGCACGCGCATGAGCACGCATCCGGCGGTCGCCAACGGCGCCTATGATGTCGCGCGGGTGCGCGAGGATTTTCCGGCGCTGGCGCTGCAGATCTACGGGAAGCCGCTGGTCTATCTCGACAACGCGGCCTCCGCGCAGAAACCGAACGCGGTGCTCGACCGCATGGCCGAGGCCTACAAGACCGAATACGCCAATGTGCATCGCGGCCTGCATTACCTCGCCAATGCCGCGACCGAGGCTTACGAAGGCGCGCGCAGCAAAGTGGCGCAGTTCGTCAACGCGCGGCGCAGCGAAGAAATCATCTTCACCCGTAACGTCACAGAGGCGATCAACCTGGTCGCCTCGTCATGGGGCGAGCCCAATATCGGGCAGGGCGATGAGATCGTGCTCTCGATCATGGAGCACCATTCCAACATCGTGCCCTGGCATTTCCTGCGCGAGCGGCATGGCGCCGTCATCAAATGGGCGCCGGTCGACGACGACGGCAATTTCCTGATCGAGGAGTTCGAGAAGCTGCTCTCGCCGCGCACCAAGCTGGTTGCGATCACGCAGATGTCGAATGCGCTCGGCACGCTGGTTCCGGTCAAGGAGGTCGTCAGGATCGCGCACGATCGCGGCGTTCCGGTGCTGGTCGACGGCGCGCAGGGCGCCGTGCATCTGCCGGTCGACGTCCAGGATCTCGACTGCGATTTCTACGCCTTCACCGGCCATAAGGTTTACGGCCCGACCGGCATTGGCGTGCTCTATGCCAAGCATGAGCACCTGGTCGCGATGCGGCCGTATAACGGCGGCGGCGAGATGATCCGCGAGGTCGCAAAGGACTGGGTCACCTATGGCGACCCGCCGCACAAATTCGAGGCCGGAACCCCGCCGATCGTCCAGGCGATCGGGCTGGGCGCTGCGATCGACTACGTCAATTCGATCGGCAAGGAGCGCATCGCCGCCCATGAGCACAGCCTGCTGACCTACGCCCAGGAGCGCCTGCGCGAGATCAATTCGCTGCGGCTGATCGGCACCGCCCGGGAGAAGGGGCCGGTAATCTCTTTCGAGATGAAGGGCGCCCATCCCCACGATGTCGCGACCGTAATCGACCGCCAGGGGATTGCGGTGCGGGCCGGCACCCATTGCGTGATGCCGCTCTTAGAGCGGTTCAATGTCACAGCCACATGCCGGGCCTCGTTCGGCATGTATAATACGAGGGAAGAGGTCGACCATCTGGCGCAAGCCTTGATCAAGGCTGGGGAATTGTTCGCATGACCGAGACTGCCGACGACGTCAAAACCGCCCATGTGGAGACAAGCTCCGCCTTGCCGCCGGAAGAGACCGAGCGTCTCAGCCAGGAGATCGTGGCGGCGTTGAAGACGGTGTTCGACCCGGAAATCCCGGCCGACATCTATGAGCTCGGATTGATCTACAAGGTCGATCTCAAGGACGACCGCAGCGTCGACGTCGAGATGACGCTGACCACGCCGAACTGCCCGGCGGCCGGTGAATTGCCCACCATGGTGGAGAACGCGCTGGCCAGCGTTCCCGGCGTAGGCGTCGTCAATGTCAACCTGGTCTGGGAGCCGGCGTGGACGCCGGATCGGATGAGCGACGAGGCCCGCCTCGTGCTCAACATGTGGTGAGGTTCGTTGCCGAAGCTATCCGGTGTCATCGAGACTGCACTCTATGTCGATGACCTCGACCGCGCCCGCGCGTTCTACACCGATGTGCTCGGTCTTGAGCCTCTGACGAGCGACTCGCGGTTTATGGCCTTCGACATAGGAGGCCGGAGTGTGCTGCTGCTGTTTCGTCGCGGCGCTACGCTTGAGACGGTCCATCTGCCCGGCGGCACCATTCCTCCGCACGACGGCAGCGGCCCGATCCATGCGGCCTTTGCCATCGCCGCAGATGAATTGCCGGCCTGGGAAAAGCGGCTTGGCGAGCACGATGTCGCGATCGAAGGCAGGACCGATTGGCCCCGCGGCGGCAAGAGCATCTACTTCCGCGATCCGGACAATCATTTGCTGGAACTGGTCACACCGGGAGTATGGGCGATCTACTAGGTGTGTGTCGTTCGGAGAAGTTCTAGCCAATTGCGAACATGAGACCTTCACAGCCGGAATTTCGTTGTTATTTTTGAGATGACAGACTTTGCCGCTCTGCATCGTAGGGAGAGAGAGCCGCTGCAATGACCACCATCGCACCAGTTGCCAAGCCGAAGCCGCGGCCCCGCCCGCAGGTTATGAAGCTGACGGACGCCGCGGCAGCGCGGATCACGGAACTGACCAAGCGGGCCGATTCCGAGATCGTCGGCCTTCGCGTCGGCATCAAGAATGGCGGCTGCGCGGGACAGTCCTATACGGTCGAATACGCCCACGAGATCCGGCCGACCGATGAGGTGGTCGAGGACAAGGGCGTGAAGATCCTGGTCGACCCCAAGGCAGTCCTGTTCCTGCTCGGCACCGAGATGGACTACAAGGCCGATAAGATGCAGGCGCAGTTCATCTTCAACAACCCGAACCAGGTTTCCGCCTGCGGCTGCGGCGAGTCGGTTCAGCTGACACCGGCGAAGGTGTAGACCGCTCGCCAAGCACACGGGACCTCATCCGAGGAGGCCGCGCGGCCGTCTCGAAGGATGGCCGCGGGTGAGATCGGGGCCTCATGGTTCGAGACGGCGCTGCGCGCCTCCTCACCATGAGGGGTGAGAGCGGGGCTGGGGCCATGATGGACCGCGAATTCCTGATCGACCTGTTTGCCGATTTCGGCCCGGTCACCATCCGCGGCATGTTCTCCGGCTACGGCATCTCTGCCGACGGCACCAACTTCGCGTTATCGCTGCGTGCTGGGCTCTATTTCCGCGCCGACGAAGAGACCATTCCGCGGTTTGAAGCGGAAGGCTCGAAGCCGTTCCAATATCAAACGAGCACCCGGACCGTCAGGGTGAACTCCTACTGGCAGTTGCCGGCGCGGCTGTTCGACGATTCGGAAGAGCTGGCGCAATGGGCAAGGGCCGCGCTCGCCGCCGCGCAACGCGCCGCATTGCGCAAGCGGCCGAAAGCAAGGAAGGCGGCGAAGAAGGCCTCGGCAAAGAAAGCCAAGAAGACGCCAAATCGTAGGGTGGGCAAAGCGAAGCGTGCCCACCGTTCCAGATAGCGCGTGCGATGGTGGGCACGGCGCAAGTGCGCCTTTACGCACCCTACGAAGCTACAGCCCGTCATTGCGAGGAGCGCAGCGACGAAGCAATCCATGCCTCCACAAGCGGTGAGATGGATTGCTTCGCTTGCGCTCGCAATGACGGGGGAGAGAGCGTGACAGAACGTTCGCCTACGAAATCATCACGCAACGCGGCTGCGGATTTCGGCGGTGTATTCGGGGTCGACTTCGCAGACCACGCGGTTGCGGCCGGCCCGCTTGGCGGCATAGAGGCAGGCATCGGCGCGCTCGATCAGCGCATCGGTGTCGTCGCCCGGCTTCAGCAGGGAGACGCCGACCGAGATGGTGACGCGGCCGAGGATCTCGCCGGTGGATTTCTTCTTCAATTCCTTCGCCATCACGGCCCGGCGGATATGGTCGGCCACCGTCAGCGCCTGGCGCAGGCTGGTGTTGGGCAGCACAACCGCGAATTCCTCGCCGCCGTAGCGCGCGGTAATGTCCTGGCCCTTGATGGTCTGCTTCAAGGACATGCCGACCAGCCGCAGCACCTGGTCGCCGGTGAGATGGCCGTAGGAATCGTTGAACGACTTGAAATGGTCGATGTCGAACATCAGGAGCGACAGCGGCTGGTCATTGGCGATCGCGGTCTGCACTGCCATCTCGATCGAGCGGTCGAAATATTTGCGGTTGCCGAGCCCGGTCAGCGGATCGGTCAGGCTCTCGGCGCGGATCGCCTCCAGGCTGTGCTGGAGATTGCTGATTTCGGTCTTTGACAGCGCCAGGCGATTCTCGAGCGCCTTGTTGGTTTCGCGCATCTCATGCGTCGACTTCACAAGCTGCTCGATGATCGGCTTGAGCTGGTCGCGATTCTTCACGCTCGCGAGCCTTTCGCTGGCGCCGCTCAGGCTTGCATCGTAGCTCGCGGACATGCCGAGCGCATCCGAGATCAGCGTCACGACATCGTCGATCTCGCCGATGACGCGCGCGCCGACCTTGTCGATGCGATCAGATGTCTTGATGTGAGAGAGATAGGTCTCGTAGATCTGCTCGAGATCGGCTTCGCTCAGCTTGCCGTTGCGCGCCAGAGTCTCGTTGATGATCTTGTTGAGCGGAGCATTGTATCCGGTCGCATAGACGTACCAGATTTCGTAATTGCGGGGGACGGCGGTCTGACGGAGCGACCTGATCTGGCCAAGCGCAACCTCGGCAAAAGCCATCGTGCGTTCGTGTTCGTCCAGCAGCTTGACCACTGATCAAGTCCCCAATGCCGAGCCGCGCCGCTCAGCCGCAAATAACTAAAAGTATCGTTGCCACGCTAATGGAGGATAATGAACGCCCCGTAAATAGGGGAATCGCACGCGTGGGCCGACGATTCTGATGGAAGAATCGGCGGCACGAAAAAAACGAACCAAGCCAAGAGATTAGGGCGTCGGCCTGATCCGGGCCGACGCTGCGCAAAGCGCTAGACGCGGGCCCGCACGGGGCGCAGCAGAAACGCGGGGAGATGCGAGTGATCGGCTGGTTCTGAGTCGACGTCGCGCTGTGTGCGTCGCGGCTCCGGGCGGCCGATCGAAGGCACGCGCGGGCTGGTGGCGGCCGGCGGCTGCGAATTGGCATTGCGGCTATCGCGGCCGTGACCAACTCGCGGCTCACGTTCGCGCCGCGAGTTGCGGCCGCTGCGCTCGCGCGACCCGTCGCGCCGCCGCGCCTCGCGCGGCTGCGCGTCGGTCTCGTTCTCATCCGATTGAACCGAGAAGTCGCCTTCAGCGCGCGGGATCGGCTGGCCGATCAGCTTCTCGATTGCAGCGACCGACTTGGTGTCGAGCGGCGTGACGATCGAGATTGCGGTACCGGTGCGGCCCGCGCGGCCGGTGCGGCCGATGCGGTGAACGTAATCGTCGGGGTGATGGGGGACATCGAAGTTGAAGACGTGGCTGACCGCGGGAATGTCGAGGCCACGCGCCGCGACGTCGGAAGCGACCAGCAGCGGCAGCTCGCCCTTGCGGAACTGATCGAGCGCGGCCGTACGGGCGGACTGGTCCATGTCGCCGTGCAGTGCGCCGACGCTGAAGCCGTGCTTCTGCAGCGACTTGTGAAGAACGGCGACTTCGCGCTTGCGATTGCAGAAGATAATCGCGTTGTTGAGATCTTTGGCCCCGCGCAGCAGGCGGCGGAGGATTTCACGCTTCTGGTGCGGCTCGCGTCCGGAGGGCACCTGCGATTGCGTGACGGTGACAGCGGTAGTGGCGGGCTTGGAGACTTCGACCTTCACGGGGTTGTGGAGGAAAGCCTCGGTGATGCGCCGGATTTCCGGCGGCATGGTGGCGGTGAAGAACAGCGTCTGACGGGTGAAGGGCACCAGTTTGCAGATGCGCTCGATATCGGGGATGAAGCCCATGTCCAGCATGCGGTCCGCTTCATCGATCACGAGCAGCTCGACGCCGGTGAGCAATAGTCCGCCGCGCTCGGTATGGTCGAGCAACCGGCCGGGGGTCGCGATCAGGACGTCGACGCCACGGGTCAATTTGCTGTCCTGGTCGCCGAACGAGACGCCGCCGATCAGGAGCGCCACGTTGAGTTTCTGTCCGGCCCCATAGCGGTCGAAGTTTTCCTTCACCTGGGCGGCGAGCTCGCGTGTCGGCTCGAGGATCAGGGTCCGTGGCATTCGTGCCCGGGCCCGGCCTTTCTCGAGGATGGTGAGCATCGG
Source organism: Bradyrhizobium sp. Ses1 (assembly GCF_059512365.1). Taxonomy (NCBI): domain Bacteria; kingdom Pseudomonadati; phylum Pseudomonadota; class Alphaproteobacteria; order Hyphomicrobiales; family Nitrobacteraceae; genus Bradyrhizobium; species Bradyrhizobium sp. Ses1. The sequence goes on from NZ_JCAMOQ010000003.1 coordinate 100,340, forward strand.
AAGCACGAAGGCGGCGGTCTTGCCGGTGCCGGTCTGGGCGATGCCGAGGACATCGCGGCGGGCGAGAACGTGGGGAATCGCCTGTTCCTGGATGGGCGTGGGATTGGTGTATCCGGTGGCCGCTACGGCGGCCAAGACCTTGTCGGAAAGGCCGAGATTGGAAAAAGACATTGAGCCTCTTGTCGACACCGCCGTTCGGAATCGAGGGTAAAAAGGCTGGTCGCGTTTCGCCCCGAAACGGCGTTGCTTCTCAAAAAAGCTCGGGGGCTCTGACTGACGCTGACAGGCGGCAAACTCAGGGAATCGCGTTTCGATCCAAGGCCGCGTTGTCCGGAACATAGGTTCGAAATCGCCAAAGTCAATCTGGGAACTGCCCAAATGCTCGAAAAAGCTTAATGTTTTCGCACAAATAAGGGGCGAGCTGTCATTTGGCCGTCAAATGGCGGGGCGGTACTGGCCGAACGCGAAAGCTCGTACACTGAACCGGTTGGGGCGGTGTACCGACTATGGCATCGACGGTCGCGCGTTACGGGGCGCTTGGTGACGGGGCAGAGAATGGCTGGCTTTCTTTCGAGAGTTCTGATGGTCGCGGGCATTGCCCTGGCATCGGCAACTCTCGCCGCGCCCGCGCTGGCTGAAAAGCGCGTTGCGCTGGTCGTCGGCAACAACGAGTACAAGAACGTCCCCAAGTTGCAGAAGGCGGTGAATGACGCCCGCACCATGGCGGACACGCTGAAGCAACTCGGCTTCTCCGTCATGATCGCCGAGAATCAGAACCGGCAGCAATTCTCCGAGACGCTGCTCGCCTTCGACAAGGCGATCGAGCCTGGCGACACCGCGTTCTTCTTTTACGCCGGCCATGGCTTCGAGATCGCCGGCCAGAACTTCCTGCTGCCGACCGACGTGCCGGCGGCGACCGAGGGCCAGGAAGAATTGGTGCGCGACGCATCTGTTCTCGCCGACCGCATCGTCGAGCGCCTGCAGAACAAGAAGGCGCGCACCTCGATCCTGGTGTTCGATGCGTGCCGCAACAATCCGTTCGAGCGGCCGGGAACGCGCGCGGTCGCCGGCGGTGGCGGGCTGGCGCCGATGACGCAGTTGCCGGAGGGCGTATTCTCGGTGTTCTCGGCCGGCCCGCGCCAGACCGCCCTCGATCGGCTGTCGAACGACGATACCAATCCCAATTCGGTGTTCACCCGTACCTTCGCCAAGCAGTTGCTGCAGCCCGGCAAGAACCTGGTCCAGGTCGCCCAGCAGACACGGCGCCTGGTCAGCGAGGCGGCCGAGACCATCAGGCACAAGCAGATCCCTGTTTATTTCGACCAGATGGTGGATGACGTGTTCCTGAACGGCATGACGAAAGCGCAGGATGTGGCGGGAGCTGCCGAGGGACCGCAGAAGCTTGCAGCATTGCCGCCGGTCTCGGTGCCGCGCGTCCCGAAGGACGATTCCGTCAACGCGCCGATCGCAAGTTTCTCCCGCCATAATGGCGGCTGGACGGTGGTGTTCTCGATCGCGGACCCTGCGCTCGGAATCTCCTGGCGGATGGGCGACGGCGGCGATTTCCGTGAGACCGGATTCATCGACGCGCTTGATCCGCGCACGCGCAAACGGATGCCCAATCCGTCGATCGAACTGGCAGCCGATGCGCCGGCCGGCACCATCCAGGTCCGCTATGTCGATGCGGCCGGGGAGATGCAAGGGCCATTTCCGATCCGGTTCGACCCCGAAGCGGCATTGATCCGCGACCAGCGCAAGATCCTCGACATGACTGCGACGAGCTGGCTGTCGTTCCGCGAGTTCAACGGGCTCCTGGTCTATTACACCCATCTGATGTCCTACCGCTGCGCGATCCGCGAGGCGCGTATCGGTATCGACAGCGCAGTGCCGGACAGGGTGCTGAAGATGCCGCCATGCGATCCGCGCGACCCCAGCGTGATCCCGCACGAGGCGCAGCCCTATCTGAAGCTTGCGCCGCAGACCAAGTCGGTCTCGGTGGAACTGACCTATCGCGACGGCAGCGTGTCGGAGATCAAGATGTTCCGGCGCTAGTCGTCTGATTGGCGCTATAATTCAAGCCGGGTCTCGACGAGGGCATCATGAGCGCAAGCGTATCGCAGCATCCGTCAGCGCGCAGGATGAAAGTGCGCTGCTGCATCGTCGGCGGCGGCCCGGCGGGCATGATGCTTGGCTACCTCCTGGGCCGCGCCGGCGTCGATGTGGTGGTGCTGGAGAAGCATGCTGACTTCTTTCGCGACTTTCGCGGCGACACCGTGCATCCCTCGACCTTGCAGGTGATGGACGAACTCGGGCTGATCGACGGCTTCCTCAAGCTACCGCACCAGGAATTGCAGAAGCTCGAAGGGATGTTCGGCGGCACCAAGGTCCGGATCGCCGATCTCTCCCGCACGGACGCAAAATACCCGTTCATTGCTTTCATGCCGCAATGGGACTTTCTCAACTTCCTGCGCGAGAGCGGCAAGCGTTTCGCTTCATTGCAAGTGCTGATGAGCACGGAGGCGACCGATCTGATCCGCAATGGCGAAGCGGTTGCCGGCGTGAGGGCCAAGACGCCGGAGGGCGCGCTCGACATCGAGGCCGATCTGACGATTGCCTGCGATGGCCGTCACTCGACTGTGCGCGAGCGCGCCGGACTTGCGGTCGAGGAGATCGGCGCGCCCATGGACGTGTTGTGGTTTCGCATCGGGCGGCGGCCGGACGAAAACGAGAACCTGTTCGCGCGGGTCGAGCCTGGCAAGATGATGGTCACGTTCAACCGCGGCGATTACTGGCAATGCGCCTATGTGATCGCCAAGGGACAATACGACGCGGTGAAGGCGAGGGGACTTCCGGCGCTGCTGGATGACGTAGTGCGGCTGGCGCCGATCCTGAAGTCCGGCATTTCCGATGTCAAAAGCTGGGACGACGTGAAGCTCCTGACGGTTGCGATTAACAGGCTAAAGCGCTGGACGCTGCCGGGGCTGCTGTGCATCGGCGACGCCGCGCATGCGATGTCGCCGGTCGGCGGCGTCGGCGTCAACCTGGCGGTGCAGGATGCGGTCGCGACCGCCAATCTGCTGGCGGCAAAGCTTGCGGGCGGCTGCCCGACCGAGGATGAACTCGACGCGGTACGTAAGCGGCGCGAATTTCCGATGAAGATGACGCAGACGATGCAGACCATCGTGCAGAACAGGATCATCAGCACTGCGCTGGGACCCGCCAATCAGCCGATCAAGGTTCCGCTGGTGGTGCGGCTGGTCACGGCGATGCCCTGGCTGCAGGGCATCACCGCGCGCTTCGTCGGGATCGGCGTGCGTCCCGAACATGTGCAGTCGCCCGCGCTCTCCTGAATCAGCCCATGATCGAATAGCCGCCGTCGACGGGGATGGCGCTGCCGGTGATGAAATCGGAAGCCGGCGACGCGAGGAACACCGCGATCCCCGAGAGATCGTCGATATCACCCCAGCGCGCCGCCGGCGTGCGCGCCAGCACCCGCTCATGCAGCCCGGCGATCTCGCTGCGGCCGCGCCGGGTCAGGTCGGTGTCGATCCAGCCGGGCAGGATCGCGTTGATCTGGATGTTATCGGCCGCCCAGGCGCAGGCACAGGAGCGCGTGAACTGCACGATGCCGCCTTTGCTCGCGGCATAGGCCGGCGTGAAGCTGGCGCCGAAGATCGACATCATCGAGCCAATATTGATGATCTTGCCGCCGCCGGCTTCTTTCATCGCCGGATGGACCGCCTGCGAGCATAGGAAGGCGCTGGTGAGGTTGGTCGCGATCACGCTGTCCCATTCGCCGATATCGAGCTCATGCGGCGGCTTGCGGATATTGATGCCGGCGTTGTTGACGAGGATATCGATTCGCCCGAACTCGGCTTTGACGCGCGCCACCATGTCGGCGACGGCTTTGCTGTCGGTGACATCGGCGGCGATCGCAACGGCCTTGCCGCCGCGCTGCTTAAGTTCGGCGACCGCGGCCGCCGACTTCTCTTCGTTGCGGCCGACGACGGCAATCGCAGCGCCGGCATCCGCCAGCCCGCGCGCCATCCCAAGCCCGATTCCACCATTGCCGCCGGTGACGATCGCAACCTTGCCAGTAAGGTCGAAGAGGGGCGTTCCCATTGTTGTTTTCCGCTTCTGTTGTCGAGATTGAGGGAAGATGCCGACTGGGGCGAGGCTTTGCCAGCCCCGGATGTCGCAGACGTGCCAGTCTTGCAACGAACCCCAGGCGCAAACGCAAAAAAAGCCCCGGGCGATGCCGGGGCTTCTGCCTGCCAGTTCAGCAGAGATCAGTACCTGCCGACGACCGGGGTACCCCAGTTGAAACGGTAGACGATCGAGGTGCTGATCGTCTGCACCCAAGGCTTGAAGGTCGTCGAAATTCCCGTCGGTGTGCCATCAAGGAACGATGAGGGCAGAGAGATGCGGTCGTAGAACGCGGAGCGATATTCGGTCTTCATGAACCAACCAGGTGCGCTGATGCCGAAGATATCGAGGTTGTTCTCAACGCCGCCACCGACGAACCAGCCGTCACGACGGAACGAAGGAGTGGTCGCACCGACCGGGTTTCCGGCGAGATCGGAAAGGGTCGTGCCCGACCATTCCGAACCCGAATAGCCGCCGTTGACATAGGAGTAGACATTCGGCGCAACCAGATAGCCGAGGCGCACACCGGCCGCATAGCTAGTCCGAAGCTTCACACGCCCCTCGACCTGGTCGATCGGGTCGGTCAACGAACCACGAAGGCTGCCGAACTGGCCGTCGGCGAACACGCCGGCAACCCACCGGCCGTTGAACTGCCAATCGTAGCCGATACCAACGGTACCGAACCAGCCGTCGCCGCCGAGCCGCGTGTCGCGCGACAGCGGAATCGCGCCAACGGTGGTTTGAACGTTGCTGTCAGCATCCCACAGACCGCCGCCGCCACCGCCGAAGACATAGAAGCCGGTCCAGTTATAGACGGGCGCCACCGGCGGCGGCGCCTTCGTATACGGCCGAGCGCCAAGATCAGCCGCCGAGGCCGACCCCGTCAGTGCTGCAACCGCCGCCACAGCGAGTGCCAATTTCTTCATGTTCAAATCCCCAACTTGCATGACGAGCGCCTGACGGCTGCGTCGATTCCATTCCGTAGCTGCACAAACTATAGCTATTTCAACCAGGAATGCTGTTGCGGGACAGGCACACTTGCCTGAAAACGCTCCGGTTCGTCTTCGGCCCGGAGCGGTGGGCGTGCCGCGGCAGGATAGAAATCTGCCGCGCGTACAGAGGGTTATCCTGGAAAGCGAGGATTAGACGTCAAGCAGGTCGTCGGTGGCAAATTCAGCCTTGTCGGAAATGAAGGCGAACCGCGCCTCGGCCTTGGTGCCCATCAATCGCTCAACCGAATCGGCGGTGCCCTCGCGGTCATCGGCAAGCAGAACGACCCGCAGCAGGGTGCGCTTGGCCGGGTCCATCGTGGTTTCCTTGAGCTGCGCCGGCATCATCTCGCCGAGGCCTTTGAAGCGGTTGACCTCAACCTTGGCGTTGGCATTGAACTCACTCTTGATCAGCGCGTCCTTGTGTGCGTCATCGCGGGCATAGACCGATTTGGAGCCGTGGGTGAGCTTGTAGAGCGGCGGCACCGCCAGATAGAGGTGGCCTTCGTCGATCAGCCGTGGCATCTGGCGGTAAAAGAAGGTGATCAGCAGCGACGCGATATGGGCGCCGTCGACATCGGCGTCGGTCATGATGACGATGCGCTGATACCGCAGGTCCTCTTCGCGATAATGCGCTCCGGTGCCACAGCCGATCGCCTGCACAAGGTCGCTGAGCTGGACATTGCCCATCAGCTTGTCCTTGCCGGCAGAAGCGACGTTGAGGATCTTGCCGCGCAGCGGCAGCACGGCCTGCGTCTTGCGATCGCGCGCCTGCTTGGCGCTGCCGCCGGCCGAGTCGCCCTCGACGATGAAGAGTTCGGAACCTGCAAGTCCGGCGTCGGTACAATCGGCGAGCTTGCCGGGCAGGCGAGCCTTTTTGCCGGCGGTCTTGCGTGCAACCTCTTTCTCCTGGCGGCGGCGCAGCCGTTCCTCGGCGCGTTCGACCACAAAATCGAGCAGCCTGTTGGCCTGCACCGGATTGCCCGACAGCCAGTGATCGAACGGATCCTTGATGGCCTGCTCAACGATGCGCTGGGCCTCCGCCGTGGCCAGCCGGTCCTTGGTCTGGCCCTGGAACTCCGGCTCGCGCACGAACACGCTGAGCATCACCGCGGCGCCGACCATGACGTCTTCCGAGGTGACCGATGCAGCCCGCTTGCCCTGGCCGACGCGCTCGGCGTGATCCTTCAGGCCGCGCAGCAGCGCGCTCCGCATGCCGGATTCATGGGTGCCGCCATCGGGGGTCGGAACGGTGTTGCAGTAGGAGGACAGGAAGCCGTCGGCGTCCGCCGTCCAGGCCACCGCCCATTCGCAGGCGCCGTGGGCGCCGTTGCGGCCCGACTTGCCGGAGAAGATGTCCGGATGCACCAGCGTGTCGGCATGGATCGCGGCGGCGAGGTAATCCTTCAGGCCGCCGGGGAAGTGGAAGGTTGCCTCCGCCGGCACATCCTCGACGCCCTTCAGGAGTTCCTGGTCGCAATGCCAACGGATCTCGACGCCGCCGAACAGATACGCTTTGGAGCGCGTCATCTTGAACAGGCGCTGCGGTTTGAATGTGGCCTTGGCGCCAAAGATGTCGGTATCGGGCTTGAAGCGGATGCGCGTGCCGCGGCGGTTGCTGACCTTGCCGAGGTCTTCGAGCTTGCCCTTCGGATGGCCGCGCTCAAACGTCATGCGGTGGAGCTTCTGGCCGCGCGCCACCTCGACCTCAAGCCGCGAGGAGAGGGCGTTGACCACGGAAACGCCGACGCCGTGCAGGCCGCCCGAGGTCTCGTAGACCTTGGAGTCGAACTTGCCGCCCGAGTGCAGCGTGCACATGATGACTTCGAGCGCGGATTTCTTCGGGAATTTCGGGTGCGGATCGACCGGAATGCCGCGGCCGTTGTCGGTGACTGTCAGGAAACCGTCCGTGGTCAACTCCACCTCGATGAAGGTGGCGTGCCCCGCCAGCGCCTCGTCCATGGAGTTGTCGATGATTTCGGCGAACAGATGGTGGAGCGCCTTTTCGTCGGTGCCGCCGATATACATGCCGGGCCGCCGGCGGACCGGTTCCAGCCCTTCGAGCACCTCGATATCAGCGGCGGTATAGTCAGCCTCAGCGGAACCCAACCGCGCAGCGACCTTCAGCGGCGCCCGGCCCTTGGGTTCGGCACCGGCGAACAGGTCGTCATTGGATTTGGTTTTTGCGGCGGGTTTCAGTGATTTGGACATGGCTCTTCATAGATTGCGCAAACAGCGCGCAGCGAATCAGTCACTCTGACTATGACATGGATAGGCTTAAAAAGTGACCGCCGGGCAGCGGCAATCGATGCCTCGCCCGGCGGTCACAGAATAGATAGGGACTCTAGATCAGGCGCGCGAGGTGCGGAACACGATCAGGGCAAACAGGGCCATGGAGCCGACCACCAGCAATGAGCCCACGACCGGAGCGATCTCGAAAGAGGATCCCTTAAGGAGCACGATGGCCACGCCCGCGGGGAACAGGATCGCGCCGAGAATGTGCATCCAGCCCTGGATCCGGGCCAGCATCGTCGCCCCCGCGGCCGGAATCAGGTGGTAATAGAGCCCAAACAGGAACAAAAGCACGCCGCCGACGAGATTGAGATGGGCATGCGCCGGCGCCAAAGTGAAGTTTTGCTGGATACCCATGGCGATGCCGCCCAGCATTCCGAGCAGCAGAACGACAGCACTCACGCACATCATCAACGATCCAATCATCAAAAACCCTCATCTTGTGGGAAAACGCCGCGGCCATGGGGCCGGGAACTGAAATCACGCCCCTTCCTTCGGCTTTGTGACTTGATTGTCACGCAAGGGGCTGGCTTACCTGTCCTTAGGCTATGAGCCCGCAGAAAGGTTCAAGCCACCTGAGCGGGGCGGGGAAGGCGTTCATTATATGGAAGAATTTGCGCGTGCCGTGGCCGATTTCGTGCGCGACCACCAGGCTTGGGCCGCGCCAATCGTGCTCGTGCTGGCGTTCGGCGAGTCGCTCGCCTTTGTTTCGTTGCTGATCCCAGCCTGGGGTGCGCTTGTCGCGATCGGTGCGCTGATCGGGGTGAGCGGTATTAGTTTCTGGCCGGTCTGGATCGCCGGCGGCATCGGCGCGGCGCTCGGCGACTGGGTCTCCTATTGGTTCGGCTACCGCTACAAGGAAAAGGTCGCGCAGATGTGGCCGCTGTCGCGCTACCCGGAGATCCTGCCGCGCGGCGAAGCCTTCGTACGCAAATGGGGCGTGCCCAGCATCTTCATTGGCCGCTTCTTTGGACCCTTGCGCGCCTCGGTTCCGCTCGCGGCCGGTATCTTCGAGATGTCATATTGGCCATTCCAGATCGCCAATTTCATCTCCGCGCTGGTGTGGTCGGCGGTGCTGCTGCTGTTCGGGGACGTGATGGCGCGCATCGCCGAGTGGTTGTGGCGAACGGTGTGAGACGTGGAATAAGCGCCTCAGGCGGGGGTTAGCTCCGTCGATACTGGGCGCTCCATTTTCCGGTAGATTGGGTCCTTGCAGGAAGCCAACGCGGAAATACCGCGATCGTCGTTTCAGTGGGAGAGCATCATGGAAATCACACGTCGTCATGCCCTCGCGGGCGCAGCCGCTATTGCTGCTGCGCCACTGTTGCCGAACGTTTCCGCACAGGCCGCGGCGCCGCTCGCGGACAAACAGGCGCCGAGCTTCTACCGCTACAAGGTCGGTGACATCCAGGTCACCGTGGTGTCCGACGGCAAGAACGTCTTCAAGCTGGAAGACTCCTTCATCACCAATGCGAAGAAGGAGGAAGTGAACGCGGCACTGGAAAAGGCGTTCCTGCCGCGTGACGTCTTCACGATCCATTTCGCCCCGCTCGTGATCAACAGCGGCGGCAAGCTCATCGTTCTCGACACCGGCAACGGCCCCACTGCCAGGGTCAACAGCAAGGGCGCCAACGGATTGTTCATCGACAACATGACGGCTGCGGGATTCGATCCCAAGGCGGTCGACATGGTCGTGATCTCCCACTTCCACGGCGATCATGTGAATGGCCTCTTGACGGCGGACGGCACGCCGGCGTTTCCGAACGCCGAGGTGCTGGTGCCTGCCGTGGAGTGGAAGTTCTGGATGGATGATGGCGAGATGAGCCGAGCTCCGGCCGGTCGCATGCAGGGTCTTTTCAAGAACAACCGCAGCATCTTCGAGGCGAGCCTTCAGAAGAAGGTGACGCCCTACGAATGGGGCAAGGAGGTCGCGCCGGGACTGCTCGCGGTCGAGACCGCTGGCCACACTCCGGGCCATACCTCCTACGTGTTGTCGTCCGGCTCGGGGAAGGTGTTCATCCAGTCCGACGTCACCAACAATCCGAATCCGTTCGCGACCAATCCGGGCTGGCACGCCTTCTTCGATCAGGACGCCGACATGGCCGAGAAGACCCGTCGCCGGGTCTACGACATGGTGGCCGCCGAGAAGCTGCAATTGCAGGGCTTCCACTATCCGTTCCCCGGCCTCGCCAATATCGAGAAGGACGGCAATGGCTACCGGGTGATCCCGGCGCCGTGGAATCCAGTGATCTGAATTGGTCCCACGCTCGTCATTCCGGGGCGCGCGCCTTTAGCGCGCGAACCTGGAAGCTGGAGGTTGTGGCGCGCGATTCCGGGTTGGACGCTACCGCGTCGCCCCGGGATGACGGCGTTGCGCCTTGACGATCAGGCTCCGCACCCCTATAGGCTCACGCATGATCCACGTTGCGACCAATTCCATCGCCCGTCGCCGCCGCGCTTGCGCGGTATGGGCGGTCGTCTGCGTTTAAGATCATCGCCTCTGCCGCCGGATCATCTCCCGCGGCGTCTTTCCCAAGAAAAGCAACGCGGTCGATCTGGCGGCTCCTAGCCACCTCCGGAGTTCGACATGTATACGCCACCGCCGTTCAAGCCCGACCGCGCCGCAAGTCTCGCCTTTGCGGAAGCGCGCGGGTTCGGCCTTGTCTGCGCCTGGGACGGCGCCAAGCCGATCGCTTCGCCGCTGCCGTTCTATCTGTCCTATGCCGCGGACGGGACGCCGCGCGCGGTGTTTCATCTTGCCCGTCACAATCCGCTGATAAAGCTTGCGGGGACTTCGTCCTGGCTGCTGGCCGTCACTGGATCGGATGCCTATGTGTCGGCGGATTGGTACGTCTCGCGGGATCAGGTGCCGACCTGGCTCTATCAGGCTGTGCACCTGAGCGGTCCGGTGCGGCCGCTATCGGATGATGAGCTTGCGGTGCAGATCGATACGCTCAGCGCCAAGTTCGAGAACAGGCTGTTGCCGAAGAAGCCGTGGACGTCGGCGAAGATGACTGCCGCGCGGCTGGAGGCAATGAAGAAGGCAATCGTGGGCCTTGAGATGACGGTTGAAGAGGTCGAGGGTAGCTTCAAGCTCAACCAGCACAAATCCGAAACCGACTATGCAGCGGTGGCGGGCGCGCTCGCCTCGCAGACCGATGCCGGCGCGCAGCAGATTGCGCATCTGATGCGGGAAGCGCGGCCGCAAGCCTTTGCAAATGAACCGAACACGCTCGAAAGGAGCGAGCCATGAGCCTCTCTGACGTCAAGTCATCCCCGACCGTCGGCAGCTCCGCAAAGCCCGCCGTCTTCGTCGACGGTGCCAGCGGAACAACGGGCCTCGGCATCAATGAGCGGCTTCGGCTGCAGAACGACGTGGTGGTGAAGAGCATTGCCGAAGAAAAGCGCAAGGACGCAGGTGCCAAGCGCGCGCTGATGGAGGAGGTGGATCTGGTGATCCTCTGCCTGCCGGACGATGCCGCGAAGGAGACCGTAGCGCTGATCGACAGTATGGGCACAGCGGCCCCCCGCGTGCTCGACGCGTCGACGGCGTTCCGCGTCGCCAGCGACTGGGCGTACGGCTTTCCGGAGCTCGCCCCGGATCAGGCGGACAAGATCCGCACCGCCCGGAAGGTCTCCAACCCCGGCTGCTATCCGACCGGCGCGATCGCGCTGCTCCGCCCGCTGGTGGATGCCGGCGTCCTGCCGGCGGACTATCCGATCACCGTCAACGCCGTCAGCGGCTATTCCGGCGGCGGAAAGTCGATGATCGCAAGCTTCGAGGATGGCACCGCGCCAGCCTTCGAACTTTATGGTCTCGGCTTCGAGCACAAGCACGTGCCGGAGATGCAGCTCTACTCGCGGCTGACGCGCCGGCCGATCTTTGTGCCGTCGGTGGGCGACTACCGGCAGGGTATGCTGGTGTCAGTGCCGTTGCAGCTCGAGACGCTGCCGGGCAAGCCCGGCGCGGCCGACCTTCACGACGCGCTGGCGAAACGCTACGCCGGAAGCCGCTATGTCTCGGTCATGCCGCTTGAGAATGAGGCTGCCAAGAGCGGGCGGATCGAGCCCGAGGCGCTGAATGAGACCAATAGGCTCGAACTGTATGTCTTTGCCAGCGACAAGCACCATCAGGCGGTGCTGGTCGCGCGGCTCGACAACCTGGGCAAAGGTGCCTCCGGCGCGGCGGTGCAGAACATGCGGCTGATGCTGGGGCTCGCTGAGGCCTAAGCCTGAAGCGGGCGACACTGTTCCCGTCAGCGTGACCGCGTTGCGCACAGCGATGCGGTCACGATTCTGCCGGAGCGACATTGGACGATCGGCACAATAGGGACGCGCTCAAAGGCTCACCAGAAAACTGGATGAGGTCAGTTGCCGCAGATGAGGGCGCGCGCCCGCGATCCGATAGCTGGCGCGCACAGGGCGCATCCTGTCTGCGTACGCTTTTTGCGAACACAATGCGCAAAAAATGATGCTCGTACGCAACGCTTTGCAGTGCAAGACTTCCTATTGCCTTGCAATCCAGTGGTCGCGAGCGCTCCGCAAACACGGAGATGAAGCTGGCCCGCAGGCTCAGCTTGCCGTTGTGGTGACGACGATGGCTACCCGACGGTCGGCTGAATCATTTCCAGTCCAAAGGGGCAGGCATGCGGACCGCTACACTCATGAAACAGTGTCTTGCTATCTGTGCGATGGCCTTGTCGGTCATGGGTTCGCCAGCCCAGGCGCTCGATAAGGTTGTTTACGGCCTAAACTGGGTGCCACAAGGGGAGCACTGCGGGTTCTTCCAGGCCCAGGCCAAGGGCTACTACAAGGACGCAGGCCTCGACGTCGAACTTCGTCCCGGCAATCCAAACGTCAATATGCCCCTCATGGTCGCTGCCGGCGAAATCGACATGGGCATGGGGTCGAGTTTCACAACGCTCAATCTGGTCAATCGGGGCGTTAAGGCCCGTACGGTCGCGGCATTTTTCCAGAAGGACCCGCAGACGCTGGTGGCTCATGCGGGCCAGGGCGTTTCCACCCTGCAGGACGTGAAGGACCGGCGGATCATGATCGGCCAGTTCTCACGAAACGAATTCTGGCAATTCCTGAAAGCCAAGTTCGGCTTCTCGGATGATCAACTGGCGGCCTACAGCTATTCGGCTGCGCCGTTTCTTGCCGATCCCAAGGCCGTGCAGCAAGGCTATATCACCGAAGACGCCTTGCTGCTCGGCAAGGCCTTGCCTGCACCGCCCGTATCGATCCTGCTTGCCGACTATGGCTACGACAATTATGCGACCACGATCTTCGCCACCGACGCCTATATTGAAGGTCATTCCAACACCGTTCAGGCCTTCGTCGATGCAACCCGAAAGGGGTTCGAAGAATGTATGACGGGTGACGCCACACCGGCCATGAAAGCTATCCTCGCCGTCAATCCAACCGGGGGAGAGGAACTGTTCCGCTTCAAGCTCGATCAGATGCGCAAGCGCGAGCTTGTCCTTGGGGGCGATGCCGACAGGCTGGGGATTGGCGCCATGACCGACGAACGCTGGACCCGCTTCTTCGACACGCTCGCCACGGCAGGAGTCTATCCGAGAACGCTCGACGTGAGATCCGCCTACACGCTGCGATTCAGCAACACCAAATGACCGCTCGACCACCTGATCTGTTTGCCGAGAGATTTCGATGCCTCAGATGACTCTTCCCATCGTCGATATAGCCCCCTTCGTCCACGGTGACGATGCGGCCCGCCAGAAGGTCGGACTGGCGTTTGGTCATGCGTTCGAAAGTATCGGTTTCGCCGTTGTGGTCGGGCACGGGGTGCCGGAACAGCTCGCGAGCGACACCTATGGCGCTGTGAAGGATTATTTCGCGCAGTCCATGGCGACGAAGCTGCAGAATACGGCACCCGAGAAGACCAAGGGGCGCGGCTATCTGCCGATCGGAATCGAGAGTGTCGCCAAGACCCTGTCGGGCGAAACGCCGCCTGACCTGTGCGAGGCCCTGGTGTTTGCGGCTCCGCACCGGGAAGCCCACAGCGGCCGGCCGAATATATGGCCCGCCAGTCCGGTCGGGCTTCGAGACTTGGTTGAAGCCTGGTCGGCCGAGATTATGACGCTCGCCGCCCATCTCACGCGTCTTTCGGCGTTGGCCCTCGATCTGCCAGAAGACTATTTCGCGTCCTCGTATGCCGATCCATCGATCACGCTGCGCTTTGTGCATTATCCCGATCAGCCGCAACCGCCTGCGCCGGGTCAATTGCGCTATGGCGCCCATCATGACTACGGTGGCCTGACCATCCTGCGGCAGGACGAGGCGCCGGGCGGTCTCGAGGTCTGTGATCGCGACGGGACATGGAGCGAGGTTGGCGTCGTCCCGAACTCCTTCGTGATCAATGTCGGCGATCTGATGTCGCGATGGACCAATGGCCGCTGGCGCTCGACGCTGCATCGGGTATCCAACCCCGATCGCAGCCTCACAGGCTCGACCGCGCGCCTCTCCATGGTGGCCTTCACGGGACCGAACGAGTCGGCCGAAGTCGCCTGCCTCCCGACTTGCGTCGATGCGGAGCATCCCGCGCTGTACGAGCCCGTGTTGGCTGGCGACTACATTCGCGCCAAGCTGACGGCATCGATGGATTTGAGCGTGAAGCCCGAGGCCAGGCCACAGCCGTGAAGCACTGTAATCAGAACGCCCTGAAGATCGCCAGCGCGAGCACGGCTTGCGCGAGGAAGCCGATGACGAAGGCGAGGGTGCGGAACACCGGCAGGCCGAGCGTATAGACGATCAGGTGCGCGACGCGGGACCAGAAATAGACGGCGCAAGCGAGCACGGTCCATTTGGTCGAGTAGTCGATTGCGTTGAGGATCAAGACCAGCGGCGCGAAAATGATGAGGTTCTCGACCGCGTTGTCATGCGCGAACATCAGCCGGTTCGCCCAGTCGGCGTGAGGCTTGTCGTTGCGCGACGGATTGGCCATCGCGCCGGCGAGGCCGCGGACCTGGCAGCGGTTGATGGCGTAGGGAATCCACAATATTCCGGTCAGGATTACCGTCAGCGTCAGCCAGAACAGTTCGCGCGTCATTGGTTTCCCCTCGGTTGAGCTGCGTCCCGTCTGGAGCCTGATGGTTTTTCTGCTCCGATGGACGCTTGATTATACCGAAGCGGCGCGCCTCGCGCTATGCGCGAACCCGGACATAGCTGCCGGGAGCTTCTTCGATCGGTGGCAGTGCCTCCGAGCCGACCGCGCGCGCAGGCACTGTCTCGGCATCGATGCTTTCCAGCCATTCGCGCCAATCGGGCCACCACGATCCCGTGTGCTCTTTGGCGCTCTTCAGCCAGTCGGAAAGCTTGGCGTCCTTGATGTTGTCGTTGGTCCAGTACTGGTACTTGTTGGCCGCAGGCGGGTTGACCACGCCGGCGATATGGCCGGAGCCGGACAGCACATATTTCACCGGCCCGCCGAAGAATTGCGATCCGTACAGCACCGATTCGGCCGGCGCGATGTGATCCTCGCGGGTCGCGAGGTTGTAGACCGGCACCTTCACCTTGGAGAGATCGAGCAGCGTGTTGTCCAGCACCATGGTGCCGGAGGAAAGCCGGTTCTCCAGATAGCAGTTGCGCAGGTAATAGGAATGGTTCGCCGCCGGCATCCGCGTCGCGTCGGAGTTCCAGTGCAGCAGGTCGAACGAGGAGGGCGGCTGCCCCTTCAGGTAGTTGCTGACGACATAATTCCAGATCAGGTCGTTCGAGCGCAGCATGTTGAAGGCCATCGCCATCTTGCTGCCCTCGAGCACGCCACGCTGCTCCATGTCGCGCTCGAGCGCGGAAATCTGGTCCTCGTCGACGAACACCAGGAGGTCGCCGGCATGAGTGAAGTCGACCTGCGCGGCGAAGAACGTGGCCGAGGTGACCCGCACCCGGCGCTTCTCGGCGAGCCAGGCGAGCGTCGCGGCCAGCAGGGTGCCGCCGACGCAATAGCCGACGGTGTGAACCTTCATCTCGCCCGTCACCTTCTCGATGACGTCCATCGCGGTCAGCGGTCCTTCGGTCATGTAGTCGGAAAAGGTCTTCTTGCCGAGATCGCGATCGGGATTGACCCAGGAGATCACGAACACGGTCAGTCCCTGGTCGACGCACCATTTGATGAAGGACTTCTCGGGCCTGAGATCGAGGATGTAGTACTTGTTGATCCATGGCGGCACGATCAGGAGCGGTGTGCGCAGCACCGTCTCCGTGGTCGGCGAGTACTGGATCAACTGCATCAACTCGTTTTGATAGATCACCTTGCCCGGCGTGGTTGCCATGTTGACGCCGACCGCGAGGTTGGTCGGGTCGGACTGGCGGATCCGCAGCGTGCCGTGGCCGGCCTCGATGTCCTCCGCCAGCATCTTCATGCCGCGAACGAGGTTGTCGCCGTTGGTCTCCATCGTGGTGCGCAGCACTTCCGGATTGGTCAAAACGAAATTCGACGGCGCCAGCGCGTTGGCGATCTGCTGGACGTAGAACTCGGCCTTTTTGCGGGTGTGTGGGTCGATGCCCTCGGCGTTGCGCACCAGCTCCTGCGCCCATTGCGTGGTGAGCAGATAGAGCTGCAGGATGAAGTCGAAGAACTGGTTCGACCGCCATTCCGGGTCGGCGAAGCGCTTGTCGCGCGGTGCGGGGTCAATCGCGGCCTTGGCTTCCTGGCCGGCCATGCGGCGGGCGGCTGAGCCGAACAGGTCGAGATAGGCCTTGCCAAGCTTGGTCTGCAGGTCAGCGGCCCGATCCTGGTCCGAGAGCCAGTATTCGACGACCGCGGTGAAGGTCTTGATCACCTCCGCAAACTCGCCTCCCGCCTTGTCCTTGATGTCAGCGTTTTCGCGCGGCTTCAGATAGGCCGCAAGCGCCTGGCCGGAGCTCTCCAGCGCACGCGCAATGTTCATTGCGAAGGCTTCGCCGTCGAACTTCTTTGTGGCCTGGGTTTCGAGGGTAACGTCGCTCATGCAGTGGACACTATCGCTTCAATTGAGCCGCGTCATCGCGCGGTGCGGCAAGCAAGATGTAGGATTTCTCTAGGTTTTCGCATTGTTGCACTGCGACAAATTCCTCCCAGTTCCGACACATTGAAGCCGCATCAATCGGATTTGTTGTTCACGACTTAATCGTTTCGGGCGACAATGGTTTGAACGGTTAGGGCAGAGCCGAAGCGATTAGACGATTTGTCGCTGCAAAGCTCGTACCAGTGATTGGTTACCGGCAAGTGGGGACTTCCGGACGTATGCGTATCGATCGAATGAAAAGGCTGCTCGCGGTCGGCGCGCTGCTCGGGTGCGCGGTTGCGCTTGGCGGCTGCTCCACGTCGATCGCGGATCTTCCCGGCGTCGGGGTGCCAGCCGATGCCCCGGCGCGTCCGAAGGAGGCCAGCGGCTATCTTCCGGTGCACGATATGCCGCCGGATCGTGAGGAGGCGCCGATGAAGCCGGCGGAGCAGGCCAAGATCGAGGCCGAGCTGAAGGCCGCACGCGACCGCCAAGCCACGGCCGCACAAAGCGCCGGCAAGTGAAGCGGCAGCAAGCTAATCGCTGGCGCTGCCACCGCTACATGCTAAAAGAACCTCAATTCAACCGCATATCCGGTCGCCGAGCCCAGATTTTGCGTCTGGAAACGCTCTAAGTCATTGATTGGGCGTAATTTCCGGGCCAAACCGGGCTTGGTCTCGGCAAACCGCGTAAACGCGCGCGATTCTGCCGTGCCGGTCGTCGGAGCAAAGGGCCCATGGAAGAGTTCTATCGCATTCGCCGTCTGCCGCCTTACGTGTTCGAGAAGGTCAACCAGGCCAAGGCAGCGGCGCGTAATGCCGGGGCCGACATCATCGACATGGGCATGGGCAACCCGGACCTGTCGACGCCGCCCCATGTGCTCGAGAAGTTGAAGGAAACCCTCGGCAAGCCGCGGACCGACCGCTATTCGGCCTCGCGGGGCATCAACGGCCTTCGCAAGGCGCAGGCTGCGTATTACGCGCGGCGATTCGGCGTGAAGCTCAATCCGGACACCCAGGTGGTGGCGACGCTGGGCTCGAAGGAGGGCTTTGCCAATGTGGCGCAGGCGATCACCGCGCCCGGCGACGTCATCCTGTGCCCGAATCCGAGCTATCCGATCCATGCCTTCGGCTTCCTGATGGCGGGCGGGGTGATCCGCTCGGTGCCGTCGGAGCCGACGCCGCAATTCTTCGAGGCGGTGGAACGGGCGATCATCCATTCGATCCCGAAACCGCTCGCGCTCGTGGTCTGCTATCCCTCCAACCCGACGGCCTATGTCGCCGATCTCGACTTCTACAAAGACCTCGTCGCCTTTGCGAAGAAGCACGAGATATTCATCCTGTCGGATCTCGCTTACGCCGAAGTTTATTTCGACGACAACAATCCGCCGCCTTCGGTGCTGCAGGTGCCGGGCGCGATGGATGTCACCGTCGAATTCACCTCGATGTCGAAGACCTATTCGATGGCCGGCTGGCGCATGGGCTTTGCGGTCGGCAATGAGCGTATCATCGCGGCGCTGGCGCGGGTGAAATCCTATCTCGATTACGGCGCCTTCACGCCGATCCAGGTGGCCGCGACCGCGGCGCTGAACGGGCCGGACGACTGTATCCGCGAAATGCGCGAGACCTACCGCCGCCGGCGCGACACGCTGGTAGAGGCGTTCGGCCGCGCCGGCTGGGATATCCCGCCGCCGCAAGCTTCGATGTTCGCCTGGGCGCCGCTGCCGAAAGCGTTCGAGGATGTTGGCAGCATGCAGTTCGCAACCCTCTTGGTGGAGAAGTCCGGCGTGGTGGTGTCGCCTGGCGTTGCCTTCGGCGAGCACGGCGAAGGCTTTGTCCGCATCGCGATGGTGGAAAACGAGCAACGTATTCGCCAGGCCGCGCGCGGTGTGCGCCGCTTCCTTGAAAGCGGCATCGAAACGTTGCACAACGTGGTTCCTCTCGCCAACCGGCGTTAATCTCCTCCGGCAGGTCTGTTTGCAATGGTCGCACCGCTGAAAGTGGGCATAGCGGGGCTCGGCACCGTTGGCGCCGAAGTCGTCCGTCTTATTGAGCAGCAGGGTGCCGCCTTGGCGGCGCGCAGCGGCCGCGGCGTGCGCGTCGTCGCGGTCACCGCGCGTTCGAAGAAGAAGCGCGGACTCGATTTGCGCGGCATCGACTGGGCCGAAAGCCCGCAGGCGCTGGCCGAGGATTCCAATGTCGATTGCTTCGTCGAATTGATGGGGGGCGCCGATGATCCCGCCTTCTCGGCGATCGAGACTGCGCTGAAGGCCGGCAAGTCGGTGGTGACAGCCAACAAGGCGCTGATCGCCAAGCATGGGCTGCGGCTCGCCAAGGCCGCGGAGCAGCATGGCAGCGCACTGAATTACGAGGCCGCGGTCGGCGCGGCCATTCCCGTGATCAAGACGCTGCGCGAGGGGCTCTCCGGCACCAGCGTCAATCGCGTTTACGGCATCCTCAACGGCACCTGCAATTACATCCTGACGCGGATGGAGCATGAGGGACTGTCGTTTGAGGAATGTTTGAAGGACGCGCAGCGGCTCGGTTATGCCGAAGCCAATCCGTCCTTTGACGTCGACGGACACGACACCGCGCAAAAGCTCGCGATCCTGGCGAGCCTCGCCTTCGGGACCAAGGTCGCGCAAACCGCCGTCTATGTCGAAGGCATTTCCTCGATCACGCCCGAAGACCTGCGTGCGGCGGAGGAACTCGGATATCGCGTCAAGCTGCTCGGCGTTGCGGTGCGAACTGCAAAGGGCATCGAGCAGCGCGTGCATCCCACCATGGTGCCGAAATCTTCGTCGATTGCCCAAGTGATGGGCGTCACCAATGCGGTGACGATCGACGGTGAGGGCATTCCGCCGATCACACTGGTCGGGCCGGGCGCCGGCGGGGCGGCGACCGCGTCCGCCGTCGTTGCCGATATCGCCGACGTCGCGCGCGGTATCCGCGCAACGCCGTTTGGCCGGCCGGTCGACAGCCTGCGCGCGACGACAAAGGCGCCGATGGAGCGCCATGAGGGCGGGTATTACATCCGCCTTCTGGCCCGCGACCACGCCGGCACCGCCGCGACCATCGCAACGCGGCTTGCGGAACAGAAGATTTCGCTGGAATCGATCGTGCAGCGCCACCGCAATGACGGTGATGTTAACGGTTCGGCCAAAAAAGCTTCACCGGTTCCTGTCATTCTGATTACCTATGCGACCAGTGAAGATGCGGTTCACCGGGCGCTCAAGGCCGTGCAGCGCGACAGGGTCATCAGCGGTCGCCCGCAGGTGATCCGAATTGAGAAAAATTAGTGTGCGATAGCGAACGCCTTCTACGTTAGATGATTGAATGCGGGCGAGGGGCCCGAAGGCTGAAGGAGTGCAGAGATGTCGACCCATATTTCCGTCCCGCCGCAACTTTTGCTCGAGCGCATTCTCACGCTCGAAATCGTGCGGGTGACGGAGCGGGCGGCGGTGTCGGCCGCGCGGCTGCGCGGCCACGGCCAGGAGAAGGCGGCCGACCAGGCCGCGGTCGACGCGATGCGCCGCGAACTCAACAAATTGCCGATCGAGGGCACCATCGTGATCGGCGAGGGCGAGCGCGATGAGGCGCCGATGCTGTTCATCGGAGAAAAGGTCGGGCTCAATGCCGGGCCGAAGGTCGATATCGCCGTCGATCCGCTGGAAGGCACCACGCTCTGCGCGAAGAACATGCCGGGCGCGATCGCCACGATGGCGATGGCCGATGGCGGCACGCTGCTGCACGCGCCCGACGTCTACATGGAGAAGATCGCGATCGGTCCGGGCTACGACAAGAACGTGATCGAGCTTGACGCGTCGCCGGCCGACAACATCCAGCGGCTCGCCAGGGCCAAGGGCGTGCCGGCATCGGCGATCACAGCTCTGGTGCTCGACCGTCCGCGCCATGCCGACATCATCGCGAGCATCCGCTCGACTGGCGCCGCCGTGCGCCTGATCACCGACGGCGACGTGGCCGGCGTGATCCACACCACCAACCCGGACGAGACCGGCGTTGACATCTATATGGGCACCGGCGGTGCCCCCGAGGGCGTGCTGGCCGCGGCAGCGCTGCGCTGCATCGGCGGCCAGATGCAGTGCCGCCTGATCCTTGACAGCGAGGAGAAGCGCGAGCGTGCGCACAAGATGGGCATCACCGATCCGAAGATGATTTACGGCATCGAGGACATGGCGCGCGGCGACTGCTTGTTCGCCGCCACCGGCGTCACCACGGGCTCGCTGCTGACGGGCGTCAAGTTCAAGAAGGACACGATCGAGACCGAGACGGTGGTGATGCGCTCGGTCACCGGCACCGTGCGCTACATCAAGGCGGAGCACCGCCAGCTCGAGAAGTTCCATCTCGATTGAGGATACTCCTTCGTCATTCCGGGGCGATGCGAAGCATCGGACCCGGAATGACGGCGTCAGAAACAAACGGGAGGCGAGCATGGCCGATCTTTCGGCGGTGAAGGCGCTGGTGTTCGACGTGTTCGGCACCGTCGTCGACTGGCGCACCAGCCTGATCAACGACTTCACGAAGTGGGCGAAGACGCGCGGCATCGAAGCCAACTGGTCCGCGCTGGTTGACGGCTGGCGCGCGGTCTATGTCGCCTCGATGGACGAGGTGCGCAAACATCCTGAACGCGGCTATGTCATCCTCGACGTGCTGCACCGCCGCTCACTGGAGAAGCTGGTCGAGCAGCAGGGCATCAAGGGATTGACGGACGTCGACCTGCATTACCTCACCACGGGATGGCACCGCCTGCATCCCTGGCCCGACAGCGTAGCGGGGCTGGCGCGGCTGAAGGCGAAATACATCATCTCGCCGCTCTCGAACGGCAATGTCGCACTGCTGACCAACATGGCGAAGTTCGCAGGGCTGCCCTGGGACCTCGTTATGTCGGCCGAACTGTTCGAGCACTACAAGCCTGATCCCGAGACATATCTTGGCGCCGCGAAATTGCTGTGCCTGCCGCCGGAGCAGGTGATGATGGTGGCCGCGCACAACGGCGATCTCAAGCATGCGCAGCAGAACGGCCTGAAGACCGCCTTTGTGGCGCGTCCGACCGAATACGGCCCGCTGCAGAAGGTCGACTTCGAAGCAACCGGCGACTGGGATATCGTCGCCAAGGATTTCGGCGCGATCGCCGATCGGATGGGTTGCTAGCTGAGCAGCTCGTCGCGAAAAGCCAAGAAGAGCGCCACGCAGAAAGCCCTCAGCCTGAGGAGGCCGCGCAGCGGCCCTCTCGAGGGATGGGCCGCGGGCGAGATCGGGGCCTCATGGTTCGAGACGCGCTGGCGCTCCTCACCATGAGGGGACACCACACCGATCTAGGCCTAGGAAGCCGCCCCGCAGAGAATGACGCCGTACCAGCCGAGACCCTTGTAGGTCTCGTAGCCCGGCGTGGCGTGGAAGGCGACCAACGCGCCGGAGCGGTCGTGGTAGAAGCCGCTGCGCTGGCCGCCGAGTGACAGCGAGACGTGCTCGGTCAGAAGGCCCTTGCCGTCGGATGCCGCGATCACCCGGAAATGGGAATCGACCAGCAGCACGCGCGCTTTGTCGGCGGCGCCGACGCGCACGCCCTGCACGATGGCGCGTGCCTGCGGCTCCCAGTCGAAATGGATCGCGAGCACGCCGGTCGGCTTGCCATGGGCCTTGCCGCCTTCGCGGACGCTGGCGCAATAGGTCGCGACTTGCGCGTTGCCGAGCAGCGGCTGGCACTCGACGTCGCCGGCGACATAGTCGTCGCCCGAGCGCAGGTCGCGCGCCTGGCGAAACCATTTTGTGGCCGCGACGTTCTGGCCGATCACCTTGAAGCGATCGGCGCGCCCGTTGGCGAGCACGTTGCCCTCGAGATCGCAAAGCCAGAGATCGAGGTAGACGGTGTACGCGGAAAGGATCACGCCCAGCCGCTCGGACGTGTGCGCGACCACCGCCGGTTGCGGTGACGCAGCGCAGTCGACGACGGCAGAATCGGTCGCCCACCAGCGCACATCGCAGGTGCGTTCATAGAGGTTGCGGTCGATCAGCTCGATCGCGTTCAGCGACAGGTCCACCATGCGCTCGCCGCGCGAGCGGTCGGTCATGCGCTCGATCGAGCTCATGAGACTGCCGGTGCGCCGCGTTAGTTGCGTCTCGAGCTCGCGCGCGATGGTCTCGACCTGCTGGCCGACGCCGCGCACTTCCTGCGCCACCACGGCAAAGCCCGCGCCTTGCGCGCCGGCGCGCGAGCTTTCGATCAGCGCATTCAGCGCCAGCATCTTCATCTGGTTGGTGATCTTCTGGATCGACCTGGTCTTCTCGCAGGCGATCTGATTGACCTCCGCGGTCAGCCGCGCGATCAGCGCCGAAATGTCGGATTCATCGTCGATGTCAGGCGAGACCGCCGATTCGCTCGCGATTGATTTCGCGCGCGGGAGCGCGATGGACATAGCCGGACTTCCCTTGCATTAAGCCTTTGACCGCTTCCTGCGGACGGAACGGAACCAAAAAATCGCACATCAAACACGCGTCCTTTTTCGGGGATTTCGGCTAACATCGGCTTAATTTTCCGAAATTGCCACCTATGTGGGACTGCACTTTATTTGGGCACTCCGCCATTTCCCGTTGTGAATCCCTCTCCTGACACCGCCCGACGAAGGCCTCGACACCCCCGCAAGCCAATTCCGCAACGTCCGTCTCCTTCGAAAAGCGGGCAAAACCGCCTGGCAGCGCTTCGCGATCGCCCGCTCAGGGTCGAGGATGGCAGCTCTGATTCGCTCTCATGCGAGCGCCACTCGTCGTCGGGATCGTTATGACGCTGCACACCGCCGTCCTGCCCGTAGAGATGCCGCCGGCCTTTCTCGGCGTGGCGCGCTCGCTCACGGGCAAATTCTGGCGCGACCGTTTGGACGCGCGGGGAGCGGCGCGGGCGCTCGCGATCGCGCAGCGCCACCAACTGCCGGAAATGCTGGCGCGGGTGCTCGCGGGCCGCGACGTCGCGATCGATGATGTGCCGGATTTCCTCGATCCCACCATCCGCAAATTGATGCCGGATCCCTTCACCGTGACCGAGATGGAGGCGGCGGCAAGGCGGATCGCGGATGCGGCGATGCGTAATGAGAAGGTCGCGGTCTTCGGCGACTACGACGTCGACGGAGCAACCTCGGCGGCGCTGCTCACCTGGCACTTGCGGCATTGCGGGCTCGATCCGCTGATCCACATTCCCGACCGCCTGTTCGAGGGCTACGGCCCCAACACGGAGGCCGTGCGCGCGCTTGCCGCCAAGGGCGCGACGTTGCTGGTCACCGTCGATTGCGGCACCACGAGCCTGGAGCCGCTGGCGGAGGCGCGGCGGCTCGGCATGTCCGTGGTCGTGATCGATCACCATCAATGCGGCGAGGTGCTGCCCGAGGTGGACGCACTGGTGAATCCCAACCGGCCTGACGATCTCTCCGGCCTTGGTCATCTCGCAGCCGTTGGCCTCGTGCTGGTGACGCTGGTCGCGGTGAACCGGGAATTGCGCCAGCGCGATTTCTGGACTTCGGAAATGCCGGAGCCGGATCTCTTGGGCATGCTGCATCACGTCGCGCTTGGAACGGTGGCTGACGTCGCGCCGCTGATTGGGCTCAACCGCGCTCTGGTCGCCAAGGGGCTGATCGCGCTGCGCCGGCGCGACCATGTCGGGCACACCGCGCTGATGGATGTGGCCCGGCTCAATGGCCCGCCGGAGGCCTGGCACCTCGGCTTCATGCTGGGACCGCGCATCAATGCGGGCGGGCGGATCGGGCGCGCCGACCTCGGCGTGCGGCTACTTCTGGAATCCGACCCCTCGGAGGCGGCACGGATCGCGGCCGAACTCGACCGCCTCAACAGCGAGCGGCGCGTCATTGAGCAGGCGGCCGAAGCGCAGGCCGAGGCGGAGGCGCTGGCCTCGCTCGGATTGGAGGACAAGGGCGCTGTCATCGTCACGGCCGCCGAGGGCTGGCATCCCGGCGTCGTCGGCCTCGTGGCCTCGCGCCTGAAGGAGAAATTTGGCAGGCCGGCCTTCGCCATCGCGCTCGAGCCGGGCGGCATCGGCACCGGCTCGGGTCGCTCGATCGGCGGCGTCGATCTCGGCAAGGCGGTGCGGCAGGCGGTGGCGGACGGCCTGCTGCTCAAGGGCGGCGGCCATGCGATGGCCGCAGGCGTAACGCTGCGAAAGGAGAAGCTCGCCGAGTTCCGCGCCTATCTGGAAAGCGTGCTCGCCGCCGACGTCGCCAATTCGCGTCACGAGAATGAATTGTTCATCGACGGCGCGGTGAGCGCTCGCGCCGTAGCGGTGGAATTTGCCGCGATGCTGAACCGCGCCGGCCCGTTCGGCAGCGGCAATCCGGAGCCGGTGATCGCGCTGCCGTCGCACCAGCTCGTCTATGCCGATGAAGTCGGACAGGCGCATCTGCGACTGCGCTTCAAATCGGGCGACGGCGCGATCGTGAACGGCATGGCGTTCCGTTCCGTCGGCCAAAAGCTCGGCAATGCGCTGATTCAAAATCGCGGCCAGCCGCTCCATGTCGCGGGCTCCCTTGCGATCGACCGTTGGCAAGGCAGCGAACGTGTGCAATTGCGTGTGCTCGACGTCGCGGTCCCCGATCAGGGGCCCGCGGTGATCAGATAAGAAAACAGTCGGGGAGAGCACATGGCAGGACAGGTGGAAGGCAAGGTGGCACTGGTCACCGGCGGCGCCTCGGGCATTGGCGCGGCGGTCGCGGAATTGCTGGCGCAGGAGGGCGCCACGGTCGTAGCGACCGATATCGACGAGCTCAGGGGACCGGAGCTCGTTACCGGCGTCAACAAGGCCGGCGGCAAAGCGGTGTTTCTGCAACAGGACGTCACCAGCGAGGCACGCTGGGCGGAGATCATCTCGGAGATCGAGAAACGGTTCGGCCGGCTCGATGTGCTGGTCTCCAATGCCGGCATCGGCATCGCCGTGCCGTCGATCACCGACATGACGCTTGCCGACTGGCGCCGGCAGACCGCGATCAATCTCGACGGCGTTTTCCTCTCGGTGAAATATTCTCTGCCGCTGATGCGCAGGAGCGGTGGCGGATCCGTCATCATGATGTCCTCGCTCGCGGGCCTGCGCGGCGCGGCGGGCCTTGCCGGATACTCCGCGACCAAAGGCGGCGTGCGGCTGCTTGCGAAGTCTGTCGCGATGGAATGCGCCGCTGCGGGAGACGGCATCCGCGTCAACTCGGTCCATCCCGGCATCATCGACACCCCGATCTGGAGCAAGATCCCGACGGAGGCGACGGGGAACCGTGCGAACGCGCCGATTGATCCCGAAGAACGTGCGAAGATTGCAACCCCGCTCGGCCGCGCCGGTCAGGCGGCGGAGATCGCCAGCGGCGTGCTGTATCTGGCCTCCGATGCGTCGCGCTACGTGACCGGGACTGAGCTTGTCATCGACGGCGGCATGAACGCGGGTGCGGTCGCGCGGCGACCATGACACCTGCCGTCATTGCGAGCGCAGCGAAGCAATCCATCTCTCAACTCGCGGCGACGTGGATTGCTTCGCTGTGCTCGCAATGACGGTTGCGCTAATTCCCCTGCCGCAACCGCGCCAGCACCTTCAGGCCGCCATAACCGTCGGCCGGCAACAGGCTCATCTTGGTCTGATAATCCCGGATCGCCTTCATGGTGTCATTGCCGACGCGGCCGTCGGTGCCGCCGGTATCGAAGCCGGCCTTTGTCAGTCGCGTCTGCATTTCCTGCACCTCGGCGAGCGTCAGCGCACGCTCGGAGCCGGGGAAGGGATGGATGAAGGGCGGCGCGCCGAGGATGCGGTCGCCGAGATGGCAGATCGCCAACGCATAGTTCATTGAGGGATTGTAGCTGCGCACGGCATAGAAATTCGGACCCAGCAGGAAGGCGGGGCCGCCGGCGACCGGAATCCATAGCTGCGCCGATGCATTCGGCTGCGGGAATGGCAGGCCGTCCGCGCGGGTCACGCCGGCGCCGGCCCATGCCGCATAGGTGCGGCTGCCGCTCATGTTGCCATTGGCCCGCACTTCATAGCCCCAATGTTGCCCGCGGTGATATTTGCCGCGGTTGACGAGGTATTTCGCGGTTGATCCGAGTGCATCGTCCGGCCGGCCGAATGGCGAGACCTTGCCATCGCCGTCATAGTCGAAGCCGACATTGAGCCACACTTCCGGCATCCATTGCGAATGCCCCATGGCGCCGGCCCAGGAGCCGCGCATCTCCTCCGGCGTGCTCCAGCCGCGATCGACGATCCTGAGCGCATTGATCAGCTCGGTCTCCCAATAAGCCTTGCGACGCGGCTCGTTCCAGGCGAGCGCGGCAAGTGCAGGGAATACCGGCTTCATGTGGTTCTGCTGCACCAGCGGATCGCCGTAGGCGGATTCAACGCCCCACAGTGCCAACAGCGTGCCGCGCTCGACGCCAAAATCCTTCTCGATCCGCGCGAACAGCGCCTCGTTCTTCTTGAGCGCCTCACGGCCATTGATGATGCGCCAGTCGGAGACGCGACGGTTGATGTATTGCCAGATTTGTTCGTTGAATTCCGGCTGCTTCTGCATTTGCCGGAACACGCTCATGTCAGGCTCGATGCGGCCCATCACGCGGGTCCAGGTCGCCGCCGAGATTCCCTTGGCGAGCGCGCGCGCGCGGAAATTGTCGCGCCATTGGTCGAAGCCGGGTGGTGCTGCGGCGAGCGCCGCGAATGGGCTGGCAAGCAGGCTGCCAGCCGCGATGCTGCCTTGCAGGAAAGCCCGGCGGGTAAGGGATCTCAAAGAATCAAGTTGCTTCATGCTGCCAATCTAGCGGCGCCATCCAAGGACACAAAAAGTCACATCGCCGCGGGAACCTAGCTATCCTGCAGCTCTGTGGCGATTTTGGACAGCCAGCGCCGCACGATCAGTTCTGCCCTGGGGTTGAGCCCCTTGGCCAGCCGCCGGTCCACGGCACGGGCGTGGCTCCGGCATTTTTCCAGGAGCGCGGTTCCGCGCCTGGTCAGCGTCCATTGCAGGACGCGGCCGTGAACCGGATGCGGTGTCTTCCGGATCGCGCCGTCGCGCTCGAGATTGCGGATGATGACGCCGACGGTCTGCGGCGTCAGCAACGCCACCCGCGCGAGATCGGCGCCGGACAGCCCGGGATAGGCGCGCAGCATCGTCAGCACGACGAACTGTGGCGGGGTAACGCCGAGCTTTCCCAGCGCCCGCTCCATCGTCAGCCGCGTCGCCGCCTGGGCCTGCCGCAGGAGATAAGCGAGATAGCCTTGCTCGCCGCGCTTGCCCTGGCCGGGTGGTGGTGGGCGGATGATTGCAAGTGCCGGATCTGTCTCGGCGGGCGCTTTCCGGCTCCGAGTGGGATTTTTCGATTTTTCGATTTTTGATGTCTTACGAACCGTGCCGGTGGACCGTGCAGTCTTGCGCGCCATATCAGTGCTCTGATAATCTATCAGCATACTGATAACATGAGGCGAAACTGATGTCACACGCGAGAGCCGAATACGCTGACTTTCAGAAGCTTGCACCCGATGTCTACGATGCGGTGCGGGCGCTGGGTCAGGCGGCCAAGGCAGGGCTCGACAAGCAGTTGCTCGAACTGGTCAAGCTGCGCGCCTCGCAGATCAACGGCTGTGCCTTCTGCGTGCAGTTTCATATCCTGCAGGCCGAGAGCCTCGGCATATCGGCCGACAAGCTCAACCTCGTCGTGGTCTGGCGCGAGGCCCCGCAATTTTCCGCGCGAGAACGCGCTGCGCTGGCATGGACCGAAGCGCTGACGAAACTCGGCGACGGCGTGAGCGACGAGGTTTATGCTGAAGCGCGCGCGGAATTCTCCGAGCCGGAACTGAGCTATCTCACCTCGGCGATCGCGGCGATCAACGTCTGGAACAGGTATGGCGTCGCCTATCGCTGGACGCCGCCGGCGCGAAAGCCGTCCTCGGTCGGCGCAGCCGCGTCGTGAATAGGGAAGGCAAAGGGGCGAATAACGTCTTTCTCCAAAGGAGAACAACATGGCATCGATGCTCGCGACAACTCCTTTCGCATCGACACGGCCCATTTCGCTCGCGGTTATTGCGGGTCTTGCCTGTGCCTTGGTCACCGCAAGGACATTGCCGGCGATGATGGACACGGTATCCGGCGCCATCGCGCCGCTTTGCGCGAACGCCGCCGAGGGATCGCCGCTCGACAAGGTTGAGCCGATCGGCTCGTACGCGCTGCCAAACGTGCCGGGCAAGCGTGTCACCATCGTGCGCGTGTTCTACGGCCCCGGCGGTTTCACGCGCCCGCATCGGCATGCCGGCTCGGTGACGGCCTACATCACCAAGGGCGAAATCCGCTCGCAACTCGGCGGCGGAGCGCTTGAGACGTTCAAGGTCGGTCAATCCTTCTTCGAGCCGCCGGGTTCGACGCACCTGGTCTCAGCCAATGCAAGCAACACGGAGCCGGCGGAGTTGATTGCCGTATTCGTAGCCGACGAGGGCGCGCAGCTTACGACACTCATTGAGTAACGGAGGCCTAACGCCGTCATTGCGAGCGAAGCGAAGCAATCCACGCCTCCACAAGTGGCGAAACGGATTGCTTCGCTTCGCTCGCAATGACGTGGAAAGAGCGTGCCCCGCACGCGAAATCTTCCAGCGCCCTTGTCCGCCTACGATTCGAGTCTAGTTGCCGCCGCCTTCCTGCGGATCGAGACGTTGGATCACGTCTTCCGGCTGCGCATGCGCCACCGCGGCCGCTGCCGGCGGTTCTGGGCCGATCTCACGGCCGCGGCCGCGGATCAGGCGTTCATAGGCTGAGACCAGCGTGGTGTAGGGATTGACCCAGAGCCAACCGTCGCGCGTGAACACCTGCACGTCGAAATGCAGGTGGCGCGTGGTGCCGTTGGGATGATCGAGATAATTCGAGACCACGCCGATCTTTTCGCCTTCCATGACGCGGTGTCCGTTGAGAAGGCTGTCCGCATCCATCGCCGACGGGGTCATATGCATGTATCGGAAGCGAATATGCTCGGTCTGGGTGTTGACCTGCAGCGTCGCCCCCTGTTGGCCTCGCGAACGGATCACGACGCCATCGCGCACAGCAACGATCGCCTGTCGCTTGGGATCGCAGGGTTCTCCGCTTTCGTTGTCGCGCGGGCAGGGGCCCGGGCGGATATCCTGCCCCTGGTGGCCAAAGCCGTTGGCGCACTGGCCGACTTCGAAACTGCGCGCCTCGCAAAAGCTGTCCTGCCAAGGATATTGGTCGGCGCGCCTGCCGAACGATTGCGAATGGATGAAGGCCGGTGCCTTCGCCAAGGGGAAGCGGATCTGCGAATACGCGGTCAGGTCGGTGCGGCCACCCTGCTTGTGGTAACCGCTGTTGGCGACGATGTCGCCGCTTGGCCGATAGGTGAACTCAGGTGAAACGGCGGCCGGCCGTTCGGCGCTCACGGAGGCGATGTCCCGCCGCAGCCGCGAGGGTTGGCCGCCGGCGATGCGCAGCGCCTTCAGGAAGCGTTCGGCGACCGGATAGGCCTCGCGGCAGGCCAGCCGTCGCAGCCGCGGCGTGCTATCGAGGCAGTGGATCGAAACCACATAGGGTACGCCGAAGCGGGTGAAGGCATAGCGTACATAGCCTTCGCGGATGAAGCGTCGGATATCAGGATATTGCGCCGAAAGCGATTTGACCGGTTCGCCTTTGCCGCCGAGCCGATCGTTGAGATCATAGAGCAGCAGCGAACCGGTGATATGCACCTCGATCGGTCTTGCGTAAGTCCGCTCCGGCATTGCGTTGCCTGCGCCCGGCTCGAGTGTGAACATCGTATCATAACCGGCCGCTCCTGCATGGAAGAGATCGGCCGGACGGAAGTCCGCCTGATAGCGCGACACGGACAAGCTCTCCGGCGTGCCGCTCCGCCGCGCTTCGAGATAGGTTGCGGTATCGAACGGCAAGAGCACCGGGATCGGGCTGCGGCCGATGCCGGGGAATAGCTGCGAGGTGATCGCGTTCAATTGCACCAGCGCGGGCCGTGAGCGCGGATCGTATGAAGGTACGCGGCGCTGGCTCGCAAATGTGAAGTTCGCAGCGATCGAAGGCTGGCTATTGATCTCGGCGCGAAGCTGATCGAGCACCGCACGCCATTCGACGCGCACGGCCGAGATCGAAGGGCTACGGAATTCGTCGGCAGAAGCGGCGAGGGGGTTGGCGAGAAGCGACGCGAAAGCTGCCAGCCAAGGTGCCACAAAGCAGACAGCTTTCACCTTCAACGCGTCGTCCCCCGGCGCGGTACCCCCTTAGCTCGATCGGCTAATCCTTCGCGCGTTCGACGTATGAGCCGTCTTCGGTCATCACCACAATGCGCGTGCCGGTCGAGATATGCGGCGGCACAGCGGTGCGAATGCCGTTCGACAGCACGGCCGGCTTGTAGGAGGAGGAGGCGGTCTGGCCCTTCGTCACCGGCTCGGTCTCGACGACCTCCAGGGTGGCGCGCTGCGGCAATTGGATCGCGACCGGATTGCCCTCATGCATCGAGAGCTTCACGGTCATGTTTTCCTGCAGATACGGCGCGGATGACCCGACGATGTCCTTCGACACCTGGACCTGGTCGTAGGTCTCGCCATTCATGAAATGGAAGCCGTCGGCGTCCTCATAGAGGTAGTTGAAGTTGCGATCCTCGACGGTCGCCTTCTCCACCTGGTCGGTGGTCTTGTAGCGTTCGGAGACTTTCACGCCGTCGCCGATGCGACGCATTTCGATCTGACTGACCGGGGTTCCCTTACCGGGATGGATGTTTTCGGCGGAAAGGACAACGTAAAGCTTGCCATCCTGCTCGATGATGTTGCCCTTGCGGATGGAACTGGCGATGACTCTCAAAGTGGTTTTCCTGAATGGTTCGGCCGCCGGCTCGGCTCGGCTGATGCGCTCGGCGGCCTGGCGGCAGTTTCGGGCTGCAACATACTGATTTGCCCCCGAGATGCCAGCCTTTTGCGGCCGGTTTCGGCAGGTTGCTGACAGGTGTGGCGTCCTCTACGAGGTGTCAACCGCGCGAACGGCGGGCCGGAACGTGGTGCCGCCCCGCTCTATGGACAACACATTCACCGTCAGGCATCAAGGGGTCGCCGGACGTCGAGGAAATCGAGCGATTTCAATGAGATTTACCGATTTTCTCAACTTGTTAATGGATAACCCGACGCATCGCGTGAAGCGTCCTTTGGCAGGAGCGCAGCCATGAGCGGCGTCAACCGCCCGTCCCCCTGGTGGAATCCAGCCCGGCACGCCGACAGAAAACCGTTTCTCGAGGCGCGGAGCGCTGTGACGAAGGCGGTGCGGGCTTGGTTTGAGGGGCGGGGATTCTTGGAAGTCGAGACCGGCATCCTGCAGATTTCGCCTGGCAACGAGACCCATCTGCATGCGCCGCGCACGGAGTTGACGCGGGCCGATTGCAGCCGCGTGCCCCGCTACTTGCGCACGTCACCCGAATTCGCCTGCAAGAAGCTACTCGCGGCGGGTGAAACAAAGATCTTCGAGTTCGCGCGCGTGTTCCGCGACCGTGAACGCGGTGACCTCCATTTGCCCGAGTTCACCATGCTGGAATGGTACCGCGCCAATGATGATATCGACGCCGTGGTGGCCGACACCCTCTTGATCATCGCCGAGGCCGCGCACGCGACGGGCATCAAACAATTCTCGTTTCGTGGCAAGACCGCAGAGATCGGCGGGGTGCCTGAACTGCTGACGGTCTCGTCCGCCTTCGAGTGCTTTGCCGGGATCGATCTCCTGGCGACCGTCGTTGACGGTGAGGGTGACCGCGCGGCGCTAGCGGATGCGGCGCGGGAACGGGTACGGATTGCCGAGGATGACACTTGGTCGGATATTTTCAGCAAGGTCCTGGTCGAACACGTCGAGCCGCATCTCGGTCTGGGGCGCCTGACCGTGCTGTCCGACTATCCGATTCCGGAAGCTGCGCTGGCGCGCGCGGAACCGTCCGATCCGCGCGTCGCCGAGCGCTTCGAGGTCTATGCCTGCGGCGTCGAACTCGCCAACGGGTTTGGCGAACTGACCGATGCCGCCGAGCAGCGCCGCCGCTTCGCTGCGGCGATGGACGAGAAAGAGCGTCGCTACGGCGAGCGTTATCCGCTGGATGAGGATTTTATTGCCGCCGTCGGCGAGATGCCTGAGGCGAGCGGCGTCGCGCTCGGCTTCGACCGGCTGGTGATGCTGGCAAGCGGCGCGCTAAGGATCGACCAGGTGGTGTGGACGCCGCCGGCAGGAGAGACATGAACCGGATCGATCGAAAGCTGGCCGCAACCCTGCGCCAGCCCGCCGAACTGATCGAGCGCGGCCTTGCGCGGCAGGAGGCGCTTGCCGATCTGGAGCAGGTCGCCGCGCGCTACGCGATCGCGGTGACGCCTGACATTGCGGCGCTGATCGACCCGAATGATACGAACGATCCGATCGCGCGGCAATTCATCCCCGCCGCGGATGAACTCGTGACGCATCCCGGCGAGAACGCCGATCCGATCGGCGATGATGCGCATGCGCCTGTTCCCGGCATCGTGCACCGTTATCCGGACCGGGTGTTATTCAAGCTCGTGCACGTCTGCGCGGTCTATTGCCGGTTCTGCTTCCGCCGCGAGATGGTCGGGCCGGGGAAGGCGACGGCGCTGTCGGAGGACGCCTACCGCGATGCGCTCTCCTACATCCGCTCGCAGCCGGAGATCTGGGAGGTGATCCTGACCGGCGGCGATCCGTTGATGCTGTCGCCGCGGCGGCTCGCCGAGATCATGGCCGATCTCGCTGCCATCGATCACGTGAAGATCATCCGCCTGCACACGCGCGTGCCGGTGGCTGATCCGGCCCGTCTCAATCCAGAGATGGTCCGCACGCTGCGTGTGGAGGGCGCGACGACCTGGGTTGCGATCCACGCCAATCATCCGCGCGAACTGACGCCAGAAGCGCGCGCCGCCTGCGCGCGGCTGGCGGATGCCGGCATTCCCCTGGTGAGCCAGACCGTGCTGCTCAAGGGTATCAACGATGATGCCGCCACATTAGAGGGCTTGATGCGGGCCTTCGTCGAATGCCGGATCAAGCCCTATTACCTGCACCATGGCGATCTCGCGCCCGGCACTGCGCATCTGCGCACGACCATCGAGGAGGGGCAGGAACTGATGCGATCGTTGCGGGGCCGCGTCTCGGGCCTGTGCCAGCCCGACTACGTGCTCGACATTCCCGGCGGCCACGGCAAAGCGCCGATCGGGCCGGGCTATTTGACGCAGGACAATCTCTCGCAGCGTGAAGGAGTTAATGAAACACGCTACCGTGTCGTCGATTATTGCGGTGACGTGCATCTCTATCCACCTAAGGTGTGAGCGCAGATGCAGTAATATCGACGCGCCTGAACGGGCGCGATAAAGTGTGTCGAGAGGCAGGAGAATCAGGATGCGGAAAACAATCTTGTCGATGGCACTTGTGACCCTGATCGGTGCGCCTGCCTTTGCGCAGGGTGGAACCACGACAGTGCCGAAAAGCACTCCCGAGACCAGGCCGATTCCGGAAGCGCCGGTCGGCCACCGTCAGCCGCGCCGCGGCGATGTGCCGGGCGAGAGCAATATCAACGACCCGAACAATCCGGTGAACAAGGAAGATGCTGCCCTTGATCGCAAGATCAAGAGCATCTGCAGGGGTTGCTGAGGCGAGCCGCCGGGCGTTGCGTCGCCCAGCGGCCCGTAGCCACAAGCGTCTAGGCCAACCGTTCCCGGACATCGCGGCGCTCTGCCTTGCGGCGTGCCTCGACCGCATCGGCAAGCACGTTGAGCGAGGAGACCGTCGTCTCCCAATCGATGCAGCCGTCAGTGATGCTCTGACCGTAGGTGAGCGCGACCCCCGGCACCACGTCCTGCCGCCCGGCGACCAGGTTGCTTTCGATCATCGCGCCCATGATGCGCGTCTCGCCGCCGGAAACCTGACCGGCTATGTCGGCAACGACCAGCGGCTGGTTCTCCGGCTTCTTGCTGCTGTTGGCGTGGCTGGCGTCGATCATCATGCGCTGGTTGACGCCTGAGCGTGCCAGCTCGCTTGCTGCAGCATCGACGCTCGCCGCATCATAGTTCGGCGCGCGGCCACCGCGCAGGATGATGTGGCAGTCCTCATTGCCGCTGGTCGCCGCGATCGCCGAGCGTCCTCCTTTCGTCACCGCCATGAAATGGTGCGGGTGGGAGGCCGATTTCACGGCGTCGGCGGCGATGCGCACATTGCCGTCGGTACCGTTCTTGAAGCCGACGGGGCAGGACAGGCCGGAGGCGAGCTCGCGGTGGATCTGGCTTTCGGTGGTGCGCGCGCCGATTGCGGCCCAGCTCACGAGATCAGCGATGTATTGCGGCGTCGTCATATCAAGGAATTCGGCGCCCGCGGGCAGGCCGAGATTGTTGACGGCGGAGAGCACGCTGCGGGCGAGCCGCAGGCCCTTGTTGATGTCGAAACTCCCGTCGAGGTTGGGATCGTTGATCAGCCCCTTCCATCCGACAATGGTGCGCGGCTTCTCGAAATAGACCCGCATCACGATCTCGAGCCGGTCAGACAGCGTCTCGCGCAAGGTGGCGAGGCGCTCGGCGTAGTCGATGGCCGCTTCGGGATCGTGGACGGAGCAGGGGCCGACGACAACCAGGAGGCGGTCGTCCTTGCCGTTCAGGATGGCGTGGATGGCGTTGCGCGCCGCCATCACCACCCGCGTCGCCGTCAAGGTGCGCGGGATCTCGCGCATCACCTCTTCGGGCGTACTCAGCTCTTTCAGTTCTCTAATGCGAAGATCGTCAGTGGTACTCAACACGGCGGGCTCCTTTTGATTTTTGAACCTGCCGGCCAACAAAAAAGCCGCCAGGTCTGGCGGCTGTTCGGACGTCTTGCTGCAATTTCACTAAATTGAGCGCGATCCTCCCGCCGCCAGCGAGCTGTCGTAGCTAAAGTACCAAAAATAGCTGGTGGCAGCGTTGATCATGGCTGGGTCTATAGCGGAAGGATTCCGCCTTGTCACCTCCAAAGATTCGGTTCTGATTCAATCAGAACCGATCTTCAGTTTCTTATTTTGACGCGTTTTCTTTACGCGAACCGGTATCCACTTCGCTCGAAAACGCTCAAAATCACGGGTCGGTGCTGTGGGCGGCGAGCGCCATGCCGATCAGGCTGGCGCCGCCGAATAACAGATTGAGGCCGACCAGGAGCCCAAGCGCCCATTCCGCCGAGCCGGGCAGGCCGGCGACGATGATAAAGGCGATCAGGATGTCCATCAGCCCTGCGATCAGGAGCCACGACCAGCGCCCGGTCAATTCGCGCCGGTGCTCCAGCGCATACATGATGGTGGCGACGCCCTCGGCGACGAAATAGGCTCCGACCACGATGGTCAGCGTCAGCACGCCCTGCATCGGCCGCGCCAGCAGGATCAGGCCGGCGAGCACGGCCAGCGCCGCCGAGATCAGCGACCACCAGAAGCCCGGCATCTCGCGCGCCCAGTAGGTGACGATCAATCCGCCGATCCCGGAGATCAGGAACAGCCAGCCGAGGAAGATGGTCACGGCGAGGCTCGCGAAGGCCGGCACGATCAACGCGGCGAGGCCAAGAACCACGAGCAGGATGCCTTCGAACAGGAAGGCCTTCCAATGCGCCTTCACCGTGGCGTTCACTTCGGACTGCAGCTTGTCGAGGTTATCTGGAAGGGTCATCGCAGCTCTCCCGGCGGGTGCCTGATTGCACGCGATCCTAGAGCGTGTCCGGTTCTGATTATATCAGATTAGCCCGGCCCCGGCGCCGACGAAAAGCCCTCCGACGTCGTGCGAATTCGATTTCGCCCGAAGATGTAAATCGCGGTGGTCGCGATCAGCAGCGCTATACCGATCACAATGGAGATCGCCGCGACCGGGACCAGGATCGCCGCCGCATTGTGCTCGGGATTGATCAGCCAGCGACGGATCGACGTCAGCACGAAGGCCAGCCCGAGAAAGCCGGCGCCGCTGCCGAGGACGAGCACGGCCCACATCCGCCGCAACTGGCTCAGCCGTTCACGCGCGAGCGCGGTGCGCGGGGCATGATGGCGGCCGACCCGGTAGATCAGGCGGATGGCGAAGCCGATCGAGCTGAACCCGATCAGGACGCTCGCCGAGCCCAGGACCATCCGCAGCGTGGAGCCGAGATCGCCGCCCCGCTGCAGGGTCAGGAGCGGGAAGTCGAACGCGGCATGCAGCAAGACCGGGGCGAGCAGCACCATGCCCCAGCTCGACAAGCGCGCCCAGGCGCGGTTCTTGCGGTGCGCGCCGAGCGCGGTGCCGGAGCGTGCGATCGCGACATAGGCGCCGGCGATGATGCCGAGCGCGCCGTGAAACGGCACCGTGAGCACGCTGCGCAGCACGGCGAGCGCGCGCCACATCTCGGCGTGCTGGACCAGGTAGGCGAGGTTCTCATAGGCGGCGAAACCGAGCCCTACGGCGGCGCCGTAGACCACCGGATCCATCGGGTCGGCGGAGGCGCGCCGCCGCCGGGACGACACGGCGATGATCACCGCGATCTTCACGATCTCTTCAGGGAGGGCGACGCCGAACAGCGAGCGCACCACCAACGTCATCCAGGGGTTTTCCGGTATCGCCAGCAATGCGTTGAACGGCGCGCGCACCAGCCCAAGCAGCGAGATGCTGGCCGCGCCGAGCACGAAAGCGAGCCAGACCTGTCCCGGCGG
The DNA here is from genome assembly GCF_059512365.1 of Bradyrhizobium sp. Ses1. NCBI lineage: Bacteria > Pseudomonadati > Pseudomonadota > Alphaproteobacteria > Hyphomicrobiales > Nitrobacteraceae > Bradyrhizobium > Bradyrhizobium sp. Ses1. The sequence continues at coordinate 137,468 of NZ_JCAMOQ010000003.1, forward strand.
GCCCGGGCGCTCGTCGGCGGCGATGACGAGCCAGAGCATCAGAAGCGCCGGCGCAATGGCGGCGGCACCGATGACGGTTGGGAGAGACTCGAGCAATAGCATCTGCGGGTAATCAAAACCGGGTACGAGTAAGGAAAATGGCCACAAAGCCAGCGCTTGGCAAGGCAACGTAACCGCTTTGCGATGGGTTCGGCCCGCCACATTCACGGCTTTTTGTCGCATGGCACGGTCGGTCGTTTCCGGTGTCGAGCCGGGATCCCGCAGTCCGTAGGATGGGTAGAGCGGTTGACAGGACGCCGGATACTGGATGCCCCGCCGGAGCCTGTCATCGAGCTCGCCAAAAGGCGAGACCCGGTGGCGGGGCATGACGGTAGAGTTTGGTGAGAGGATGTGAGTTCGCATTCTCGCGGCGCCATGCGTCCGAGCTTTGGTTTACTTTCCACCCTCCTCGAAACACAGAGGGCGCAGGGAAAGCCGGGCGCTGGTTGCACCCATGGGTCCCGTGCAACAAAAAGCACGGGGGTAGGACCACAGGTTCAACCGAAGCATTCCGGCTTTCCCTGCGCGATGGTGTTACGGTTTCCTTCGCGCTCTCCCTGGTGACCGGGCTTTCTTGCCACCATCGTCTAGTGCGAACTTGTTCGCACGAACTTAGCGCCAGCGTCGGGGCGCCAGGACCACACGACTTCGCCGTCCGCGAATGCCACGCTCGTCAGTCGTGAACCCCGCGTCCACCGCATCTCACCGCAACGTTCGTGACGATCGCGAGCCGCCCCTCTTTCGGGTGAGACGCGCGGAGTTAAATCACTGATTTGCCCGACGACGGAAGCGGAATGTTTTTTCCGTAAGGGCTGGACAGACTTTCGGTGATTTGCCCGTCGGGTTGCTATGTCGCACTCAAGCCAACCACATCGTCATTGCGAGCGGAGCGAAGCAATCCATAGCACCGCAAGCAGAAGCATGGATTGCTTCGCTCTGCTCGCAATGACGGGGGCTGTCATTCGGGGGCGATGCGAAGCATCGAGCCTGGAATCCATTTGCTGCTTGCGCAAATGGACGAATGGATTCTCTGATGTGCAATTGCACATCATAGTTCGCGCTGCGCGCGCCCCGGAATCACGGAGAGTGGGAAGCCTGTGGCGCGCGCTCACCGCACCAGCAAGCGCCGGCACGCATCGACAAACACCTTCGCCCCCGTGACGATGTCGGCGTCGTCGGTGTTCTCGCTCCAGTGATGGCTGATGCCGCCGATCGAGGGCACGAACAGCATGGCTGATGGCATGATGGTGGCGAGGACCTGGGCGTCATGGCCGGCGCCGCTCGGCATCCGGATCGACTTGCCATCGGCAAAGCGTGCGCTCGCGGCTTCGATCGCGTCCTGGAACGCGGCATCCATCGTCGCCGGCGCGCCGGTGCGGATGCGCTCGACCTCGACGCTGCAGCGGCCTGCCGCCGTGACCTCGGCGGCCATGCGGCGCAAATGCGCTTCCAGACGTTCGATCATGCTCGGATCGTCGTCGCGCATCTGGAACAGCATTTCGGCGCGGCCGGGAATGATGCTGGGCGCGCCGGGATCGAGCGTGATGCGGCCGGTGGTCCATACCGTGCGCCGTCCGCACAGGGCAGGGAAGCTATCGTCGATCGCGACGCAGAACTTGGCGAGCGCAAGGCCGGCATCGCGGCGGATCGACATCCGCGTGGTGCCGGCATGGTTCTGCTCGCCGGTGAAGGTGATGCGATATTGCCAGATGCCGACGATGGAGGTGACGACGCCGATCTTGAGGCCGCTGTCTTCGAGTGTCCTGCCTTGCTCGATATGGGCTTCGAGATATCCGACGTGCCGTCCGCGCTCGGCGGTGACGCGCGGGCGCCCGCCAAGCCCGACGTTCGCCAGCGCATCACGCATGGGACGGCCATTGCTGCGGTCGCAGGCGGCGTCGATCTCGGCGTCCGTGACGGCGCCAACATAGGAGCGGCTGCCGAGGAAATGGCCGAAATGTCCTTCCTCGTCGCACCAGGCGGCAACCTCGACGGCACCTTGGAGGCTCGCGTCGGGATTGAGGACGCGGGCGGCTTCGAGCGCATAGACGACGCCGAGCGGTCCATCGAGCCAGCCGGCGAAATTCTGACTTTCGAGATGCGAGCCGGCCAGGAGCCTCAAGCCAGGTTTTGCGCTGGTGCCGAGAACGTTGCCGAGGCCGTCGATCGTGGGAGCGAGGCCGGCTTCCGGGAGCTTTGCGGCAAGCCACGCGATCGAGCGCATATGCGGCTCCGAAAAGGTCGGCTTGTGCACGCCGGTCTTGTAGGCGCCGATGGCGCGGAGCGCATTGAGATCGGCAAGAACGCGCGCGCCGTCGACGGGCAGGTCTGGATCGGGCATGGCGGATGCACCCGTTGATGGTTTCTTTCCACGCAGGCTCGCATACGCCGCGCGCCAGGGAAAGCCGGCGCTGCCCGGGGCGTGTTTCCCGTCGGACAGGCGATAGGGCCGACCTCTGGTCTGCGCGGACCAAACGGCATAAATGACGGAGTGGCGAGGCCATTTTGATTTGGCGCAAGCCAGGAAGACCCAAACTTGCTTTCAATGCGCGATCAGCCCCATCAGACGGGCAGCGAAATAATCGGGGAGACGGCCATGGGCGAGATCACTCTCTTTGTCGCCATGCCATTCGACCTGACCGACGATGGTCTCGTCGCCGGCGAGCCTTTCAAATGCGCGAGCCCTGCGGCGGCCATCGAGCGCGCGAAAGGGTTTTGGCAGATCCTGGGCCATGCCGGAGCCGTCGCGTTCGTCCGCGTCGGCTATCCGGAATCGACGACGACCGTGCTGCGCGCGTTCGGCAACGTGCCGGACGATCTACTGGGCGGCTACCATGACCCCAAGCGGACCTTCTTGGCCCGCTGAAGCAAGACTTCGCCGCCGCTTCCGCTGCGGCTTGGCCCCACGCCTGATCACAAAAACGGCATCGCAGCGGCGCGCAATTGCCCCGCCTTCACCATGATTTGGGGGCGTAAATCCCGGGAATGCCGGGCAAAGCATGGGCAAGACAGCGCCAATGACGGCTCATCTTCCTAAGACCGCAGAGGAGGAGCACGAGGAGCAGCTCCGCAACCTTGTCCGCGTTGTTTCAGCCTGCACCTTGGGACTTTGGTCCTTTGCTGCAGGCATCCTGATCGGGACCTTTCTTCTGTTTTGAATCGTGTTGCAGGGGTCGTCAGACGCGACCTATCGCGCAGCTAACACGCGAACCTTCCTGAATTTGCGAACCTTTCTGAATTTGCGAACCTTTCTGAATTTGAACGTGAACGTCTTCGTGGCTCCGACGCTGCAGATCACGCGGTCAGCCACCCAAACGCACGGCGCAGGTACGCTCGCGCGTCCTTTTCCACCGGTGTCCCGTGGGCCATCAGCACCTTTTCGGCTGGCCATGCCAGAATGTAGTCCAGAGACTTTCGCGCGGCGCGGCGGTTGGTGAAGGCGACACGAAACTTGCGCGGCACCGACGGCTCGGGCCCTACCATGAGATCCAGCTTCGCGACCATGGCCCGCCAGCCGGAATTGCGGTCGGCCGGAATCTGCTGGAGCAGATCGGTAAACAGCACGGTCCCGCTCTTGATGTGAAAAAACACCACCTCCGTCGTGATCAGGTTGCCGTGCATCAGGACCTGGTCGATCTCCTCGATCCAATCCGGGCTCGGCACACTTTCGAGGTCAGCATCAAAGACGATGTCCTCGCGCTTCTTTCGCAATCCTGGCGGGGCGTAGACCTTGGCGTCAGGGTAGGCGCGCTTCCACTGTGGAAGAAACAGGTGATGAAGTGAATTGGGAGCAACGATGTGCCGCACCTGACCGATGGCATCGACATCCGCCCGCAGGCTATCGCTGCGCTCTATCGGCGACCAGATGAAGAGACCTCCGTCTGACAGTCTGATGACGGCCATCCGGGTGGGATAATGAAATCCGGCTACGGATACGTCGGGTCCATCTGCAGTCCAGATCTCGCGATCGAATTCCTTCAACATGGCCGGTCCAACTGGTGCCGTTCGAGAGGTGATTACCTGCTTCCCAAATCCTGTGCGAAACGCAGGAGGTAGCCGTCATGGTCTTGCACCAGGAATTGCCTGTTGCCGCGCTCTTCTCCTGCGATCCGATACCAGGCGTCATGACACTCTCTGAAGAGAGGCCATTTCTCTCGCTTCAGTGCATCGAGAAGAGGGGCCACGGAATCGACGAAGATCTGAAAGTTGATCCCGCGTCCCAGCGGTCGTTCGAGAGCTCCAGTCTTCCAGTTACCATTTTGTTGCTTCAGCATCACCATCGAATCGATGCGAGAAAGTCGGGAGCAACCATGCACTCGGATTTGAGTCGCTTCCGAGCAGCCGGACGTCTATGTTATGCTCATGTCGCGCCTGATGTGTCTGTCGATTGCCATCGTCCTGTCGCTGCTGCCGGTCGTAGCGCCGGCTGCGCCGGTTCATAAACGAACGCCGCCACGCTGGCACGGCTACGGTTTCCTTCCGGGCTATCAGCAGCCACCGAACAACAGTCTTCCGCTTTTCAAGCAGAAAGCTTTGGCTTCGCGCATGGCGCGCCGCGACCGGCGCCATTGGTACATCGATCCGGTGCCACGCTATTACGGGTGGGATGGCGACTGGCATTATTTCGGCCGGCCCGGATTCTACGGCGGCCGCTACAATGGCGGCAGCTTCGGCCCTTGCTGGACGCGGACGCCGATCGGCCCGATCTGGAATTGCGGCTGATCAGCTCACTCACGGACCGCACGCGTATACATTCGTTTGCCGACGGCTTCTGACAACGGTGAGCCCGTGAAATGTAATCCAAATTTAAGGTGAAGCGCCGCTGCAGCGGGTTAGTTTCGCTGTACGCCGTTCGATGACCTCGATGATTGGGCCCACGGAATGGGACGTTTTGCAACGACGGTTGACCTCTATGAGCAATTCCGGCCGCCTTATCCGCCCACGTTCTTCCGTGAGGTCGCCCAGCGTCTGGCGCTCACCAAGCAACATGCGCTGATCGATATCGGCACCGGGCCGGGCCTGCTCGCGCTCGGCTTTGCGGACTATGTCGGACGCATTGTCGCCGTCGATCCCGAGCCGAACATGCTGGCGGCGGCGCGGCAGGCGGCCAAGCAGGCCGGACGGGACGTGACGCTGGTCGAGGGCAGGGCGGAGGACTTGCCGGAGAGCATCGGACGCTTCGATCTCGTCACCATCGGACGAGCGCTCCATTGGCTGGACGAGAGCACCTTGGGCCCGTTGTTCGAACGGCTGGTGGCGCCGGGTGGCGTCGTGGCCATATGCGCATCCTCCTCTGTGAGGGACGGGCGCAATGTGTGGCTCGAGGAATACACCGCTGCGCGGCGTCACTGGTCGGACAAAGACCTATGGTCCGAGTCGCGTTCGGGGCAGCGCGTGCATCGCGAGCTTTCCTCGCTGCTGCAAGGCACCACATTTCAGGCCACTGAAGAGATCCGGGTCGAGAGCGTGAAGGAGACCAGCGTGGCTGACCTGGCGCAACGCATGTTGACCTTCTCGTCGTCCTCGCCGGCCGTCTTGGGCGCGAAGGTCGAGCCGATGCTGCGCGATGTCGAGGCGCGCTTGATGCCGATGAGCCGGGACGGTGTGCTCACCGAGTTCGTCGTATCAACCGCGGAGATCGCGCGCCGTCGGTAGGAAGAGCAGGGAGCTCAAAGGCTGCTCCTCACTGGCTTGCGCATTCTTTCTTCTCAGCGATCTCTATCGCTTTAGCGATCTCCATCGCCCTCAGCGATGTCGATCGCCGCTTCGGCCATCTTTTCGCTCTGATCAATGGGCATCTAGCTAAAACGATTTGTTAGCCATTCTGCACTTAGCTCGCAGCATCAGTTGTATCAGAGTATCGCCATGCGTCATGTTCGGAACCCGGCCTGCCGGATCGCCATCCTGCTTCTTCCGCTCGCGCTTGGTGCCTGCGCGCAATATGGCGTGACGAATACGGCTTCGACCGGACCGAGAACGTTCGCCTGGGATGGGGCGGGCGAGGATCCGAACGCGCCGCGGCGAGCGCCCAGGCATTCAGCCAGCGTGGCTCAGGCGATCGAGCCAGCGGCGGATGAGGGCGAGCAGGTTTCTGACGAAGATGCCGATCGCAAGCTCGCCAGCAAGCTTGTGATCTGCAAAGGCTGCATCAAGCCCCAGGAGACCGCCGAGCGGCCTGACGGATCGCGCGTCGCCAGTCGCTAATCCGGGTGTGATGCACACATGCGCATTGCGCGCTGCAGTTCGTTTTCGATCCGTTAATTTTCATCGCGCTCACGTTGCATCGAAAGCACACCGCGCGTTGTTCGCGAACAACACGCAGCGTTGTTGCCGGATAAATGAGAGTCACTTAGCGTAACAGTCGATAACATTTCGCAATCCGCGAACACGGGCGGGACTGCAACCTGCCGTTGGCAGAGCGCGCCGTAGGGGCTGAGGGACGATGCGCGAATGCATTGGGGCTATGCTGGTTCGACTGCAATCGGACCGCACGGAGAGAATGAGAAGGTCGACTTCGATGCCTTCGCCGATCGCTTCGGCGCGCTCGTCTCGCTCGCCAATGCAGACAGCCTGCTCGGCCGCGCCGGGCTATTACTCAATCATCAAAATATCTGGAACGACGGCTCGGGCATCGTGCGCTCCGACGTCTACGCGATCGGCAATTTGCACTGCGAGTTCCTCAAGGGCACCAGGATCGATGTCGCCGGCGCAGGCTTCGCCAATGCGAACGACCGGCTGTGGGGCAGCATCGGCGGCGGCACTTATAGCTGGGCGAGCGGCCGCTACGCCGTGTTCGGCGAAATCACCTATCGCGCGAGCCTCGAAGACGCCGGCGAGAACCACAGCTACAAGGGCACCGGCGGCTTCCGCATCACCTGGTGACGGCGGCTTCAGATCGCTCGGGCCGTGCCGTTCCGGACGCAGCTCGCGGCAGCACGCCGCAGCCTCAGGCAAGCAAGCCGCGCTAATTGTGAACCGACTGTAATCCTTGTCTCTCTGGTGTTGGCCGCACGTCGCGACCATATCTTGATCAGGTCCAATGAGCGGAATGGCGGAGGATCGATGGCCGACGCTATGGAACTGCGGAAGCGAGCGGAAATGTTCGAGCGGCGCGCCGAGGAGGCGAAGGATCCGATTTCGCGGGCGCACTACCGCGAGATGGCGGCGCATTACCGAACACTGGCCGTCGAGCACCAGCCTGTCCGTAACGAGGAATCGGCCGATCATTAGGTGATCGCCCGCCTGGGAGCCTCAGCCTTCGAAACCGAAGCATAGCGCGCAGGTTCGCGGCAGCGCAACCCGACCCAAGCAGGTCGAGAACAGGACTCGCTAACCCCGGCGAGGAGGGGTAGGCTTTTGGTCTTAACGCTGAGGGGGCAAAAGTGCGACAGCTCTCGCGCCTTGTTGTAATTGCACCTGCCTTTGGTTTGGACAATGCCCAGCGAAATGATGATCCGCAGGCTGCGGGTCAATTCCAAATTGAGCGAGGATGATGTCTCGGCGCTCCGCTCCTTGCGTGTTCAGGTAAAGGAATTTCCGGAAGAGACAGTCGTCATTAGCGAAGGCGAACACGCGACGCATTGCTGCGTGATCCTGAGCGGGTTTGCCTATCGTGCCAAGGTGGCGGAGAACGGCAAGCGACAGATCCTGTCGTTCCACCCCGCAGGCGACTTGCCGGACCTGCAGGGGCTTTTCCTTGATCGCATGGACCATGATCTGGTGACGCTGTCGCGCGCTCGGGTCGGCTTCATCGAGCATCGTTCCATCCATCAGCTCATCGAGGCGCGGCCGTCGATCGCGCAGGCGCTCTGGCGTGAAACGCTGGTGGACGCGGCTGTCTTCAGGGAGTGGATCGTGAGCCTGGGCACGAGAACGGCCGCGGGACGCATGGCCCATCTCATTGCCGAACTCCGCCAGCGGCTGACCGCAATGGGGCTGGCCGCCGATGACGAGTTCGAATTTCCGATCACCCAATCGCGGCTGGCGGAGGCGCTGGGGCTAAGCGCTGTCCATGTCAACCGGGTTCTCCAGTCCTTTCGCGCGGAAGGCGTGCTCGACATTCAGAAGAACATGGTGAAGCTGAGCGACATCGAGAAGCTCGTGGAGATCGGAGGATTCAACGACACCTATCTGCATCAGCAATGAAGCTTTTGCGGAACGAGCGGGAGCGCCTCGCGTTGGCGCAAAATGCATACCTATCAGTTTCACATTGCCGGGCTCAGGCCTTTCCACGACGAGGAGGGCATGGAACTACCGGATGCCGAAACCGCCTGGGCGGAAGCGCTGCGGCTGGTGCGCGACATCGAGGGATCGCTGCAACCGAGTGAAAGCTGGTCTCTGGAGGTCGTCGAAGACGGCGCGACAATTTTCCGCATCAATCTCGCGACCGAAGACATGCGGATCCGGCGCAGCAGCCGTCCCGCCATGACGATGAAGCGCTCGAAAACGCTTTAGAGACCCGCTCCCGTACCGCTTGTGTTCAACAGTGCACACACCGGGCGTTGTGCACGTCGTAGGATATGTGCTTAGAGGGTGCGATCTCCGGGAATCTGGAATCACATGGGTTATTTGCAAAGGCCCTGCCTCATGGGAAAAGCGAGCAGCATTTCGCAGCGGAGGCGTAGCCAATGCGACGACCATGCGGGCCTCTCATGTCGGAGGCACATTTTTATCTCAACACAACCAGCCTGTTCGATCTTCAGCGCGAAGTGACGGCGCTGTTTGCGCTTCGCAAACGCGTCGCGGATGCCGAGTTGGAAGCCACGCGTCGCGCACGCGAGGTCCGCGCCTCAGTCGAACGGCACGCCCCCTCCCGCGGCAGACGAAAGGCTCATTGATTTCCGGGACTACGCGGCGGTTCGCCAGCGAAGCCTTGCTGTGCCGAGCTTGCGAGGTGGCGACGTGTGAGATCGCTGCGGAGGGGGACATGCCTGCATCCGCTACAACCTGTCCGAGCATCCACTACTGTGCGGACCTGGGGCAGCCGGTCACTTCCAGGCACGGGCCATCTGAGCAAAAGGCCGAGGATCGGCCGGCAATGCCTCCGGCGGAGGCGACGGCGTCGGTCGCGTGAGCAGCGAGACCAACCGTCAGCACACTGCAATCGTCCGTCAGGCAAGGGATTGCTGCGACCGGCTAGATGAATGGCGGCTGAACGAACGCGAGAGAAATCTCGCGTTCGTCTAACACAGGTAAGTGGACTCCATCGTCAGAGGAGGCAATGCTCCTTTTTCGGAAGGGAGGCGCCTATGGCTGTTTCGATCGAAGCTGGCTCGAAGAAAGATTTTCAAACTTTGATTGTCGACGTTGACAGGTTGGAACAGCAGAGAGCTGAACTGCTTGCACTTCGAGAAAAGGTGTCTATTGCGGAGCGTGCTACAGCTTCGTTGGCATCGCGTCCTCAGGAAAATCCCTCCAAAATTGGCTTACTGACACCGCGGCAATTGATCGGTCCTCAGGAAAAACATGATGCCCGACGGTTAGGTCGAACCGGTTTTTCGAGACGTCATAGCGGGTGCGATCGCTTCCGGCCTTGACGTGCGTCTGGCGCGGATTCTTTCCGCCGCGCATGAGATGAAAGACGACCTCGTGTGCCTGCAGCGCGGCGCCAGTCTGCAAAGCTTTCCGCGTTGGCAAGCTGTCTGCACCAAAAGGGCAGGGTCGCTCACTCAGTGCGGAGGTTGTTACGCTCCAGGCTGGAACCTAATTGCGACATAGACGTTCGCTTTCGCGAATGAGCAGCGCCGTCGCCCCGGCGCAGCAAGCGTCGTGGCCGAGGCGTTGAGCTGTGCTGCTGGGAGGGGATGCTCATGAGACTTACTCTTTCGGTCATCAAGGCTGACATTGGGTCCGTAGGCGGGCACACGAAACCGTCTTCCCGCATGATCGCAACTGTCGAGGGCGAAGTCGCCAAGGCGATCTGCAATGGGCTCTTGATCGATGCCTTCATCTGCCACACCGGCGATGACATCGCGATCATCATGACGCACACACGGGGCGAGGGGAGCTCCGAGGTCCATCAACTCGCCTGGAAGGCGTTTCTCGCCGCCACTTCGGTTGCCAAGACTGCCGGTCTCTACGGTGCCGGCCAGGATCTTCTCGCAGACGCACCTTCCGGAAACATTCGCGGTGCCGGCCCTGGTGTCGCCGAGCTCAGCTTCGACCACAGCCTCTCGGCTCCGAGACCGGCGGAATCATTCATGGTGTTTGCCGCCGACAAATGCGGCCCCGGCGCCTACAATTTGCCGCTCTACCTTGCCTTTGCTGATCCAATGTATTGCGCGGGGCTGATGCTGCCTCCAATGATCAAGGGATTCCGTTTCCATATCATCGACATGGACGACACGGCCGGCGACAGCGTGATCGAACTCAACGCGCCCGCGGACAACTACCACATTGCCGCGCTGCTCCGCGACAACGAGCGTTTTGGCATTGATCGCATCGTCTCTCAAACCCATGGCGAGGTCGCCGCCGCAGTGTCGGCGCAGCGTCTTCACGCGATCGCAGGCAAGTACACCGGCAAGGATGATCCGGTCGCGATCATCAGGAACCAGGGAATTTTCCCGGCGCCCGAGGAAATCGTCTCGCCCTTCGCCAAGGCGCACTTCGTGGGTGGCGACGCGCGCGGCTCGCACGTGATGCCGCTCATGCCCGTGCCGCTTAATACCCCGGTGACTGGCATGTACTGCCTGCCGATCGTTTCCTGCGCAGGCTTTTCGATCGACAGGGAGGGCCGCTTTTCGGAGTCCTACACCGACTTCTTCGACAATCCGGCGTGGGACGAGGTGCGCCGGAGCGCACAGCGCAAGGCAATCGAGATGCGCAGCCAAGGCTGGTCCGGCGCTGCGATGCTGCCCTATTCCGAGCTGGAGTATGGCGGCTTCCGCGACACCGTGTCCGGATTGCTGAAGCGTTTTCGGCTGCGCGAGGAGCGCAAGCCGGAAGCGGCCGAGTAGGCTGCGCCAGGCGGCAGCAGTGGAAGCGTCGAGTTGCGGCGAGAGCGCATTTGCGAGTCCTGATCTTGGGAGGCGAGCGTGGCGAAAAAGCGCATCGGTGTTCTCACGGGCGGCGGCGACGTTCCCGGCCTCAACGCAATCATCAAGACGGTGACCTATCGCGGCAGCGAGGACGACATCGAAGTCGTCGGTCTCCGCCGCGGTTGGGAAGCCCTGACGCACCTGAACCTCGACGACCCCGCCAGCAAATCGCACTACCTCATTCCGCTCAGCCGTGAGAACACCCGCATCATCGACCGACGCGGCGGCACCGTGCTGCACTCGAGCCGCACCAATCCCTCCAAAATGAAAAAGCTCCCCGATCATCTCGTCGGCAGCAACCCTCCGGTCTCGGAGAGCACCAAGGGCGGGATCGCAACCAAGACCTGGGACCTCAGCGGCCAGGTGTTGGCGAACCTGACGGCGCTCGGCATCGAACATTTGATCGCCATCGGCGGAGACGACACGCTCAGCTATGCGGACAAGCTGAACGGACTCGGCGTCAACATCATCGCCATCCCGAAGACGATGGATAACGACGTCCGCAACACGGAGTACTGCATCGGCTTTTCGACGGCGATCACCCGCGCCAGCGATGCGATCCAGCGGCAGCGCACCACAGTCGGCTCGCACGAGCGCGTTGGCATTTTCCGCATCTTTGGCCGCGATGCCGGCTTTACGGCACTCTATACAGCATACGCGACCTCGATCCGATGCCTGATACCGGAGTACAAGGTCGATCTCGACAAGCTGATCCAGTTGCTGATCGAGGACAAGCGCGGCAACCCAAGCAACTATGCGCTGATCGTGTTGAGCGAAGGCGCGGAATGGGAGGGCTACAAAGCGCACGAATACGGCGAACCGGACGCCTACGGTCACCGCAAGAAGGCGAGCGTGGCCGAAGCGCTTGCCGACGAGATCAAGCGGCGCGCCGGCGAGGAGACCATCGTCTCTGATCTCACCTACGACCTGCGTTCGGGCGATCCTGACTTCATCGACAAGCTGGTCGCCCTGACTTTTGGAAACATGGCCTACGATGCTATCCTGGAAGGCAAGACCGGCCTCATGTCGGCGCTGGTCGAGGGCCGCTATGACCTCGTGCCGATCCCTGACGCCAGGCTCGGACCGCGCAAACTGGACGTCGCCAGCACATACAACACGCAGCGCTACCGTCCTCTCTATTCCAACAAGCGTGGGCTGCCGATCTTTCTCACCCGCGCCTCTTAGGGTGGCAGGTAGAAAATGCTCGAGAACGCGGTATCCAGGATTTCGATCCGTCGTTGCTGGAACGATCATGGCCTTCGTACAGTCGCGACCTCGATCACGAGGCCGCGATCTGCCGAACATGCATAGGCAGACACGCCAGTTCCGACATCCTCTTGCGAGGCGGATGCGCGCGCTGCGTACGCCGTCCTAGACGGGGGGCGCATTGAATTTGCTAACCCAAGGGAGAACGACCATGAAACTTGCGACGATAGCACTGGCTTCTGTGTTCGCGCTCTCAAGTACGTTCGCACTTGCATACACGAAGCATCATAAGTCAGGCGCCAGGACGCATTCCGGTAGTTACGCCCGGACGCAGCCCTCTATGAACTACAATGGGAGCAATTACGGCTGGAACAACCCCGGTTGGAACAACTACGGTGGGAGCAGCTACGGTTGGAGCCGCGGTGCAGGCGGCGGCCCGAACAACCGGGGCGGATTGGTCGGCGGCGACGACTCCGGCACCTACAGACCGTAGGAAGTGAAGGCGCCGGCGCACGGCTGACCGGGTCGTCGGCGTTTGATCGCGGCAAGCTCCTGCTCGAGGCGATCGAGCAGCGGCGCATATTTTGCTTTATGCGCGATGATGATCTCGGCAGCTTATGGATATGCGCGGGCACGACAACATCGAGCACGCCGAGCTCTATTCGTGCGAGGTGGAATAGAGCCGGATGGCAGCCGCTGCGACGGAGGCGAGAGCGATAGAAGCGTCCTAGTCATGAAATCGCGCCACAGCAGTTATGGCCGTAGTTTCCAATTTGAAAGGCGGTTACCCGGTGGCGCGGGGCCGTTCCTCGTGTCCGAATTGCCACTCGACAATCTAAGCCGATTCCGTGAAAGCACGCTGCTCCTCATCGCCTCACCGATCGCAGTTTCTTGGCGCCGGCTCAGCGGGCGGTCGAGAGCAGGTCTGCCCAGGCTCTCGCGACCTTCTGCTCTCCCAAAGAGCCGAAATGGCAATCGTCGTACCGATCCAGATCACCAAGCAAGGCGTCTAAGTTAACTCCTCTTCTCAGATCAGCGCCGCCATCGGGAAGGCCCAACTGAGCGCGCGCCACCGGGTTTTCGGCAGAGTGGAAGCGTGTTCCTCCGTTGCTTGCCGATAGACACTTGGTCGCAATGGCAACGTATACCGGCGCACCGACGCCGTGAGATCTCAACGAGGTGACGCGGCCGCATAGCATTGTCCATCGAAGAAATTGACGACCCTCTCCCCGTGTTCCGAGCGGAACCGCTGCCCCGCGTGATTCCCGGCGTTGGACTGTCCGACTAGCAACAGCACGGCCGTACGTTCCGTCTGCTGCGGGCAGGCAATAGCTTTCTTTTGATCGCCGGATGCCAGCCGTCCCGTCAAATGTGTAGCGGTCGGGAGCCGTCGAGATTTCATCGCGTGAAGAACCGGAAAGGGAAAAAAGTCATGGCGACCGCTGTACGCTCCAAGCAGATACGTCGCGGTCAAGACAAGAATTGCCAACAAAAAGCTCGCGCGCGACATGTGCATTCGAACACCTGCGGACCCCGCCGCGGTTGGTAAATTAGCGCAACCATTGAAGGCGCGAAACGGCACTTGCGAGAGGGCCATGACCCTCCACGAATGTGGATAGTCTTCGACCTGCACCTCATCTCTTGTGCCCATTCGATCCTGCGAGATTCCTGCGGGCCTCCGCAACGTCCTCATCGCTCAGCTGCTGGAGCACTCGCAGCCAAGTCGCCTTGAAAACTGCCTTGGCCCTCTCGAGGTCCGCACAGCTACCGCGATGGTCTGGCTGCTGCGGTACGTTCCTGTAGATACGCCGGATCGAGAAGCCATCCCAGATGACCACATGGTCGCCGCCGATTACGGTGGGCGGAGGAAGAGATCGGCGGGCGCGGTCGGCATGTCTGCTAAAGATCGTGGCTTGTTATCATTGGGCGCTTGCCCGAGGGAGCGGAGCCCTTCGCCCTTTCGAGCGCATCCAACCTTCTTCTGCGATCCAACCTGTCAAGCAGCCCAGCCTCGAACACCGTGCCGGAGACATCATAGTCGCCGCAGAAGCCGCAACAGATCGTCCGTCCATCGAACGTCGCAACGGTAATGTCTTGGGCCTCAGCCCCGCAAAGGGGGCAACTGATCGGTTTCAAATTGGCCATATTCCGCCTTCCGCGCATTTCTGCGAACATTCGGTTTATTGCAACCAACAGATTAATAAACTAACATATTTAATTGTTAAATGTCGTATTTAATTACACAGTTTGAATTGGTCAGAATGCAGGAGGTATCTGTGAAGATTGTATCTGCGATTCCCGCTGCTTTTTTTGCCCTAGCTTTGATCATGACTGCCCTGCCAGCGAATGCCTGCAACGGCGGCGGGAATTGCGAGAACGCCCCCGGCCGAGACCCGCCCGGTCACCGCGTCGACGGAGCCCCTGGTCCAATCGCCGGCGCCGGTCTCCCGATGCTCGCTGTCGGCTATGGCGTCTATTGGTTGGTCAAGCGGCGGCGCAAGCATGCGTGAAGTTCTGAAGCTCAGCGCCATGCCGGCGACGGGGAGTGCCCGCGGCCGCTTGCACCGACATGTGTGACGGCCTCGTGTCATGTCCCGAGAGGAGCGGTCTCAGCATTGCCCCCAGCCGGGACCGCTCCTTTTCCATGCCGCTAGTCTGTCCAATGTACCGATTGATTGCCCGGAATAATGCGCGGATCGCTTCCTGATAGGTCGTGACACAATAGCGTCCGTAGTTCTTCGACCGTGTACAAGGTTCCTGTGCTTCCCCCGGCGGGGCTTGGGCGGTGAGAATTGGCCATCTATCGACTGTTGCAAAGCTCCGTCGTGGAGCCGGAAAAGTTCAGCCGCATCACAGCGGCTTATGAGCGCGCGTTGCAGACGCTAAACGTCAAGGATCGCGATGATCCTCTAACGGAAATGATCGCGAGGAACATCATCAAGATCGCGCAATCCGGCATCAAGGACCCCGCACAAATTTCGGCTCTGGCAATCAAAGAGCTCGAAATGCGATAGGTCTGCCGCTCGCATCTTCCATGTCTGGAACCGAAACCTTTGTAGCCCATGCGCATTGATGGGGGGCTTCGCCGGATGCGAGGTGATAATGAATCCTTTCTCAGCCGGCGATGTGTTCCTGACAGTTGCCATCACGTCGACCACGTTTTTAATCGGGTCAGCGTCTTCATCCTGATCGGAATGTTCTGATGGCAGCAAGGAAATTGTCGGCGCGTTTGTCGTATCGGTTTGCGGCCTAGGCGACACCTTCTAGATTGGCCACATGGCGCTCAAACGGATGGACAACGTAGGAATCCTCGTCGATGACCTCGGGGATTTCTTTCGCGAGCTCGGGCTTCAGCTCGAAGGGCGAGCCACGAGCGAAGGAGAATTGGCCGGACGTGTCACTGGACTGGGCGATCAGCGCGTCGAGATCGCCATGATGCGCACGCCGGACGGCCTCGGCCGGCTCGAGCTATCCCGCTTCCTCACGCCGCCTCCCGCTGCGGATCACCGTAACGCCGGTTAACGCTCTAGGCTACCTCCGCGTCATGTTCGCCGTGGACGACATTGATGAGACGCTTGAAAGGCTCCGCAATCGCGGCGCGCAGCTTATGGGCGAAGTCGTTCAGTATAAAGATGCGTATCGGCTCTGCTACATCCGCGGGCCCGAAGGGCTTCTCATCGGGCTCGCCGAAGAACTCAGCCGAGCGCAATGCGAGGACAATGACGAAGGGCGACAATGTCAGGGAGCGCGTCCCACAAAGGGCCGTTGTTAGACTAGTCTTCCGGGAATTTGATGGTTGAGACGGGCCATTTCCCATCATGGCCTTTGATGGAAATCCGCAGCCCGTGCAACTCATCTAACCAAACGTTCTCGACCTCGCCGGCCTTTCCGTTCGTGAGGACGACGGCGATGCCGATCAGTTCGGATTGTGCCTCACCGAATTCATTCAAAATTTTTGATGCACGAAGCTTAACCGATGGCATTGCTGGCCCCCGTTCCGCCGAGTCGTTGGTGCTGCCCCAACGCAGCTTAACGGCCCGGCTTGCCCCAATGCTCGGCGGCTGGAATGATCGATGGTGCCTGATTTTCCAATTGTCTGAGCCGGTTGATTTGCGTTCTGACGCTCGGTGGCAATTCAGGCTCTGGTTTTAGCAACGTACGCAATCTCTCGCCGATCTCTCGAACAATGGCGCGGCTGTGTTTGTGGTCGAGGTCGATGGGGTTGCGCATGGCGAAGCTCGGCATAAGAAAACCAACAGAAACCCGGCACCAACTAGCCCTCCGCTAGCGAGTACCGCTGGCAATTCCGAATGGAACCGGAGACCGCCGCTTTTGGCTATCTGCGCGAGCGCTTGTTCTGAAACAGCGGGTCTTTGTGACCTTTGGCTATCCGCGACATGCGCCGTGTAGTTTAACGGCGAGTGGCGGTCTCACACCTTCTAAAATCGTGACGCGAGCGTTCGTTCCCAATTTCTTCTCGCAGTAATTCGGCCGAGCGGTGCCATTCTCACGACGTGGCCAACAGAAAGGGAGCTTGAGAGTCCACTCTTGCCAACCGGGTGACCATAGGACTTTCCGATCGTTCAGCGTTCACCCGGCCAGCAGGTCGACGGCGGATCCTGCGCGGATATCTTCGTCGGCCGCAGCGCCGCGAGATGGCTGCGCTTGTAGGGATAGCCTCGCTCTTCGGAGCACAGCTTGCAGCGCATGTAGCGCTAAAGCTCATGGATCGGCGTCGTCTTCGGCCGGCGCACGATATCGAGGGCGACCGTCTGGTGCGTCTCGCAGCCGAGACACTTCACCTCGAGATAGGCGTAGCCGGCGTTGAGTGCGTCGCCGAGGGCGGGCGAAGGCTGCGCCGGGCCCTGGAACGCCAGCATGCGCTTGTTCCAGGCTTCACAGGCGAGCCGATTCGGCGCGCTGGCGTGCTTCGGCGGCCTGCTCAGCGGCGGCGCGCACGGACGCGCCGAAGATGGTCTCGCGTGACTTGGTGCCCATCAGCTGAAAGTGAGCTTCGCGGCTACCGGCGGCAAGCCGCTAGCGCTTGCGGTGCGACGTGCTGAGCAGACTAGGAACTGGAGCCGCGCTTCCGAGACCGGGGGGCGCGGCTAACCGCCTTGGCTAACCTGTCCGGCTATCTCTTTGATTTCATTGGCTTTTGGCGCTCCCTAGCGGAATCGAACCGCTCTCTCCACCGTGAAAGGGTGGCGTCCTGACCGATAGACGAAGGGAGCAAAACAATCAGCAAATCAATGCGTTAGCCGCGGGATATGCCAGATCGGCCGCCGACGGTTACTGGCGGCGACGGAGCGAACGTATAGTGGTGATTGGATGGGGGGGCAAGCCGCAGGACGGCCCTTTTTGCAGCCGTCCCCGGATCGATCAGCACAGGCGCCGATACCCGAAAAACCGCGGGTGTTTCGCAACGCTTTGTAAAGCCTGGTGCCGTAGGCGTCGGCCATGGCGTTCAGCCGCAAGAAGCGCGAGGCGCGCAAATCGATGCACCAGCCCGGGTGGATCACGCTGGAGGGCGGATTCGCCGCGCGGCCCTGCGTGGTGCAGGACATGTCGTCCACCGGCGCCAAGATCACGATCGACGATCCCAACACGCTGCCTGGAAAATTGCGCCTGGCGTTCTCGCGCGACACCCGCACCGGACGGCCCTGCGAGGTGGTGTGGCGCCGCGGCAGGACGGTGGGCGTCAAGTTCGTGAGCTAGCAGTTCCCGCCTTCGCGCGTTAAAAGGCCCGATGCGAAAGACGCTGATCCTCGTCCTCGCGCTGCTGCCGGCAATCGCACTCGCGGAGCAGCCTCATCGAACCAAGTCCGGTAAAGCAACGGCTTCCGCAAAGCCGCTCCCGCTGAAGAGAGTCGCGCGGCCCAATGCGTGCGCAGAATACGGCGCCGGCTTCGTCAGGATCGAGGGTTCCGACACCTGCATCAAGATCGGCGGCGCCATCGACATTGGCGGCGGCGTGTCGATCGGCGGGCGTTAGAGCTTCGGTTCTGATTGAATCGAAAACGAAGCTCTAGATTCTTTGTTTGACGCGTTTTCTTCACGCGAACCGGTGCCCACCCTCGGATCAAGTCCGAGGGCATGCTTCGCTCGAAAACGCTCTGTGAAATCAGCTCACGACAATGGCGGCGCCAGGAACTGGACGAAGCCCGGGCGTGCGGAAATCTCGGCAAACCAGCGCTCCAGATTGGACAGGCTCGGCTTGGTGATGCCCTCGACGCCGAACCAGCGCCGTGCAAAGGCACCGATCGCGATGTCGGCGATGGTGAACCCGTCGCCGTCGATGAAGCGCCGGCTCGCCAACTGCGCATCGGCAATCCGCCACACCTCGGCTTCGGCATCGGCGTCCTTCTGGATCACGGCCATGTCGCGCTTCTCCGGCGGTGTGCGCACCAGCGCCCAGAACACCGGACGGTCGACCGGCTGCAGCGTCGATAGCGTCCAGTCGAGCCAGCGATCGACGCTGGCGCGCTGGCGCGGCGCGGCCGGATAGATCGGTGAGCCCTCGCCATAGGCGAGGCAGAGATAGCGCATGATCGAATTGGATTCCCACAGCGTGTAGCTGCCGTCGACCAGCGTCGGCACGCGGCCGTTGGGGTTCATTGCGAGATAGTCCGGCTGGTCGTTCTTGCCGAACTCCATGCCGGCATCGATGCGGTGATAGGGCAGCTCGAGCTCGCTGAGGCACCACAGCACTTTCTTCACGTTGACCGAGTTGGCCCGGCCCCAAACCGTGAGTTGATATTTTTCCGCCACGCGTCTTTCTCCCATGCCTTCTTGCGTTGACGGCGGAATAGCAGAAAGCGCGATCCCGATCATCCCGCACCAACAAAAAATCAGGCCCGCTGAGCGGCACCTGATTTTGTTGGGTTGGGTGGGCTGCGTGCGATCAGTGTCCGAAGAACAGCCACAACAGGATGATCACCGGGATTGGCACGCCAAGCAGCCACAGCAAGAGTCCTCTTGCCATCGTTTCCTCCTCCATTCGTATCGGTGAGGAAACGCGCGATCCACACGCTCGTTCCGTTATGGATCGCAGCGCTCATGCTGTGACCTGACGTGCGCGCAGTGTTTGCGCGAGGGCTACCAGTGGCCGGTGTTCGGCATCGACAGCCACGGCTCGGCCGGGGGCTTCGGATCGCCCTTCTGCAGCAGCTCGATCGAGTGCAGATCCGGCGAGCGCACGAACGCCATGTTGCCGTCGCGCGGCGGGCGGTTGATGGTGATGCCGAGCTTCATCAGCCGATCGCAGGTCGCGTAGATGTCGTCGACCTCGTAGGCGAGATGGCCGAAATGGCGGTCCTCGCCGTATTTCTCCTCGTCCCAGTTATAGGTGAGCTCGACCAGCGGCGCGCCGCGCGTGCTCGGCAGCTTCTTCAACTGGTCGACATCCTCGGGCGCACACAGGAACACCAGCGTGAAGCGACCCTTCTCGTTGTCGATCCGGCGCACTTCCTTCAGCCCCAGCGCGTCCTGGTAGAATTTCATCGCGATGTCGAGATTGCGCACGCGCAGCATGGTGTGGAGATAACGCATGGTGTTGGCTCCCTCTGGGGGGTTGTAGCGTCTGGTTTGGGCGGTTCGCGAGACCAAGGTGTGATGATTAATCATCCCGCTCGATCATTTTGCTTGAGAATGACCCTTTCGGAAAAACGGCATCCAATTTTCCGGATCACGCCCTAGATATCAGAAAAGGCTGTGAAGGGCAGGGTGTCGAACGGGCTCCCGTGTAACAAAGTGGAAGCACTGGCTGTGCCAAGGTGAGGCCATGGATGGCGTTGTCCCGTATCTGTTCGAACTGGTCGCTGGGTTGATGGGGCGTGCCCTGGATTGGACGGGGCGTCGATTGGGCCGCATGCCTGACCGGGACTTCTCGCAGGTGACCACGCTGCAGAAGATCGGCCGCCTCACGCTCTGTTTCGCCATTCTCGTCGGACTCGGTGGTCCCCTGATCTGGTGGGTATTTGGATAGCGAGGCGGGCAAGCGATCTCCGCCCGAATTCATTGAAACCCGCAACGACACATGGTCGTGAGTCTCGGGCTTGTGAGTGGCAGGCAACAGCGCTCCGACTATCTTGCCGCGCGGGGAGGACGCTATGCCATACAGTCCTGAACTCATCGAGACCATGCGGGCCGCGCTGGAAGCGGTCATGGCGAAAATTCCCGCCGATCAATCGGTGTTTGGCGTCAAGGCGGCGGTGGCCGAACGTATTCTGAGAGCGGCGGCTCACGGCCAAACGTCATTCGATGGCCTCGTCGCGTCAGCGTCTGACCAGGTGCAGACGATCATCGCGACGCTGTCGTGAGCGGCGCCGGTGAATTGCCCAAGAGTCAGAACAAGTCCGAAAAAGAAAACCCCGCGCGTGGGGGCACGGGGCTTTCGGGCTGACGGTCTGGGGATTCAGGGCGCGAGCCGCCAGCTTCAGTCGATAACTTAAGGTTGAATTTTCAAAAAGCAACAGCGCCGCCTAGAGGAGTATGTTCTCCGGGCGACGCTGCCGCGAATTACTGGGCCCTGAAATCCCCAGTTCCACTATGTCTGTCGGCGTGCAAAAGAGGTTCAAAAGAAAACCCCGCGACGGGGGCATCGCGGGGCTTCTTAGCCGGTAGGCGGCAGGGGGAGTGTTCCTACCGGCACTTCCTGATGCTTACTCAATTCGTGACGATCAGAAGTGTTCCTGCGGAGTGTTGTCACGGGTCTCAAGGCCGCGCGCGGCATGCCGCAACGGCCTGGTGTTCTGATCTCACCTTTTTACACAAGCGTTTGAGCCTGCATCGCATTCCTATGCCGCCGCGCGCATGTCGGAACCGAGGCGACGTACGCAGCGAGGGCAGATCCATGAAAAGCATCATTCTGGCCACGGCGATCGTGGCGGTGGCGGCAACGTCCGGACAGGCGTTCGCACGTTCGGACGCCTCAACGCCGCGGCAGGAAACGGCGGCCGATCAGCAGATGGCACCGCAAATGAGCGATGGCGACGCCCACCGCTATCATGGCGGGCCAAAATCCAACGACTAAGCGCTGGCGCGGTTCGGCATTCACGCCAGGAGAACGCGGAGGCGCTTGCCGTCACGCCTTGCGGTCCAGCAGCGCCTCGCGTTCGGCTTGGGTCTGGGCGTCGATGACGCTCTGGACATCGGCATTGATCTGATGCGGCGGCGCTTTTGCAGTCTCGTCGATGACGAGCTGAACCTTCGCCTGCGTCACCGCGGCAGGGACGGGGTAGATGACCATGACGGCAACCTCCTGCCCAAAAATCCCAGATCCGCATTTACGTTTTCTAAAGAGGTGCGGTTAATGGGGATGAATTCGGTTGTCCAAACGTCCGGGAACTCCGATCGCGAGCAGGGCGGGGCGTGTGTGGATCGCTGCGCAGCAAGATCAGGAAATGCTTGGCAAAGGCCGGTCCGGCGGCCTGTGGATTTGCTGCGGATAAGCTGGGGACGAGAGGAAGCGGATGGCGCCCGTGCGGCGCCGTGTTCCTAACGATCTCTTTCGGGGCAGCCGATAACGCTATTCAGTTAGGTTAAGGGCAGGATCGCGTTGCGATAACCGGAGGTTGCGCGTAGGGATCAGGTGCGGAACCCGAGCCATGATGATCCCTTCATTCCACAATGCAGACAGGCGAACTCACCGGCGCGTGATGCTGGTGGGGCTGTTGTTTTGTCTCGCCTTCGTCGCGATCAGCTTTTCGCTGCGGCCGCAGGCGGACGATGGACGCGTGCTGGTGAAAGCCGACCGCCTGGTGCGCACCGCGGGCGAACCGCACAAGGCGAATTAGCGCGGATCCTGTCCGGGCAATTTCTCGCTAGAGGAGCGGTGATACATCGCGATGGCGATGAACCCGCCATAGCCGATGATGTTGATCAGAATTTCCAGCCAGACCGGCATGGCGATTACCCCTTCTGCAGCACGATACGCGCAGAGGTCGTGGTTTGTTCCTGCCCCCAATCCATGGGTGGTCCGGCCGAGTTGCATAGCTCGAAGGGAGGCGGCCCGTCCAAGCGCTGCCAGCGCCGCCCCGATAGGCCCGCGGGTTCCCGATGCAACCAATCGGGAATTTCTGCGTTGGAGCCGCGGATGAATCCCTAAGGAGGCGAGGATGAAAAAGGCTTTCGTAGTTTTGGCTACGGTCGCCGCGCTGGGGGCGACCACAATGAGCTCGCCGGCCGAGGCGTACTGGCGCGGCGGCGGCTGGGGCTGGCGGGGTGCAGGTCCGGGCCTGGCATTCGGTCTCGCCGCGGGCGCACTGATTGCGGGCGCTGCCGCAGCGTCCAGCCCCTACTACTACGGTTACGGCCCGGGCTACTACGGCGGATACTACGGACCGAGCTACTACAACTACCCGGCCTATTATGGCGGCTACGGGTATCGACGTTACTACGGCGGTGGTCCTTACGCCTACGGGGGCGGCCCTTATTATCGGCGCGCCTACTGGGATCCTTATTGGTAACAGAAAGCCCGGAGCGACGCGCCCCGGGCTTTTTGACTCCACTTGTGCTGCGAGCGCCTAATCGGTCTCGATCGGTGCCTGCTGATAGCCGTGCCAGGCGCTGCCAAGCGTGCTCTCGTAATACTCCTGGCGCTCGCGTTCGAACTTTTGCTGGGTCGCCTTGAAGCTGGCGATGCGAGCGGCGATCTCTTCGCGTTCACGTGCAAGCAGCTCTTCCTTCTCGGTCATGGCGTCTTCGGTCATGGCTTCGATCATGGCCCATCCCTGTAATCGTAATGTCATCGGGGGCGAATTCGCCTCCCCAATGGGGCGCCAATGGGGAGGAGCCGGTGCAGGATTGTGGTGAGATGATGGGCAGCGAAGGCGGTGGATAAGGCGCGTACGCTGCTTGTCGCTTCTCCGCGGCCCCGCTAGCCAAAAAGAGAAACTGGGGAGGCCGTTCATGGCAAAGATCGATCTGGATTCACTAAGCATCGAAGAACTCGCAAGCTTGCGCGAGTACGCGACCGACAAGCTGTTCGAGAAGGTCGCGGCGCGCCGCGCCGAACTCGAAGCGGAATTGGAGAAGCTTGCCCAATACGGCAAGCCGGTGAAGAAGTCCGATGCCGCGCCGGTTGCGAAGACGAAGAAGAGCGACGAGGTGAAGGAGCCGAACGAGGCGAAGGAGCCGGTCGCCAAAGCGGCGTGACAAACCAGGCGGTTGTGACAAAGGCGGCCTGAGAGCCGCATCCTAGGTGCGATCCCTCGGTCCGGTTGGCCGTGCTATAGTGCGCGCGGTCAACTCGGGTTTCTCACGTGATTACAAAAGATCTGCGCAGCGGTGTCGAGGCGCTCGGCAATTTGATCGCCGAGGCCTCCACCATCGTTCCCTTCACTGGTGCCGGCATTTCAACCGAGAGCGGGATTCCCGACTTCCGCTCGCCCGGCGGGCTGTGGACGCGCAACCGGCCAATTCCATTCGACGAATTCGTTGCAAGTGCCGACGCGCGCGACGAGGCCTGGCGCCGGCGCTTTGCGATGGAGCCGATCTTCATGGCGGCGAAGCCCGGGCGCGGGCATCGCGCGCTCGCCTCGCTCTATCGCGCGGGGAAGATTCCGTCGATCGTCACCCAGAACATCGACAACCTGCATCAGATGAGCGGCTTCAAATCGGATCATGTGGTCGAACTGCACGGCAACACGACCTATGCGCGCTGCATCGGTTGCGGCAGGGCGTACGAATTGCCGTGGGTCAAGCAGCGCTTTGACGAGAACGGCAGTGCGCCCGATTGCACCGACTGCGGCGATCCCATCAAGACCGCAACCATCTCGTTCGGCCAGGCGATGCCGGAGGATGCGATGCGACGGGCGACGGAACTTGCGCAGCACTGCGACTTGTTCCTTGCGATCGGGTCTTCGCTGGTGGTGTGGCCCGCGGCCGGATTTCCGATGATGGCCAAGAACTGCGGTGCGAGGCTTGTGATCATCAACAACGAGCCGACCGATCAGGACGACATTGCGGATCTCGTGATCCGTCACGACATCGGCGAGACGCTTGGGCCGTTCGTGGGCAATTGACGCTCAATTGATTCGCGGTCGTGCAAGTCTGTTCATAGTTCCCGCCAGATTCATTTTTTATCTATGCGATACAAGCGGGAGTGTTATCTTTTGATTCGAGATTCGCGTGCGTTGTTCATGAGCGGTCGTGCAACAACGCACCGATAAGGTACCGTCGCAGAGAGACGGATTGCAGATGATGTGCGGGGTCCGGGGTCATGGGGTCGGACGGATTTGAGTCCAAGAAGCTCGGCGGTCCACCATCAGGTGGCGCCGGGCAGGGTAGGCTTGTGCCGGGTGAATACTCGGAGAGAGCACCGCGTGATCCGGCGGCGGATGCGTTCTCCGGCTTGGGCGATGCCGCCAACCTCGTCGAGATTTCCGGCGTCATCAAATGGTTCGATGCCTCGAAAGGCTACGGCTTCGTCGTCCCAGACAATGGCTGGCCAGATGTGCTTCTGCACGTCACCGTGCTCAGGCGTGACGGCTATCAGACGGCCTACGAGGGCGCTCGCGTGGTGGTTGAATGCGTGCAGCGCGCGAAGGGCTATCAGGCGTTCCGCATCCTCTCGATGGATGAAACGACGGCGATCCATCCGGCGCAGATGCTGCCGCCCAGGACCCATGTCACAGTCACCCCGACGAGCGGACTCGAGCGGGCGCAAGTGAAGTGGTTCAACCGGCTGCGCGGCTTCGGCTTCCTGACCTGCGGTGAAGGGACGCCCGACATTTTCGTGCACATGGAAACGCTGCGCCGCTTCGGCATGACCGAGCTGCGCCCCGGCCAATATGTGCTGGTGCGGTTCGGGCCCGGCTCCAAGGGCATGATGGCCGCGGAAATCCACCCGGAGACCGGCCCGTCGGCGCTGTCGTCGCACTGATTTTCTGCGCAAGCTCTAACGGAAACGTGAGCCGGATGGCGCGTGGCATATCTTTGCCCTCTGGCCATCGGCGCGGTGCTCGGGTTAGGTTCCGCGCGATTTGATTTTGCCGTGAGTGCAGTTTCCATGACTTTCGATCGTGTCACCGGGCATCGCCTGCTCGTTGCCCTGTTTGCGTCGCTTGCCCTCCTGTGTGGTGTGATCGCGGGCCCTGCCGCAAGGGCTGCGACGGTCCAGCCGCTCGAGATCGTCACCAAGAATGGAGTGCACGTCTTCTCCGTCGAGCTCGCGACGACCGAGGAGGAGAAGACGACTGGGCTGATGTACCGGAAGGAGCTGCCCGACGGCAAAGGCATGCTGTTCGACTTCTCGCCGGAGCAACAGGTGTCGATGTGGATGAAGAACACCTATGTGTCGCTGGACATGATCTTCATCCGCGCCGACGGCCGCATCCTGCGGATCGCGGAGAATACCGAGCCGTTGTCGACCAAGATCATCTCGTCCGGCGGGCTCGCCAAGGGCGTGCTGGAGGTGGTCGCGGGCACGGCGCAGAAATACGGCATCAAGCCCGGTGACCGGGTGGCCCACCCGCTGTTTAATGGCAAATAGAGCATGATCCGGAAAAGTGGGCACCGGTTTTCCGGAAAGATCATGCTCAACAAAGGGGATGCGATGGTGATCCGATCAGCCTGATCGGATCACCATCGCGCCTGGCGAGCGGCTTGCTGGCGCCCGCCTAACCGTGTATCGACATCGCCTGCGGATTGCTCGGGGTATAGCGCAGCCTGGTAGCGCGGCAGTTTTGGGTACTGCAGGTCGTTGGTTCGAATCCAGCTGCCCCGACCAAAATATTAGTGGAATCAAATATTTGAGCGACGTGCTGCGTCCCGCCCGCTGATTTGCTGTGCACTGTCGGGAGTCTCGGGGTCAGCCGGAGAGAGCTCGTCGAGGGGCTTCCATGAGCGCGCGATCTGGCGAGTGCGCTCCGTTTCCAATCTTTGCAACCGGAAGGTGAATAGCGTCGGACGAACGTCCGATGCGCGACTGCCCGACCCATGGAATAACGTCGTTCTGTAATGCGCATGGAATCGATGACGATCCACGCGGGAGGAGGCGGCTTACTCTTATGCCGTCGAATACGAACGATTGCTGCGTCAGTGGGTAGGGAGCAAGAAAATGCGCTCGGATATCGGCATTGCTATCGTTGGATTTGTCCTGACGTTGTCGGTCTCGGTAGAAGCACATGCATCGTGCACAGGGCCGAGGAGTATGAAGGGAATCTGGAAGGGTAACGACACAGGTACCTACTTTGTCGCGCAACGCGGAAACACTGTTTGGTGGTTTGGACAGAGTAAAGAGCGGAACTTTGCCAACGTTTTTCGAGCCACGCTACGTGGCGACATCATTGACGGCGAATTTTCGGATGTTGCCGGTGGCTTCAATTTTGCCGGTCCGCTGCGTCTCCAAATTGTGAGAGGCTTCGGTAACTCGATAGCTTCGTTCAAGAAGGTGAGCGGTGGATTTGGGGCGAGCCATTGGTCTTTCGCGTGTGATGATCAAAGCGTGATCCCTGCACGAGAATAGCGAAACGCTGAAATTGCTAGGGGGGCCACCCCGATTTCCCTCTACCGCTCCGGATAGGGCGTGCCATCCTTGTGCACGAACCGGCCGTCGGCGTTGGAGCTCATCATGTCGACGTCCGAGCAGATGGTGACGTCGGCTGGCGAGCGCGAGCCGACTTCGAGATAAACCGCCATTGCGCCCGACTTGTTGACGAGGTGATGGCCGTTACCGGAGCCTTTCGGAAACGCCGCGCAATCGCCGGCGCGCAGCACCGTGTCGCCGCCATCTTCAATCAGCGTCAGTTCGCCTTCGAGCACATAGACGAATTCGTCTTCGTCCGAGTGCCAGTGGCGCTGGCTCGACCAGTTGCCCGGCGGCAGGTGCATGAGATTGACCCCGAAGTCGGTGAGGCCGCCGGCATTGCCCAATCGCTGCCGCACGCGTTCGGCACAGGCGGCGTCGAATGGCGGCGGGTAGCCGGAGCCCTTGCGTTTCGGGACAGTGGCGATGTCGATCTTGGGCATGAGGTCCTTTCCATGACACCCGAGGCCGCACTGCTTGCTCAACGCTGACACGTCAACCGCGCAAGATGTCCTGATCGGTAGATCAGGAAAAGATCACTGGTGTAGTGGAAATACTCGCCCGTGAAGTCCTTGGTTTTGAATCTGAGTTGAATCCTGTTGTTGCTGACGACCGTAGCGCGCTGCGGGCCATTCCCGGTGTCGATCGAAACCGGCGGACCGAGGGCAAGCGTCACGCTTTTTGACGACGGCGCCGATCCAGTCGGATCGAACAGGGAGCCGCTGCAGGTGAGAGAGGCAGGCTGAGCAACGGCAGAAGCAATCATCGAGGCGAGGGCTGACAGAATTATCAGAGGCGTTCTGAACATTCATGGCTCCAAAGAAAAGAATTCAGGAATCGCGGCGGGGCTTGCAGGGGCGCAGCATAGTAGGTGGCATCCGGCTTCGCCAGCAACGGTTGTGCCTGCCAAATCGCACGTCAAATCAGCGGATCCGATCATGCCGCCACCGTCAGGCTGCAGGAATTTTTGGGACGGGCGCTTGCGCTTGCACGCTGGTGGCGGCGAAGCACCGAGGGTGCAGCGCACTCCCTTTAGGTGCGGGACGCCTTAATCGTTTGACGTGAGGAACGGCAGAACCGGCACGTCGATGCCGATGGCCAATTCGAGCACCGCGCCGATCGCAGCGATTGCCGCGCACAATTCAAGCAGGACGAATGCGAACAGCGCGCTCAGCCCAATAAGTGCGTTCTTGCGGCCGTTCCACATGATATCACCTGCAATCCTGGCTCTCGGAAAGAAAGCTCGATTTAGCCCGGTCGGGTCATAAGCCGGAAACCTGGTACGGTAAACTCGCTTACCATCGCGGCCACCAAGCTCAAGACGAGCCTGATCTTAACCTAACCGATCAACCTTAACGTCCGTGTAGCGGGGCCGCGAGGTGCTTTTGCTGCCGCTTCAGCATCCGCGGCAGATCGATCCGATCATCTTGTCGACTTTGGCGTCCTCGCGATCGAGCGAGGGATCGGTGCCAAGCAGCGGGCCTTTCTGGGGACCGTTGGCTATGCCTTCGGAGGAAAGTGCGGTTCCGAGCGAGTTGGTGCCGGGCGTGGTGGGGCTGGTTCCAAAAGCACCGCCGGTCACCGGCAGGCCCCCGCTCGTGGGCAGGCCGCTGCTCATGGGCATGCCTCCGTGCATCCCCATGCCACCCATACCGTGTCCCATGCCGCCTCCGCCGCCGCGTGCGCATGCTGCGGTGGTCGAAAGGCCGACGGCGAGGGCGATACAGAGGAGGGATAGTTTCTTCATGGCGAGACTCCTGTCTTCGCGAGACGGCTGGGCCAGCCCGTCCGGCCGGCGCCAGTAGAAGTGAAGTAGGTGTTGTGGTGCCGCGCGAATGCGGTCTCGCTCATCAAATCCTTTGGCGCGAACCATCCCGCCGGATCGCGGCCGTGAGAGCGACGGCAATGCCGTTCGTCATTCTCAACGATTTGTAATCAAGGCCTGGCTGTGAGCGGCGATAGCCGCTTCCTCATCGGTCGGGACTACCAGGGTTGCAACACTCGCCGTCTTCGCACCGATCCTGAGTTCATTGGCGCTGTTGGCGCGATCATCGATCTCCACGCCGAGCCAGCCAAGGCCGGCGCAGATCCGCTTCCGCACCTCGGGGCTGTTCTCGCCGATCCCGGCGGTGAAGACGATCGCATCCAGGCCGCCCAGGCTGTGGGTCATCGCGGCGATTGCCGCCCCCGCGCGGAAGGCGAACAGTTCGAGCGCCTCGGCGGCACGCGGATCGTCGCTCGTGGTGAGCACGCGCACGTCGGCGCTGATCCCGGACACGCCGAGCAGTCCGGACTCGTAATAGAGCACGTGCTCGATCTCGTCGGCCGAGAGCCCACGCTGCTGCTGCAGGTAGAGCGGCAGGCCGGGATCGATCGCGCCGCAGCGCGTGCCCATCATCAGTCCGTCCAGCGTCGTGAAGCTCATCGTCGTGTCGATGCTGCGCCCGTCGCGCATCGCGCACAGGCTGGCGCCGCTGCCGAGATGGGCTGTCACGATCCGCCCCGTCGCCAGATCCGGCGCTATTTCGCGCAAGCGGCGGGCGATGAACTCGTAGGAGAGCCCGTGAAAGCCGTAGCGGCGCACGCCTTCCTGTTCGAAATGCCGCGGCAGCGCAAAGCGGCTCATGGGCGGCGCGACGCTGTGGTGAAAGGCGGTATCGAAGCAGGCGACCTGCGGCAGGTCCGGCCGCAGCTTCTGCATCGCCTCGATCGGCGCCAGACAGACCGGCTGGTGCAAGGGCGCGAGCGGGGTGAGCTCGCGCAGCGCCTGCAGGATGGCCGGCGTCACCTGCACCGGCTCAAAGAATTTCAGGCCGCCATGGACGACGCGGTGACCGACCGCGACGAGAGTTCCGCCGGCGAGGAATTCGTCGAGCCAGTGCAACAGATCCGAGAAGAAGCTCTCGTCGTCCGCTTCCGCCGCGGCGTGCCGCTCGAACAGTACGTTGCCGTGCAGATCCTTCACGACCATCTGCGGCTGATGCTGATGATGGTCGAGCATGCCCTTGCACAGCGGTGCGGGATCGCCTGAGCCGCCGCTCGCAAACAGCGCCAGCTTGATCGTGGACGATCCCGCATTGAGCACGAGGAGGGCGTTCGGCATCTTCTTCAGCCTCAACGCTTGTGATCGGGCATCAGTCGCCGGCGTTCGCGGCCGTGCCGTACGGCCAGGACCAGTCGCGGATATCGGGCATGTCCTCGCCGTGCTCGCGGACATATTTGCCGTGCTCGATCAGCCGGTCAAGGCAATGCTGCTTCACGGCCGCTGCGGAGGCCGCAAGTCCCGGCACGCGGTTGATGACCTCGATCGCCAGGTGGAAGCGGTCGAGCTCGTTGAGCACGACCATGTCGAACGGCGTCGTCGTCGTTCCCTCTTCCTTGAAGCCGCGCACATGGATGCCGGAGTGGTTGGTGCGCGCATAGGTGAGGCGGTGGATCAGATAGGGGTAGCCGTGATAGGCGAAGATCACCGGCTTGTCGCGGGTGAACAGGGTGTCGAAGTCGCGGTCGGTGAGGCCATGCGGATGCTGCTCGCGCGGCTGCAGGGCCATGAGGTCGACGACGTTGACGACCCTGATCTTGAGCTTGGGGGTCTGCTTCCGGAGAATGTCGACAGCGGCGAGTGTCTCCAGCGTCGGCACGTCGCCGGCGCAGGCCATCACCACGTCGACGTCGTCATCCGGTGTTTCCGTTCCGGCCCATGGCCACGCGCTGATTCCGGCCTCGCAATGAACTGCGGCCTCCTTGATCGTCAGCCATTGCGGCGCTGGTTGCTTGCCGGCCACGATGACGTTGATCCGGTCGTAGGTGCGCAGGCAATGGTCGGTGATCCATAGCAGCGAGTTGGAATCCGGCGGGAAGTAGACGCGGACGATGTCCGCCTTCTTGTTGGCAACGAGATCGACGAAGCCCGGATCCTGGTGGCTGAAGCCGTTGTGATCCTGCCGCCAGACATGTGAGGTGAGCAGATAGTTCAGCGAGGCGATCGGGCGCCGCCAGGGCAGGCCGCGGGAGACCTTCAGCCATTTGGCGTGCTGATTGAACATGGAATCGACGATGTGGATGAAAGCCTCGTAGCAGGAGAACAATCCGTGTCGCCCGGTGAGCAGATAACCCTCGAGCCATCCCTGGCAGAGATGCTCGCTCAAGACCTCCATCACCCGGCCGTCCCGGGACAAATGGACGTCGTAGGGCTCGATCTCCTCCATCCAGACGCGATCGGTCGCTTCGAACACGGCATCGAGCCGGTTGGAGGCGGTCTCGTCCGGACCCATGATGCGGAAATTGCGCGTGCTTTCGTTGCGCTTCATGACGTCGCGCAGGAATTTGCCCATTGTGCGCGTTGCTTCATCGATCACGCCCCCGGGCGTCGTGACCTCGATCGCGTAGTTGCGATAGTCGGGCAATTCCAGTTCGCGCCTGAGCGTGCCGCCATTGGCATGCGGATTGGCGCCCATCCGCCGCGCGCCGTTCGGCGCCAGTTTCTGCAATTCCGGAACCAGCCTGCCTTGCTCGTCGAACAGCGTTTCCGGCTGGTAGCCGCGCATCCATCGCTCCAGTATCGCGAGATGGCCTGGATTGCTGCGGACTTCGGCAATCGGCACCTGGTGCGCGCGCCAGAACCCTTCCACCCTGAGGCCGTCGACTTCCTTGGGTCCGGTCCAGCCCTTTGGGCTGCGCAGCACGATCATCGGCCATCGTGGCCGCTCTTGTGATGGCGATACGCCTCGCGCGGCCTGCTGGATGGCGCGGATGCGATCGGTCGCCGCATCCAGCGTGGCAGCCATCTGCCGGTGCATTGTCGCGGGATCCTCGCCCTCGACGAACATCGGCTCATGGCCGAAGCCCAGGAACAGATGGCGGATTTCCTCGTCGCTCATCCGCCCGAGCACGGTCGGGTTGGCGATCTTGTAGCCGTTCAGATGCAGGATCGGGAGCACCGCGCCGTCGCGCGCAGGGTTGAGAAACTTGTTCGAATGCCAAGAGGCGGCGAGCGGGCCGGTCTCGGCTTCGCCGTCGCCGATGACGCAGGCAACCAGAAGATCGGGATTGTCGAATGCCGCGCCATAGGCATGAGCGAGCGCATAGCCGAGTTCGCCGCCTTCATGGATCGAGCCAGGTGTCTCCGGCGCGGCGTGGCTCGGGATGCCTCCGGGAAAAGAGAACTGCCGAAACAGCTTGCGCAGGCCGTCGACGTCGCGCGTGATGCTGGGATAGATCTCGGTGTAGCTGCCTTCGAGATAGGTATTGGCGACCATGCCGGGCCCGCCATGACCGGGGCCGCAGATATAGATGACGTCGAGATCGCGGTGTTTGATCACGCGATTGAGATGGGCATAGACGAAATTCAAACCGGGCGTCGTGCCCCAATGGCCGAGCAGGCGCGGCTTGATATGTTCCTTGCGAAGCGGCTCACGGAGCAGGGGATTGTCGAGCAGATAGATCTGGCCGACCGAGAGGTAGTTGGCGGCGCGCCAGTACCGATCAAGCAGATCGAGTTCGGCGCTATCGAGAACGGCGGACGGGCTGCCTGCATCTTGCATTGAACGCCTCGTTGTTTCCTGGCGACGATTGCCAATCGTGACGGCTTTTGCTGGACGCGCTACTGTCTATTTCTGCGCGGTACGGGTGTTGAGCCAAATCAACCGCATCCAGCCATCATCAATCTGGCGCCATGCGCATGCGCCAGCCGCGCCATCTGTTCGACGACAACGAGCGCGGATCGGCGCCGTTCCGGCGCACGAAATGTCAAATTGTAGCGGCGGCGTTTGACAAAACTGCGATGCCGCGCTTTTGAGCAGAGGCGTGCGCCCCAAGCCCGGTAGGATGCGTCGGCGCTACCGGCTGGAGATCAGTTTCAGCGGAGGCTGGAGGGTCGCTTCGAGTTCCACCCGCAGGCGCTGGACTCGGGGATCGCTCGATCGCTCGGCGCAGACCGTGTACTGATGGACGGATTGAGCCAGCGCCCGCCGCTCCGCCGCGGTCTTCGACACCGAGGCGAGCTTGAGCACGATGGCGCCCAGGTTCACCAGCATTTCGTCGAGCGTCCGGTCGATCTTGTCGAGCTCGTTCGTCATCCGCACTCCTTGCACGTCAATGAAGGCTGGTGAATGACGTTCCTGTGGCAACATCGGTAAGGCTAACCATTGGTAAAAGGCCCGCCGTGTATGTCCGTAGCCCGGGTTGCGCTGCGCTCTACCTGGACTACGAGATTTCTGCTGACGTTGCAGGGATCGGCGTACTGATCCAGAATTTCATCGAGGAAACCCGAGAGGACAGACCATGGCGCGCAAACTGATCGACATCTCCGTTCCCCTGCAGAACGACGTGCCGGCCGATCCGCCGGGCAACCATCCGACCATCCAGTATATCGACCACCAGCAGGGCCTGCCGCGGATGCTGGAATTCTTCCAGGGGTTACGAGCGGAAGATCTACCGGACGGGCAGGGCTGGGCGGTCGAGCAGGTCAATCTCTCCACCCATAACGGCACGCATCTGGATGCGCCCTGGCACTTCCATCCCACGATGAACCGCGGCGAGCGCTCCTGGACCATCGACGAAGTGCCGCTGGAATGGTGTTTCCAGCCGGCCGTCAAGCTCGACTTCCGGCATCTACCGGACGGCTATGTCGCGAGCGCCAAGGATGTCGAGGAGGAGCTCATCCGCATCGGCCATACGCTCAAGCCGCTCGAGATCGTCGTCGTCAACACCAGCGCTGGCGCAAAATTCGGCCGGCCGGATTATGTCGTCTCCGGCTGCGGCATGGGCTATGAGGCGACGATGTATCTGTTGGAGCGCGGCGTGCGGCTGACCGGCACCGACGGCTGGAGCTGGGATGCGCCGTTCGTCTACACCGCGAAGAAATATGCCGAGACGAGGGATGCCAGCCTGATCTGGGAAGGCCACAAGGCCGGCCGCCACATCGGCTATTGCCACCTCGAGAAGCTGCACAATCTCGAACTGTTGCCCTCGACCGGCTTCATGGTGTCGTGCTTCCCGGTGAAGATCGAGCGCGCTTCCGCTGGCTGGACGCGGGCGGTCGCGATCCTCGAGAGCTGAGCCGCGAGAGCTCTCTTGCCAAAAGAAAATCAGGTGCGCCGTTTCCGACGCACCTGATTTTTCCTTTGATCTAGTGCAGTAGCGTCGGGCTAACGCCACTACCTGCAGACGCGAACGCCGCGCGGGGTCCACCAGCAGCGCGGGCCACCATAGCCGCCGTAGTAGCCGTAGCCGCGGGGATACCAGCCACGGCGATAACCGCCGCGATAACCCCATCCGCCGCGACCGCGACCCCAACCGCCGCGTCCGCGATACTGCGCCTGCGCCGACGAGGTGGTCGTGCCGACCAGAATCGCCGAGGTGCTGGCGACATAGACGAACAGCAATGCCACCGCGGCAAGGCAGCGCGTCAGGAAATTGTAGCGTTTAACCATTCAGTAATCTCCCGGTCACTTCCAGACATCCAAACAATCCGAACTGTCTTGCTTAGACGTTTGAGACAGCCACTAGTTCAGATGCACTAAGACAAAATTTTGTCGAACGTTCTTGCGCTTCGCAAAAACTCTATTGGGCGGGTCGGGGGAGGTCAAGTTATAGTCCCGCTTGCAGAAATGCATCGTGTGTCTTGCCGTTCATCCGTCGTTCATCTTGTTCATCTTCGTCGTATCCAATGATTTGTGCGCCGCCGAACCATGGCGAAAAAGATTTCGACAAATCCCGCAGAGAACTTGATGTCGACACGATCGCGTATCCTAAGCCACGCGATGATTCCCGCCTGACGAGTCCCCATGCCCAAGCAGCACACCTACGTCCTCGGCCTCAACACCTACGATCATGACGTCAGCGCCTGCCTGTTGCGCGACGGCGCGATCGCCTTTGCGATCGCCAAGGAGCGGATCACGCGCGAGAAGCACGCGTCCGGATTCTACAAGGAGGCGATCGACTATTGCCTCAAGGCCGAGGGCATCACGCTCGATGATGTGGATCTGGTCGTCAGCAATTGCTACATCCTGCCGGTGCCGGAGCTGGAAGAGCGGCTGATCTATCAGGACATGGCCGGCTTTCTTCCGTATCCCGAGCGGCAGGAAGCGTCCAAACATCCGCTGTTTCGTTCGACCTCGGGCAAGGTGGTATCGCTCTCCCACCATCTGGCGCATGCCTACAGCGCATTTGCGGTGTCGCCGTTCGATGAGGGTGTGGTGATGGTGGTCGACGGCGTCGGCAACTATCAGTCCGACGTCATGGAGCAGTATCCGAATGCGGATGCGGCGTCGCCGCTGGCGCGTGAATCCGAAAGCTACTACCGGTTCGAGGGCGAGAAGCTGGAGTGCCTGAAGAAGGTCTTCATGGAGCCTTCGCGCGGCATGCTCAGCGACGAGTTCTACAATATGCCGGGCCTCGGCGCGCTCTATAGCCGTGTCTCGTCCTACGTGTTCGGCGACTGGAACAAGTGCGGCGAATTGATGGGCCTTGCCCCCTACGGCCGTCGCGAGCAGGTCAAGCATCTCCTCGACATGAGCGACGGCAAGTTGCACGTGCCGCCATGGACCAGCGAATTCAATCAACCCTATCTGCTCGACAGCGGCAGTTGGGACAAGAGCCCGGCGATGCGTCACTGGGAGGACATCGCCTGGCGCGTGCAGGACGACACCGAGAACGTGCTGCTCGCCCGCGCGCGCTGGCTGCGCGAGACTACGGGCGCCAAGAACCTCTGCATCGCCGGCGGCGTCGCGCTGAATTGCGTGGCCAACGGACGGATTGCGCGGGAAGCCGGCTTCGAGAATGTCTGGATCCAGCCGGCGGCGGGCGACGACGGCACCGCGATCGGCTGCGCTTATTACGGCTGGCTCGGGATCCTGAAACAGCGGCGCAACTTCGTGATGGAGCACGCTTTCGTCGGCAGGCCCTATAGCGAGGCGGAGGTCGCGGCCGCGTTGCAGAAGTTCCTGGTGCGTGTGCAGGTGGACGCCAGGCGCAGCGACGATATCTGCCGCGATACCGCCAAGCTGCTCGCCGACCAGCGCGTGATCGGCTGGTTCCAGGGGCCGTCCGAGTTCGGGCCCCGCGCGCTCGGCAATCGCAGCCTGATTGCCGATCCGCGCCGGGCAGAGATGAAGGACATCCTCAACAGCCGCGTCAAACACCGGCAGGCGTTCCGCCCGTTTGCGCCGCTGGTGCTGGCCGAGCGGATGACGGAGATATTCGAAGGTGAGGAGGATTCGCCGTTCATGCTGATCGCCAAGCCGGTCCGTCCCGAGTGGCGCGACAAGATTCCGGCCATCGTCCATGTCGACGGCTCGGCGCGCGTGCAGACTGTGCGCGAGGCGACCAATCCGAGGCTCTACCGGCTCCTGAAGGAGTTCGAGGCGCTGACCGGGGTGCCGGTGCTGATCAACACCTCCTTCAACGTCAAGGGCGAGCCGATTATCGAGACGCCGGAGGACGCCGTGAACTGCTTCCTCGCCACAGGGGTCGACAACCTGATCCTGCACGACACGATCGTGTCGAAGGGCCGGATGCACAAGGTCGTCGCGCCGCTGGTCAGGACCTATGGCGATGTCGCCAGCATCGTCGCCTCGACTGCCCCGCCGCCGAGTTGAGATTACCTCGCCCCGCTTGCGGGGAGAGGTCGGATCGCATCGTAAGATGCGATCCGGGTGAGGGGGGTCTCCGCGAGTCAGACTCTCACCGTTTTTGCGGAAGCAGCCCCTCACCCCAACCCTCTCAGGGCGAGCTCTGCTCGTCCCGGCCCCGTGAAGAACGGGGGAGAGGCGGAAGATGGCGCTACGTCGCCTTCGCCGGGGTCGGTGGCGTCTTCGGCAGCGGCTTGTCCTGCCGTTTCGACCAGGAGATGTAGTAGGCCACGATCGTCATGATCGCGATGCCGGTGACGCTGACGAAGATCTGCGCGAGCAGCGAGCCAGAGCTCATCGACAGCTCGAAGTGCCCGACAAAGGACAGGAACACGCCGACACAGAACACCGCGAGCGACTGCTGGCCACAGACGATCAGCGGATCGAACACCTTCCATTCCAGTGCCGCCCAATCCTTCGGGATGAAGCGGATCACGAGGATGACGATGACCGCGAAGTGGATGAAGCGGTAAGGCGCGAGGTTGGTCTTGTCGTTCGGGTTGAAGGCCGAATAGAGCCAGTCCGGGAACATGGCGCCGAAATCCGGGAAGCGGCCGGCCATGGTCATGATCAGCGCGAAGATCATATAGGCGACGCAGAACCAGAGCGTGTAGGGCGAGTTGATGATGTTGGCATTCTGCCGCGCGCCGCCGAGTGCGCACCAGGCGCCGAACACGAACAGAACCTGCCAGGCGAACGGGTTGAAGTACCAGACGCCGGCCGGATAGGCCGGCAGGTTCCACCCCACCTGGCGCGACACCAGCCACAGCGCGATCGAGGCGAGCATGGTCAGGTTCGGTTGGCGCAGCATGAACCAGAGCACCGGCGGGAACAGGCCCATCAGCACGATGTAGAGCGGCAGCACGTCGAGGTTGACCGGCTTGAACTTAAGGAACAGGCCCTGGCGCAGGGTCTCGGTCGCGTTGTCGACGAGGCCGGCGACGTTGAATTCGTTGATAAGGTTGGAATCGCCGAAGCGCAACGCCAGGTAGCTGATTGCGGCGATGTAGATCACAAACAGGATGATGTGGGCGACGTAGAGCTGCCAGACGCGCTTGGTCAGTCGGGTCGCGCCGACGACGAAGCCGCGCTCCAGCATCATCCGGGCGTAGACGAAGGAGGCGGTATAGCCGGAGATGAAGACGAACAGGTCGGCGGCGTCGCTGAAACCGTAATTCCGCGTGGTGATCCAATTCA
This sequence comes from Bradyrhizobium sp. Ses1, assembly GCF_059512365.1. Classification (NCBI taxonomy): domain Bacteria; kingdom Pseudomonadati; phylum Pseudomonadota; class Alphaproteobacteria; order Hyphomicrobiales; family Nitrobacteraceae; genus Bradyrhizobium; species Bradyrhizobium sp. Ses1. Next base: position 175,108 of record NZ_JCAMOQ010000003.1, read on the forward strand.
CCACATTGTCGGGGATATGATCGAGATAAATCGCCCAGTTCGCGACCCCGCGAAACAGGTCGAGCCGGAGATCGCGTCCCTTTTCGGGCAGGGTGGCGTTGATTTTCATGGGTCCCGCTTCGAAGTGATGCTTTCGAGAAGGCCGCGCCGCGAGACATTCGAGCCCATCCGCGGCCAGATTGTCACAGCGCGGTAGAATGGCTATACCGGACGAAAGGTAACATCCGGGTTCAGGAATCACCCATCACATCCGTGAAAGGTGTCTGTATACTATCCCGGGCGTTCCCTCCACACGCTCCATGTCGCACAATCCCCGAAGGTTCGACAATCCATGACGACAGCTCGCATTTTTAAGCCCGCCAAAAACGCGATGCAATCGGGGCGTGCCAAGACCAGGGAATGGCAGCTCGATTATGAGCCGGAACAGCCGCGGATGGTCGAGCCCCTGATGGGCTGGACCTCGTCCGGCGACATGAAGCAGCAGCTCACGCTGCGCTTCCAGACCAAGGAAGAGGCGATCGCCTATTGCGAACGCAAGGGCATCCCCTACCAGGTGCTCGAGCCGAAGGAATCGCTCCACCGGCAGATCGCCTATGCCGACAATTTCTCGTTCCGCCGCGGCGAGCCCTGGACGCACTAACTAACCAGCAGCATGTAAGCGTGCTCTCAGGGCGCCCGTAGCAGCGAATATTTGCCGACGATGCGGCCGACCCGCTTCCTCGTGCCGAACAGCATGATCCCGAGATATTCGATGCTATCCGGCGCAAGGCCGCTCATCATGCGCCGGAATTCGCCGTAGTCGTTGGTCTCTTGTCCCTGCACGGGGAAGTCGACGATCTCAATTCCCGCCTCGGCCGCCTTCTGCCGGATTCGCGGCAAATCCTCCTTCGGCGCGCCCAGCACGGGAATTCCGATCGGGATCAGTCCCGCATGGGGATTGCCCGCGGCATCGATCAGCGCATCGCCGACGAGGTGAGGGTGGCGGGCGCCCATCGTCAGGGCCATCACGGCGGCGGCGTTGGCGGCCTTGCCAAGGGGCAACCCCGCATCGATCACCGCCACGCAGCGTTGCGGCTCGGACGCGCCTTCCTCGGCATTGCGATCGGCAGGATGCGACATCATCAACCCCCGCTGTACAAGTAACTTGTACACAAGTAACATGCGTGCGTGAAAAACGTCAACCCAGAACGCCCCGGCGGCTGTAAGGGAACGATGGACAAGATCGAGGACTGCATCAGCTTCCTGCTCGGAAAGGCGCAGCAGCGGGTGACACGGCGCGCCAAGGAATTGCTGGCCGAGCACGATGTGACGCCGGTGCAGTACGCCGCGCTATGCGTGCTCTGGGAAGAGGACGCGCAGACGGCGGCTGAGCTCGGCGCGCGCCTTGTGATCGACAGCGCGACCATGACCGGCGTCATAGACCGGCTCGAGCGCTCGGGTCTGATCAGGCGCCACGCCGATGAGAGCGACCGGCGCATCTACCATCTCTACCTGACCGAGCGCGGGCGGGCGCTGCGAGCCCCGCTGGATTCCGCGATGGAAAAGCTCAATGCCGAAGTCGCGGAACTCCTCGGCAAGGATTGGCCGCGCTTCCACCGCATGCTGCGCAAGGTTGGTACGTCTGGCTAGGGAAGCGGGAGCGGCAGCGGTGCGTCCTTGGAGACGCCGAGCACCGGAAAGCTCCTGATGGTGCGCACCTCAGCCATCGCCGAGAACTGCAGGAGCTGCTGGTGCATGCCTTGAACACCGGTTGCCACGCATTTGAGCAGGAAGTCTGCCTCGCCTGAAATGCGCCAGCATTGCTGCACCAGGGGCAGGCGGGCGATCGATGCCTCGAACGCCTCCAGCGTGGCTTGGTTTTGGCTGGTCAACTGTATCAGGACAAAGGACACCACCTCGTAACCGAGCGTCCGCTCGTCAAGGCTCGCACGGACGTCCCTGATCACGCCGCGGCTACGCAGCGCGCGGACGCGGCGCAGGCAGGCCGGCGCGGAGATGCCAACGCGCTGCGCCAGATCGTTGTAGCGCAGCCGGCCGTCCTGCTGCAGCTCGGACAAAATCTTCCGGTCGATCTCGTCGAGCTCCGTCATGAATGCCTCATACCTTGACGAACGAACTATCCTGCGGCGACACGCCGTGTTGCCCTGCGGCTGATGCGGGCAGGGGGAGCAGCCGCCTGCGGCGCGATGCCCGACAGCACCAGCTTTTCATGGGTGGCGATGATGGCTTCCTTCGAGAGCCGGCCGCCGGGACGATACCAGGTGCAGGGCCCGGTCAGCATCGCCAGGATCGCAAAGGTCGCGACCTGCACATCGACCAATTCGAAGACGCCCTGCGCAACACCTTCCTCGAGGATGTCGGCAAGGCGCCGCTCATAAGCCTCGCGCAAGGCGATCACCGCCGCATAATTCTTCGGCTCCAGGCTCCGCAGCTCGGAATTGGCGATGTAGACCTCGCGCTTGCGCGTCATGTGATAGCTGACGTGGAAGGCAACGAAGGCGCGGATTTTTTCCTCCGGACCGCTCTTGCCGTCGAGCGCAAGATCGAGCTGGCGCAGCAGCTCGTTGATATGGTGCTGCACCAGGTCGAACAGCAATTCCTGTTTGGTGCTGATGTGGTTGTAGAGCGAGCCCGCTTGGATGCCGACCTCGGCGGCGAGCTGGCGCAGGCTCATGGCCTCATAGCCATGCTCGAAGATCAGGCGCGTTCCGGCTTTGCGGATCGCCTCCAGCGTCGTTGGGCCGTGTGAGCCGATCGTGCGCGCCATCGGGACCCTCGCAGGAGCGTTAGAAAGAGCGGGAAACTAGCGAACGATCGTATGTTTATAGTCGGAAAATCGAGCGAAATCAATGTGCTATAACCTTGGTAATCGCTCAATGTCGAGCCTCTTGAGAGGATGATAAAAAAACGTATGATCGTTTCGCTATAGGATCCATAGCGACGGGAGGAATCATGGCGTCGAAACCGGCGGCGGTGGTCAATTTCGCAAGGCGGGAATCATCCGGCTTGAGTGGCGGGCCCTATCGCGCGATGAGCCGCGATATTCTAGTTTGAAGATTGTCGAAACACGCGGCAGAAAAGCGCAACATGCAGCTTCATTCCACGATCGATCCCAAATCCCAGGAATTTTCCGGCAATGCCGAGGTGATGCGCGGCCTGGTGGCCGAGCTCCGCGACAAGCTGAGCCAGGTTGCGGGCGGCGGGGGCGAGGCGTCCCGTATCAGGCATACCTCGCGCGGCAAGATGCTGGCGCGCGACCGCGTCGACCTCCTGGTCGATCCCGGCACCGCATTCCTGGAATTGTCGCCGCTCGCGGCCAATGGCCTCTATGGCGGCGACGTGCATTCGGCGAGCGTGATCACCGGGGTCGGGCGCATCTCGGGCCGCGAATGCATCATCGTCGCCAATGATGCCACCATCAAGGGCGGCACCTATTATCCGATGACGGTGAAGAAGCACCTGCGCGCCCAGGATATCGCGCGGCAGAACAATCTGCCCTGCGTCTACCTGGTCGATTCGGGCGGCGCCTTCCTGCCGATGCAGGACGAGATCTTCCCGGACGAGCGCCACTTCGGCCGCATCTTCTACAACCAGGCGCAGATGTCGGCCGCGGGCATCCCACAGATCGCGATCGTGATGGGCTCCTGCACCGCCGGCGGCGCCTATGTGCCGGCGATGTCGGACGAGAGCATCATCGTACGCAATCAGGGGACGATCTTTCTCGGCGGCCCGCCATTGGTGAAGGCCGCGACCGGCGAGGTCGTCACCGCGGAAGAACTCGGCGGTGCCGACGTGCATTCGCGGCAGTCCGGCGTCACCGACCACTACGCGCAGAATGATGCGCATGCGATCGGCATTGCCCGGCGCATCGTCGCCACATTGAAGCCGTCGGCGCGCGCCACGCTCAACATGCGCGAGCCGCGAGAGCCTTTGTATCCGGCCGAGGAGATCTATGGCGTGGTCTCCTCCGACGGCCGCAAGCCGTTCGACGTCCACGACATCATCGCGCGGATCGTCGATGGCTCCGAATTCGACGAGTTCAAGCGGCTTTATGGCACCACGCTGATCTGCGGCTTTGCCCATATCTGGGGCTTTCCGGTCGGCATCATCGCCAACAACGGCATCCTGTTCAGCGAAAGCTCGCTGAAGGGCGCGCATTTCATCGAACTGTGCTGCCAGCGCGGCATCCCGCTGGTGTTCCTGCAGAACATCACCGGCTTCATGGTCGGCAAGAAATACGAGGCCGGCGGCATCGCGCGCGACGGTGCCAAGCTCGTCACTGCGGTGGCGACCGCCGGCGTGCCGAAATTCACCGTCGTGATCGGCGGCTCCTATGGCGCCGGCAATTACGGCATGTGCGGCCGCGCCTACAGCCCGCGCTTCCTCTGGCTGTGGCCGAATGCGCGCATCTCCGTGATGGGCGGCGAGCAGGCCTCGATGGTGCTGAGCCAGGTCCGGCGCGACAATATCGAAGCCAAGGGCGACACCTGGTCGGCGGAGGAAGAGGAGAAGTTCCGTGCGCCCATCCGCGCGCAATATGAGAGCCAGGGCAATCCCTATTACGCCACCGCGCGGCTCTGGGACGACGGCGTGATCGATCCCGCCGACACGCGCCTTGTGCTCGGCCTCGGGCTATCGGCCGCCGCCAATGCGCCGATCGAGCCGACGAAGTTCGGCCTGTTCAGGATGTGACGATGGACCGCTCAAAGCTCTACCGGCGTTTTCGCACCCTGCTGATCGCCAACCGCGGCGAGATCGCTTGCCGCGTGATCCGCACCGCCAAGGCCATGGGCCTGCGCACCGTCGCGGTTTATTCCGAGGCCGACCGCGATGCCCTGCATGTCGCGTTCGCCGACGAGGCCGTGCTGCTGGGCCCGGCCCGGGCGCGCGACAGCTATCTCAACATCCAGCGCGTGATCGAAGCGGCGCGCGAGACCGGGGCCGAGGCTGTTCATCCCGGCTACGGCTTCTTGTCCGAGAACGCGGAATTCGCACAAGCCTGCTTCGAGGCAGGGTTGGTGTTCGTCGGCCCGACGGCCGAGATGATGAACGCGATGGGCTCGAAATCCGGCTCCAAGGCGCTGATGGAGAAGGCTGATGTGCCGCTGGTGCCCGGCTATCACGGCGAGGCGCAGGACGAGGCCACTCTGGCGAATGCCGCGGAGCGTATCGGTTTCCCGGTGCTGGTGAAGGCCTCGGCCGGCGGCGGCGGCCGCGGTATGCGGGTGGTCAATTCAGCAGCCGAGCTGTCGGCTGCAATCATCAGCGCCAAGCGCGAGGCCAAGGCGGCATTCGGCGACGACCGCATGCTGATCGAGAAATACGTCCAGAACCCGCGCCATATCGAGGTGCAGATCATCGGCGACAGCCATGGCAATCTGCTCTCGCTATGGGAGCGCGAATGCACACTGCAGCGCCGGCACCAGAAGGTGATCGAGGAAGCGCCGTCGCCGACGCTGAATGCCACCCAGCGCGAGACCGTCTGCGCCGCCGCGCGAAAGGCGGCCGCGGCTGTCAATTACGTGGGCGCCGGCACCATCGAATTCGTCTCCGATGGCAGGGACGTGTTCTTCATCGAGATGAACACGCGCCTGCAGGTCGAGCATCCCGTCACCGAACTGATCACCGGCGTCGATCTCGTGGAATGGCAACTCCGCGTCGCCTTCGGCGAGAAGCTGCCGCTAACCCAGAACGAAATCAAGCTGAACGGCCACGCCATCGAGGCGCGGGTCTATGCGGAAAATCCGCAGAAGAATTTCATGCCGTCGGTCGGACGCATCAAGACCTGGCGCACGCCGGAGGAGGGCGACGGTTTGCGCATCGATGCCGGCTATCGCAGCGGCGACAACGTCTCGCCGTATTATGACGCGATGCTGGCAAAGGTGATCGCGTGGGCGCCGACGCGCGAGATCGCGATCGAGAAGCTCAATCGCGGGCTGGAAGAAACCGACGTCCGCGGCATCGTCACCAACATCCCGTTCCTGTCGGCGCTGGTGACGCATCCTGCTGTGGTTGCGAATGCCATCGATACCGGCTTCATTGAGCGCGAACTGAAGAGCCTGACCGCAGAACGTGGGGCTGCCGGTGCGTTCGAGCTGTGCGCCGCGGTCGCTGCGATCTTGAATGAGGAGCAGAAGGCTGCACGGAAGGAGGCGCATTCGGCGTGGCAGACCTTCGGCTGGATGCCGGTCGGCCAACGGCAGCGGGTGTTTTCGTTCCGGCAGGGGCAGGGCGCGGAACAGAAGGTGACGCTGCGCTACGGCAACGGGCCGTCGACGGTGTCGGTCGGCGATCGCACGTTCGCGCTGGCGCTGGCGCCGTCCGCGGATGAGGGCTTTGATCTGACGCTTGATGGCACGAAATCCGGTGTCGTGGCCGTGATCGAGGGTCACGAGCTCTATTTGCGTACCCGCAACGGCCGCTTCGATCTGCACTGGGTCGATCCGTTCGGCGGCGAAACCGAGGAGCAGGTCGGCGAGGACAAAATCGTCGCGCCGCTGCCGGGCACTGTTGTCGCCCTGCTAGCCGAAGAGGGCGCGATGTTGGAGAAGGGCGCGGCGATCCTGACGCTGGAAGTGATGAAGATGGAACAGACGTTGCGCGCGCCGTATGCCGGCGTGCTGAAGAAGCTGAAATGCAAGGTGGGCGATATCGTCGGCGAGGGCGTCGAACTCGCCGAAGTCGAGCCGGTGGCTGCGTGATGAGCGAGCCCGTCCGCATCGTCGAGGTCGGCCCGCGCGACGGGCTGCAGAACGAGAAGACGCCGATCAGCGTCGCCGATCGGATCGCCTTCATCGAGCGACTGATCGGCGCCGGCTTGCCGATCGTCGAGGTCGGCGCCTTCGTGTCGCCGAAGGCGGTCCCGCAGATGGTGGGATCGGCCGAGGTGCTGCGCGGCGTCAGCCATCTTCCCGGCGAATTCCACGTGCTGGTGCCGAACGAGAAGGGCTATGAGGCCTCGCAGGCCGCCGGCGCCAAGGTGATAGCGGTGTTCGCGTCCGCGTCCGAAGGCTTTTCCCGCGCCAACATCAATTGCTCGGTCGCGGAATCGATCGAGCGCTTCAAGCCGGTGCTGGCGCGTGCCAAGGCCGACGGCATCAAGGTGCGCGGCTATATCTCCTGCGTGCTCGGCTGCCCCTTCGACGGCGAGGTGAAGCCGCAGGCGGTCGTCGACGTTGCCAGGACACTGTGGGATCTCGGCTGCTATGAGATATCGCTAGGCGACACCATCGGCGTCGGCACGCCGGTCAAGGCGCGGCACCTGATGCGAGCGGTCGCAGGCGAGGTACCGGCACAAAACCTCGCGATGCATTTCCACGACACCTACGGCCAGGCGCTCGCCAACCTCTACGCCGGCATGGAGGAGGGCGTCCGCGTCATCGATTCAGCCGCCGGCGGCCTCGGCGGCTGCCCCTATGCCCCCGGCGCCACCGGCAATGTCGCCACCGAGGACGTCGTCTACATGCTCGAAGGCATGGGCATCAAAATCGGCGTCGACATGGACAAGCTGCTCGCCGCAACCAACGAAGTGAGCCGTCTGCTCGGCCGTCCGCCGGTAAGCCGCGTCGCCAACGCGCTGAACGCGAAGAAGAAGCGCTAGCTTTGTAGGGTGGGCAAAGCGGAGCGTGCCCGCCATCCGCCCTCCGCAAGAAGTGGTGGGCACGCTCCGCTTTGCCCACCCTACAATTGATTGCCGTCATTGCGAGCGAAGCAATCCACTGCCCCCACTGGCGCAAGCGGCGAGATGGATTGCTTCGCTTCGCTCGCAATGACGGATGAAAGTTACCGCACGCTCTCCGGCCCCATCACGAGATCCGGCAGCCACGTCGAGATTCCCGGGAAGAAGCAGAGCAACAGCACCGCCAGCATCATCAGGAGCACGAACGGCAGCGTGCCCCAGATCACCTCGCTCAAGGGAATATCGGGCGCGACGTTGCGGATGACGAAGATGTTCAATCCGACCGGCGGATGGATCAGGCCCATTTCCATCACGATGGTCATCACCACGCCGAACCAGATGATGTCGAAATTGGCGGCGCGGAGCGGCGGCAGGATGATCGGCGCGGTCATCAGGATGATCGAGACCGGCGGCAGGAAGAAGCCGAGCACGATCACCATGAGGAGGATCGCCACGAGCAATTCCCAGCGCGGCAGGTGCATCGCGACGATCGCCTCCGCGGCCGACTGCGAGATGTGCAGATAGCTCATCACGTAGGAATAGAGCAGCGACATGCCGATGATCATCATCAGCATGGTCGACTCGCGGATGGTGGATTTCAGGATCGGCTCGAGGTCGCTCGGCTTCCAGACGCTATAGATCACCGCGATCAGCCCGAGCGCCAACAGCCCGCCGAGGCCGGCGGTCTCCGACGGCGTCGCGTAGCCGCCATAGAGCGCGATCATCACGCCGGTCAGGAGCAGCACGAACGGCAGCACCCGCGGCAGCGCGTTGAAGCGGTCGGCCATCGTGAACTCGTCGCGCTGGAGGATCGCGGCATCCGCACCGGTCGCGTCATAGGCGGCGCGCGCGGCCGCATACTCCTTGCGGAAACGGAACATCGCGTAGATGCCGAACAGTGTCACCAGCAACAGGCCCGGTCCGATGCCGGCGAGGAACAGGCGCCCCAGCGATTTCTCCGCCGCGACTGCGAACAGGATCATGGTGATTGAGGGCGGCAGCAGGATGCCGAGCGTGCCGCCGGCGGCGATGATCCCCGCGGCAAAGCCGCCGGAATAGCCGCGCTTGCGCATCTCGGGGATGCCGGCCGAGCCGATCGCCGAGCAGGTCGCCGGCGAGGATCCCGCCATCGCGGCAAACAGCGCGCAGGCGAACACATTGGCAACCCCGAGCCCGCCGGGCACGCGATGCAGCCAGGCGTGCAGCGCCGAATAGAGATCCTGGCCCGCGCGGGATTTGCCGATCGCTGCGCCCTTCAGGATGAACAGCGGGATCGACAAGAGCGTGATCGAGGCCATCTCCTCGTAGACGTTCTGCGTCACCGTATCGAGGGAGGCCGTCGGCATGTAGATCGCCATGAACACGACCGCGACTGCGCCCAAAGCAAACGCAATGGGCATGCCCGAGAACATCGCAAACAGGGTGGCAAGCCCGTAACTGATGCCGATCCCAAGCACAGTCATCGGCGCGCACCACCCAGTAGGGGAAGGATGATCTGCAGCAGGAGCTGCAGGCAGAGCAGCGACATACCCAGCGCCATCAGCATGTAGGGGATCGCAAGCGGCGGCGACCACATCGAGTTCGAGACTTGGCCATCGACATAGGCTTCATGCGCCAACGTCCAGGATTTCCAGGCAAAGAAGGCGCAGAAGGCCAAGCTTGCGACATCGACCAGCCACAGCCTGATGCGATTTGCGAGCGGCGACATCAGCCCGACGAAAGCCTCGATGCTGACATGGCCGCGCTGGGCCTGCACGTACGCGGCGCTCATGAAGGTCGCGCCAACCAGGAGGAATACCGCGGCTTCGTCCTGCCAATAGTTCGGGCTGTGAAACAGCGCGCGGCCGAGCACGCTGTAGCTCAGGATCACGCAGGCCGCGATCAGTGCGATGGACGCGAAGACGACGATGATGTTGTTGCAGATGCCAAGCCCGCGCGACAGCGCCGCCACGAATACATTGCCCGTGACGGCGGTCTGGCGTTCGGCTTGATCCGCGACCGGACCATGCATCATGCGGCGACGTCGCTTGCGAGCTTCAATAAATTGGCTGCCGTCGCGGTTTTAGCACCATAGTCCTTCCAGGCGGTATCGCGCGCAATGTCGCGCCACTTGTTGACGGTGACTGCGTCAAGCGCGCTGACCTTTGCCCCGGCCTTCTCGTAGACCTTGGCGACCTCGACATCGTCGTCCTGCGCGCCCTTCTTGCCGAAGGCCTCGAGCTCCGCGCCGACCGCAAGGATGACGTCCTGCTGCTTCTTCGGCAGCTTGTCGAAGATCGCTTTCGACATCATCAACGGCTCCAGCATGAACCAGTAGGAGGTGCCGGCGCCGGAGGTCAGCGATTTCGCGACTTCCTCCAGGCGGAACGAGATCAGGCTGGTGGAGGAGGTGATGCCGGCGTCGCAGGCGCCGGTCTGCATCGCCGCATAGAGCTCGTTGGAAGGCACCGACAGCACGGCCGCGCCGGCCGTCTGCAGCACCATGTCCATTTCGCGGGAGCCGCCGCGCACCTTCATGCCCTTGGCGTCCTCGGGCGCCACGATCGGCTTGGAGCGGCTGGCGACGCCGCCGGCCTGCCAGACCCAGGTCAGGAGGATGATGCCCTTATCCGCCAGGAAGTCGGAGAGCGCCTTGCCGACCGGTTCCTTCTTCCAGCGCAGGCCCTGATCGTAGGTCGTGACCAGGCCCGGCATCAGGCCGATATTGGTCTCCGGCAGTTCGCCCCCGGCATAGGGCATCGGGTAGAGGCTGATATCGAGCGCGCCCTTGCGCATGGCCGAGAACTGCGCATTGGTCTTGATCAGCGAGGAATTCGGATAGACTTCGGCAGCGATCTCGCCGCCCGAGCGCTTCGCCACCTCAGCGGCGAACATCCGGCACAGCCGGTCGCGAAAATCGCCCTTGTCGATGGTGCCGCCGGGGAACTGGTGCGAGACTTTCAGCGTGGTCGCGGCATGAGCGGTTCCGACGCCGAAGCGCAGCACCGCGGGCGCGGCAAGCGCCGTGGCAAAAAGGTGACGGCGAGTGAGCATAAAGTTTCTCCCATTGGCAAAAGCTGTTCTTGTTTGGCGATAAGGCGGAACTTGAGGGCCGCATTTAGGCGAATTTGCCAGAATTTTCTCTAGTCTGATAGTTTGAGGCGGCCCGGTGCATGACGCCAAGCGTCACACCTGGAGCGGGTATTTTTGCACCGCACACTGCGGCGGACGATGTGCCAAGGCCTAATTTTCAGGCAGCGCCGCTCCGCGTACTCTTTCAAGACTTTGTGAGAGGGTAACAAGGGCCGTTCCGGCCGCGTCGAGGGGAGAGCGGCAGACGTCGCTCCACGATCACCCCTCAGCAAGGATGACCACCATGACCTTCTCGACCCGTATCGGCCTCAGCGTCTCGGCCGCTCTCGTCGCCCTCAGCGTCGCGCTCTCGCCTGCAGCCTTCGCTCAGGACAAGATGGGCAAGGACGACGCCATGAAGAAAGACACGATGTCCAAGGATACGATGTCCAAGGATGCCATGTCGAAGCATGACGGCATGAAGAAAAGCGACGGGATGATGAAGAAGGACGACGCGATGAAGAAAGACGACGGCATGAAGAAGAACTGATCGCCGTCGCGTCTGAGAAGGACTCGCCGCGAGCGCTTCTCGCGGAGAGTCCTTTACATCGAGTATCGAGAGCAAACTTTGCTGGTCTCGATGGTGTCGCAGCAAAGCCTCACCGCTTTTTCTTGCCGCGTTCCTTGCGGGCGGCGTAGCGCGCGTCGCGCTTGGCCTTCTGCTCGGCCTCGAGCGCGGCTTGCCGCGCGGCTTCCTCTTCCTTTTCGCGAGCGATTCGCGCCACTTCCGCGGCGGCAGCCTCTTCCGCGAGGCGCTGTTGCTCGGCCTTGGCCGCCTCGCGCGCAAGCCTTGCCTGCTCCCGGTTGGCGGCGAGCGCCGCGCGCTCGGCGGCGCGCGCCTGCACCGCGGGATCATCGGGCCCGGGACGGGAACGGAATTTTTGCAAAATGTTCTGCCGGGACTGCTGCGCAGCCTTCTGGCGGTCGGAAAAGTTCGGTTCCTTGAAGCCGCTCATACAGAGAGCCTTGTTATCTTCACTGCTGGTTGGAGGAATGATGAAAATCGGGTTCGGCACAGCACATAAGTGAACCCGGGGCAAAATGCCAGCGTCCAATTTGGCATGCCAAACGGGGAAGCTATCCGTAGTCCGCAATGTGCGCGCGGGAGAAGCGAGCCCATCGCCGAGAGCAATACGGTGATGCGCGTCGAACTTCGCTAAAATTCTGGCCGAGCTAGAAGCTGTCGCGGTGGCGGGAGGTTCCCAGCACCCTGGCGACCGTCTGCGCCGTCATGGCCACGCGATCGGAGGTCCGCTGCGCTTCGAGCTTGTCCCGGGCTTTCTCGCGGATCAGGAGCTGGATCAATTCGAGCCGCTTGCTCTCGTCGACCGCTTCCGCCAGCAGTTTCTTGTAGCGATGATAGTCGTAGCCCGTTTCTTGTTTACCCATGTTGTTTACCCATGGCACGCTCCGCACACGCGCTTCCCGGAAGGCGCGCAGTCTTGAGCAGCGCGGGGATGCGCGCAACGGATTTGCGACACTTATGCCCAGGCTTTGCACATTTGATCTGAAGTTGTTGTGATCACATGGACACTTGCGAAGCAGCTACTGCAACCACGATCTCTTCTGCGGTGACGGTGCGGGAACCGACACGATCATGACAGACCCAAGGGGAGGCGGCGGCCGCCGCGGCGCGATTGCCGGTCTCGTGATTGCGGCCGCGATGCTGGCGGCGGGCTTGTGGCTGGCGCGCGAACTGACCGCGGCGAGCAAGATGCAGGACTGCCTGATGTCCGGGCGGACCAACTGCAACGTGATCCAGCCGGCGCAATAAGCGGCAGGCGCCAGCGCTAAAACGCCGCGGGGCGACTGTGATTCCGATCACAGGAAGAGGGGCGACGAGGTCCTATGCTCCGCGCAAACTGAACAGGAACGATCGCATGATCCACCAACTCTATAGCCGCAAGGGATTAGCGCTGCTGGCCGCCATCGTCGTGATCGGTCTTGGCGTGGCGCTCCTGTCAGCCGGCAGCCTCTCTCAGGAGACGGTGGCGAGCGCGGCGCTCGGGCCGGGGTGGCAATGCAGCCGCATCGCCTTTGTCATGACGACCTGCACCAGGGATGCAAGGCCGGAGCGCGCGCGTGCGCACGCGGAGCAGCCGTCGCCCGGTTAGGCTTCCCGTTGATCGACAGGTCAGCACGCATCGCGTGTGACCGCCGCAACATAACCGCGGACGTGACCGCTATACCCTGAGATTCGCGCGGACCTTCCCGCGTTGGCGCGAGGCGGGCTTTCGTGGTCTAGTGCGTGCATTGCACGAAGCGACTGGCGTTCGACACTCTTGGAGTTTTCCGTCCGATAAGCAGTAATTTGCGCCTCACGGGATGGCTGACCGCGATCGGCCGTCAGTGGTTGCGCTTACCCATGCAAAGGCCGTGATCGTACGGACTTGCCCGTTATCGTTTCCTGACATCCAAATGCATTGTGCGGGGCATTCAATCCTCGTGATTGATTGCCACGCGTTCACTCGTCATTCGGTTTGTCGGTTCAATGTCGCATCATCTGCTGAAGGCCATCGACGCCATCTATCAATCCGCGGCGGAGCCGTCGCATTGGCCGCTGGCCCTGCAGAGCATTGCCGATTGCCTCGACGATGTCGGCGCTATCCTGCTCTATGGCAGGGACGACGGAAGTTTTGGCGCCATCCAGTCCGCCTCGCTCGATGTGATCGCGGAAGAATACATGCGCGAGTGGACGTTTCGGGATATCCGCGCGATCCGTGCGCGCGAGCGCGGCTATTTCTTCAATCGTGATGTCCTGACCGACCGTGACGTCGTCTCCGACGAGGACATCGCAACCGACCCCTTCTATTCCGAGCTGCTTCGGAAACACGGCCTGAAATATTTCGCCGCCGCAACGGTCTCGCCGGATGCGAAGATCGAGGTGGCGATGAGCATCCAGCGCGCGAGCAGCAAGCCGGTCTATAGCGACGCCGAGCTCGATCTCGTGGCCCAACTCGGCCGTCACGTCGAGCGCTCGCTTCGCCTTGGCATTCGCCTGATGGACTCCGAACTAAGCAAGCTTGGCCTCGGCGCCGCGCTCGCGAGGTTGGGAACCGGGGTCTTTGTGCTCGATTCGGTCGGCCGCGTGATCTTCTCCAACCCGAAGGCGGAGTCGCTGCTCGGGGATGGGCTCGAGATCGTGGAGGAGAAGCTTGCCGCGGGATCGCTGGCGCTGAATTCGCCGGCCTCCGCGGCGATGAAACGTCTCGCGGCGTACCGCGCCGAGGATGTTCTGGCTGGCGAAAAGCCGATCATCGTGCACCGGCGCACGTCGGGACGGCCGCTTGCGCTCTATGTCCTGCCGGTCTCGATGGCGGCCAACAGCATCAACCAGTTCCTGACCCAGGCCAGGCTGCTCATCCTTGTCGTCGACCCCGACAACAGCAGCCCACCGGACCCGTCGCTGATTCGCGATGTGCTCGGCCTGACGCTGGGCGAGGCCAGGGTGACGGCGCTGGTCGGCACCGGCCAGTCGCCGCGCGACGCCGCCGACAAGCTCGGCATCACCGAGGAGAGCGCCCGGACCATCCTCAAGCGCGTGTTCTCCAAGGTGGGCGTGTCGCGGCAAGGCGAACTGGCGGCGCTATTGGCGCGGCTGGTGCTCAGATAGCCCGGTTGCCGGCGCAAGGCCCGGCAGGCCGGCCGTATCGCCCTCGAACGCCAGAGAAAATCATCGGACAGTTCCCATTTGGGGAATGTCGGCGCGCCCGCGACCGGTGAAGAGATCAGCATGACCGACGGTCGGGTGAGGCCGGGGCCAGCAGCGCCTCACCTCCGACGATGGCAACGAGACCAAGCTTTGGGAATTGGCGCGCCCGGGTTTTGCTCGGGGCGTGGTTGGCGGGGCCAAACCACGCGGCGGCATTGATCTTCGCCGCTCGCGTCAGCTCTGCCCCAATTCAGGCCATTGTTCCAAGGCCGAAAACGGCGGCGAATTCACCGGCAGGACATTCCGGCTTCCATCTCGCCCCAGAAGCCGCACTGCGTGGCGGGCCTTGCGTGCAGTTCGTTCCGGAGTACCAGCAGGCAGGCCCCCACCAGAAGGGCAGCCGAGAGCGTGACAAGCAGTTTTCTCATCGAGTTCCAGTGAATCGCGGACGGGAATCTGCGAGCCGCCTTAAGGCATGCCGGCGCCGCCAGCAAGGCGCACTGGACGCAAACCTGCCCATCTTCTCTGGCCGCCAATAACCGGCTGCTCTGGCCGCCAATAACCGGCAGCCCGCCTATCCACCCGAACAGGGGGCTACACCGTTGCCGTCAGTTGGCTCAGGCGGTCGCTCAGCGCCCGGATGGTCGATTTGAGATTGTCCCGTCGCGTCGAGAGCGTTCTGGCGAGCAGCGGATATCGCGGGTCCGCAGCGTTGCTGACCCCTCCGGAGGCTTCCTCCGTCGCGATATCGCAATCGAGGATCCGGACAGACCTTTGCAGATCCTTGAGCATCGTCTGGATGACGATGACGTCACGTAACGCGGTGATGCTGGAATTCCCAGTCTGAGACGCGGCACCCATGGGCATTGCTCCCGCTTGATCCAACTCGGCGCAGCCTCGTCGGGGGCTGCAGTGTCGGAGCAGCGATTAGCAAGACCTTTGCCAAATTCGGCAACGAGGGATTAACCATGCCAAAGCGCCTCCCGCGTGCCTCTCCAGCGGTCGCGCGAGCCGCGGAGCCTTGCCCCGGAAGACGTCTCGCCCGAGCGTGCTACTCATCAAACGGCCCCAGGGTGCGCTGGGGCCGCCAACCTTGGAGGTTTTCCTCCGGCCGGTGGGGGTAGGGGGCGTTCGACCGGAGGCTGGGATTCGACGCTGGCCCCGCGGTTTCGTTCCTCGCCCGCCGGACACTACCTGCCGACGCGCGCCAGGCCGTCGGCGATCCGGCTCTTTTTCCGCACCTTGATTCTGAAATCCTCGATCCGTTTTCCCAACCTCAGCTGCGCGACCAGCCAGCGTGGCTTCTTGCCTCGACCAGCCCAGGTTTCCGATGGCTGATCAGGATTGCGGTACTTGGGCCGTATCTCCGGATATGGCCGACGCGCCGAAGCGGGGACCCGCAGCTTCCTCAGACGATCTTCCAACTGCGCCTTCATCGACAGAATCTTCTGTCGCAGGACGCCAGCGAGTTCGACACGCAACGTCCACAGACGGTCAGAACTCATCCGCTTGAGTTCGGTTCGTCTCATGACATGACTCCATCACGATCCCAACCTCATAATGATCGCTCATTATCCACCCGCCTCCCGCTGGGTACGCTGCGACAAAACGTGTCTCAACAATGACGAATCCGTGTAAGGGCGCATCATCGTCTGCAAGATGATTTGATGATCAAATTCGTACCTTGCGAACCTTTCTGCAGCCCTCGCGCAATTGCGCAAGAAAGCGACCATCGATATCAATCGGGACGGCGGCTCTCTCTCAGCTCATGATTCTTTCGCGATGGCTCATCATCTGTTGTTCCTGTGCACGGGCAATTATTACCGCAGCCGGTTTGCAGAAGAGCTATTCAATCACCGCGCAGGGCTGGCCGAGTTGAACTGGCGCGCCTTCTCGAAAGGGGCCGCGGAAAGAGGATCGCCCGACAATGTCGGCCCAATGTCGCCTTTCGCTCTCGATGGTCTGCAGGCCAGGGGCATCCGGCCGGTCGGAAACTTGCGGTACCCTCAACCCTGCACTCTGCCTGACCTGGAGAGCGCGGATCTGATCATCGCGCTGAAGGAAGCAGAGCATCGGCCGCTCATCGAACGGCGTTTTCCGGAGATGGCGGACAGGGTGAGATACTGGCATGTGGACGACGTGGACGTCGCCAAGCCTGCCATTGCCTTGGCCTTGATCGACCGCCACGTCGACGATCTATTGGGCTCGCTTTCGGACGCGCGCGCGTCCTGAACGGCGCGGATCGTCTTCATCGTCAGGCGTAGCGCAGCCGTCGTCGGAGGCAGCCTAACGGAGATCGATCTGCCGGCCGTCGTGGGTGTGGAAGACTAGTGCGCGGTCCGCCTGGCCTTGGTCGCCTTCTGCTGCCGGTAAGCTTTGAATTGAGTCAGTATCTGCTGCGGATTCAGCTTTTCCGCCTGCCTGACCTGCTCTCTTAACCATTCCAACTCGGCGAGCTGTTCGAGTAGATCAGGTGAAAATAGTTCCAATAATGATCGTCGGTTCCTGGAAATCCGGAGCTTCTGCCGCAATTACGCAACTCCCATACGCACGCGTGCATTCTCTGGATACCTTTTACGCTGAGCGGTGATCGCGATATATCCGGGAAACCACTGCCACTACTTGAGGCTGAGATTCCGCGTTGCAGCGACCGGATCGAACAGCCATGAAGACCAGGACTTGAGTGCCGTTGCCAAGTTGCCGGGGCTCCGTCACCGAGGCGGCGACACCACGCCGGCGGTTTATCGACCCCGTCGAACAGGCGCAGGATCGGTGGGCGTCAGGAAGACCACGTCGCGGGTCTCCGCCTGGATCCCAGCGTCATGTTTTTACTGTTATTTTGGGCTCTGCCATGCTGGCGGCAGGTCCACGATTATATTATTGAAAGGCTCGATGGCCGATACCGCGCCAAGACGGTCCCATAGCTCAACTGGATAGAGTAGCGGATTTCTACTCCGCGGGTTGCAGGTTCGAATCCTGCTGGGATCGCCATTCGCCGAATCACCCGCTGCCATCTTCCGCACCACCACAGTCCAGTCAGGGCTGACGGCAGCCTCCTTGAAATCAGACGGGCGGGCCTCGCAATCCCCGAGATGCGACCGCCCAGGGCAGGCCCGCAGGGCCAACCGAATTGCAGCGCCGACGCAATCTCCCTCGCGCAGGTAAGGGCCGCGACCGTAATTCGCACCCGGCCGAATTGTTTCCAAATGTTTCTGACAGTAGGGAGGTGCGCGCTGCCGAAAAAAGCTTGGACGGGAGGGGTCGATGACCTTGATGCAGAGAGTAAAACGCAAGCTGTTCCCGCCTCGCGAAGTCATCGAGGGGTATGAGAGCGAGGAGTTGGTCGAGACGATCTTCCACAAGACCATCGCTTACGATCCTACCGGCGACTGGCCGCTCGTGGCCGGGATCAATTCAGTGCTCGATTTCGGAGGCGGCGCCGGCCTGCATTACAAGCTCGCCCGCAAGCAGGCGCCGGACATCCGCTGGGCGGTGGTGGAAACGCCGGCCATGGCGCGCCGCGCGCGTCAGTTGGCGACCAATCGGCTGATGTTCTTCAGCGATATCCGCGAAGCCGCCGACTGGCTCGGAGACATCGAGCTGATGCACTCGAACGGCGCCATCCAATACGTCCCGGAAGCAATCGAGACCATCCGCACTTTGTGTGCCACGCGGCCTGCGGCGATGGCATGGTATCGCGTGCCGATCAGCGACGCCAATGCCAAGGCAGAGGTGCAGACATCCTTCCTCAGCGACAATGGACCGGGAGCGCTGCCGACGTCGAAGGACAAGCTCGTCAAGTACGCCAGGAACTGGATTCCGGCGCAATCATTCCTCGCCGCGCACGAGGGCTATCGCGTCGCCGAGCATAGCCCGGATCCGCGCGAGCACGGCACCCAGCAGTTCCGCTTCGTTCGACACTAAGGCTGGGTACCCGCCCAGCCTGCCGATGCGAAAGATCCGATTTTTCGGCAACTCGATCCGAACCATTTTCTCGTATCGGGCGACAAAGGCGTGCGGGTGGAGCGCGGGTTGCGGTCCACGGTCACCGCCTGCCGTGCCGGCGCTCCGCTGGCCGGGGATAATGACTGGTTTGGCAATGCCTGTTTGCGACTTCTTCGCTACGTTGTTTCCGCGCCATCAGTCTGTCACCTTTTCGCGCCCTTTTATTCGTCACGCGGCGTTCGTTCGCCGCCCCGGGAGATCCGTCATGGTTGGTTTGGTTCGTGTCGCAGCTTTTTGCGCAACGCTGGCGCTTGGCCTCGCGACGGCGCAGGCGGCTGACAAGGCGTTCAAACGCGACGACCTTGCCGATTCCGCGATCAAGCTGGAGGCGCAGATCAAGAGCGAGGCGGGGCCGGTCGCCAAGAGCACGGCTACGCTGAAGACCGATGCGGATGCCGCCTTCCGCCGCGCCGACTTCCGCTCCGGCTTGCAGATCCTCGGCCAGATCGCCGCCACCACGCCGGAGGACAGCAACAACTGGCTGCGGCTCGCCCGCACCATCTTCCAGATCCGCACGTCGACCTCGAGCGAGCAGACCTTCCTGCTCGAGCGCGCCTCGACCGCCGCCTACATCGCCTACCAGCGTGCTGGCAACCAGGCAGAGGAGGCCGATGCGCTGGCCGTTCTCGGCCGGGCATTTTCGGATCGCAAACTGTGGCGGCCGGCGCTCGATGCTTTCAGGATGTCGCTCGACATGCGCGAGGTCGCCGAGGTCCGCGGCCAATATGAGAAGATGCGGGACGAGCATGGCTTCCGGCTGCTCGACTACAGCGTGGATTCCGATGGCGCCACG
Source organism: Bradyrhizobium sp. Ses1 (assembly GCF_059512365.1). Lineage (NCBI taxonomy): Bacteria > Pseudomonadati > Pseudomonadota > Alphaproteobacteria > Hyphomicrobiales > Nitrobacteraceae > Bradyrhizobium > Bradyrhizobium sp. Ses1. Next base: position 194,347 of record NZ_JCAMOQ010000003.1, read on the forward strand.
CCGCGGGCCTGCTTCCAGTTCTCCGAGGAATTGGCCAAGCGCGTCGATTTCGCGCCGTTCGTGGCGCTTGCCGGCAACGACAAGCCGGCGCTCACCACTGAGGGCAAGCAGCTCTGCGTCGACGGGCTGAAGCACGGCGAGCGCTACAACATCAACCTGCGCGCCGGCCTCCCGTCGACCGTGAAAGAGGTGCTGCCGAAGTCGGCCGAGTTCAACATCTATGTCCGCGACCGCAAGCCGTTCGTGCGCTTTACCGGTCGCGCCTATGTGCTGCCGCGCACCGGCCAGCGCGGCATCCCCGTGGTCAGCGTCAACACGCCGGCCGTCACCATCAACGTGTTCCGGATCGGCGACCGCAACCTGATCAACACGGTGATCGACAGCGACTTCCAGCGCACGCTGAGCAGCTACCAGCTCTCCGACCTAGGCGACCAGCGCGGGATGAAGGTCTGGTCCGGCGAACTCGCGACCGCGACCACGCTCAACCAGGACGTTGTCACCGCGTTCCCGGTCGACCAGGCGCTCGGCGACCTGCAGCCCGGGGTCTATGTCATGACCGCCGCCGCCAAGGGGCCGAGCAGCGACGATGACGGCACGCTGGCGACGCAATGGTTCATCGTCTCCGACATGGGGCTGACGGCGTTCTCCGGCAATGACGGCATCCATGTCTTCGTCAATTCGCTGGCGTCCACCGAGCCGGTCGCGAAAGTCGACGTGAAGCTGGTCGCCCGCAACAACGAGATCCTGGCCACGCGCAAGACCGATGAGACTGGCCACGTGCTGTTCGAAGCCGGGCTGGCGCGCGGCGAGGGCGGCCTGTCGCCGGCGCTGCTGACCGTGATGAGCGAGAAGGCGGACTATGCGTTCCTGAGCCTCAAGTCCAACGCGTTCGATCTGACCGATCGTGGTGTCGCAGGTCGCGCGGTGCCCTCGGGCGCCGATGCCTTCGTCTATGCCGAGCGCGGCGTCTACCGCTCCAACGAGACCGTCTATCTCACCGCGCTCTTGCGGGACGGGCAGGGCAACGCCATGACCGGCGGCCCGCTGACGCTGGTCATCGAGCGTCCCGACGGCGTTGAATTCCGCCGCGCCGTGCTGCCCGACCAGGGCGCCGGCGGCCGCACCATGGCCGTCGCGCTCAATTCGGCGGTGCCGACCGGCACCTGGCGCGTGCGTGCGTTCACCGATCCGAAGGGCTCTTCGGTCGGCGAGACCACCTTCATGGTCGAGGACTACATCCCCGAGCGGATCGAATTCGACCTGACCGCCAAGGACAAGGTCATCAAAGCTGAAGTTCCAGTGGAACTTAAGGTCGACGGTCATTTCCTTTACGGCGCGCCGGCTTCCGGGCTGCAGCTCGAAGGCGACATGCTGGTGACGACGGCGGCCTCGGGCCGTCCCGGCTATCCCGGCTACCAGTTCGGCGTCGCCGACGAAGAGAGCGCCAGCAATGAGCGTACCCCGATCGAGAACCTGCCGGAGTCGGACGCCAAGGGCACGGCTGTCTTCCCGGTGAAGCTGGAGAAGGCGCCGACCTCGACCCGGCCGCAGGAAGCGCAGATCTTCGTCCGCATGGCGGAGACCGGCGGTCGCTCGGTTGAGCGGAAGATCGTGCTCCCGGTGGCGCCGGCGAGTTCGCTGATCGGCATCAAGCCGCTATTCGGCGACAAGAGCGTGGCCGAGGGCGACAAGGCCGAGTTCGACGTCGTGTTCGTCGATCCCGACGGCAAGCAGCTCGCGCGCAACGGCCTGCGCTACGAACTCCTGAAGATCGAGTCGCGCTATCAATGGTATCGCCAGGGCTCGTCCTGGGATTTTGAACCCGTGAAGTCGACCAGCCGCGTTGCCGATGGCGACGTCAATCTCGCCGCCGACAAGCCGTCGCGGCTGTCGTTCGCGCCGCAGCCGGGCCGCTACCGCCTCGACGTCAAGTCCAGCGATGCCGACGGTCCGCTGACCTCGGTGCAGTTCGATGTCGGCTGGTATTCCGATGGCAGCGCCGACACGCCGGATCTGTTGGAGACCTCGATCGACAAGCCGGAATACCAGTCCGGCGATACCATGGTCGTCTCGGTGAATGCCCGCTCCGCCGGGCGCCTGACCGTGAACGTGCTCGGCGATCGCCTGCTGACGACGCAGACCGTTGACGTCAAGGAAGGCACGCAGCAGGTCAGGCTCACCGTCGGCAAGGACTGGGGCACGGGCGCTTATGTGATGACGACCTTGCGCCGTCCGCTCGATACCGCCGCGCAGCGCATGCCGGGCCGCGCGATCGGCCTGAAATGGTTTGGTATCGACAAAAAGGCTCGCACGCTCGCGGTGACGCTCTCGCCGCCGTCGCTGGTGCGGCCGGGCTCGGCGTTGAATATCCCGGTCAAGCTCGACGGGCTCAATCCCGGCGAGGACGCCAAGGTCGTGGTGGCTGCCGTCGATGTCGGCATCCTCAACCTCACCAACTACAAGCCGCCGGCGCCTGATGATTACTATCTCGGCCAGCGCCGCCTGACGGCCGAAATCCGCGACCTCTATGGGCAGCTCATCGACGGCATGCAGGGCACGCGCGGCCAGATCAGGACAGGCGGCGATTCCGGCGGCGCCGAATTGCAGGGCTCGCCGCCCACGCAGAAGCCGCTTGCGGTCTATTCCGGCATCGTCACCGTCGGCGCCGATGGTACCGCCGAGATCAGCTTCGACATTCCGGAATTCGCCGGCACAGCGCGGGTGATGGCGGTGGCATGGAGCGCCACCAAGCTCGGCCGCGCCACCACCGATGTCATCGTGCGCGATCCCGTGGTGCTGACCGCGACGTTGCCGCGCTTCCTGCTCAATGGCGATCACGGCACCATGAGCATGGATATCGACAATGTCGAGGGCGTAGCCGGCGACTACATCATCAACGTCAAGGCGTCCGGTCCGGTGAAGCTCTCGGGCAATCCTGCCACCACGGTAAGGCTCGCCGCCAAGCAGCGCACCTCGTTGTCGCTGGCACTCGATGCCGGCAGAGCCGGCGCCGGCAATCTCGATGTCGACATCACAGGCCCGAACGGCCTGACGCTGGCGCGCCACTACGCGCTCGATGTCAAGCCGGCGACGCAGGTGCTCGCGCGGCGCTCGGTCCGCACGCTGGCGAAGGGCGACAGCCTGACGCTGACGTCTGACATGTTCACCGACCTCGTGCAGGGCACAGGCGGCGTGTCGGTGTCGGCGAGCCTGTCGACTGCGCTCGACGCCGCCACCATCCTCAAGGCGCTCGACCGCTATCCGTATGGCTGCTCGGAGCAGATCACGAGCCGCGCGATGCCGCTGCTCTATGTCAACGACCTCGCCGCCGGGGCGCATTTGGCGATGGACACCGCGGCCGACCAGCGCATCAAGGACGCGATCGAGCGGCTGCTCGCCCGCCAAGGCCCGAACGGCTCGTTCGGTTTGTGGTCGGCCGGCGGCGACGACGCCTGGCTCGATGCTTACGTTACCGCCTTCCTGACCCGCGCCCGCGAGAAGGGGTTTGTGGTGCCGGACGTGCTGTTCAAGAGCGCGCTCGACCGCATCCGCAACGCCGTTGTCAACGCCAACGAGCCGGAGAAGGACGGTGGCCGCGATCTCGCTTATGGCCTCTACGTGCTCGCCCGCAATGGCGCGGCCCCGATCGGCGACCTGCGCTACCTCGCGGACACCAAGCTGAACAACCTCGCGACCCCGATCGCCAAATCGCAACTCGCGGCCGCGCTGGCGCTGGTCGGCGACCGGGCGAGGGCGGAGCGGGTCTATGCCGCCGCGCTCGAGGCGCTCAATCCAAAGCCGGTGCTTGAGTTCGGCCGCACCGATTACGGCTCGGCGCTGCGCGATGCCGCCGCGCTGGTCTCGCTCGCCGGCGAGGGCAACGCACCGCGTGCGACCATGATCGGCGCCGTCGCGCGCGTCGAGGCGGCGCGGGGGCTGACGCCTTACACCTCGACCCAGGAGAATGCCTGGCTGGTGCTGGCCGCCCGCGCGCTCGCCAAGGAAACGCTGAGCCTCGACGTCGACGGACAGCCGGTCAAGACAGCGGTGTTCCGCAGCTACAAGGCTGAGGCGATGGCCGGCAAGCCGATCAAGATCACCAATACCGGTGAAGCGCCGGTGCAGGTCGTGGTCTCCGTGTCGGGCTCGCCGGTGACGCCGGAGCCGGCCGCTTCGAACGGCTTCAAGATCGAGCGCAATTACTTCACGCTCGACGGCAAGCCGGCCGACGTCAGCAAGGCGAAACAGAACGATCGTTTCGCCGTGGTGCTGAAGATCACTGAAGCCAAGCCGGAATACGGCCACATCATCGTGTCGGACTATCTGCCGGCCGGCCTCGAGATCGACAACCCGCACCTCGTATCCTCCGGCGACTCCGGCACGCTCGACTGGATCGAGGACGGCGAGGAGCCCAAGCACACTGAGTTCCGCGATGACCGCTTCACCGCAGCGATCGACCGCGCCAACGACGCCAAGTCGGTGTTCACGGTGGCCTATGTCGTCCGCGCGGTCTCGCCGGGCAAATACGTGCTGCCGCAGGCCTATGTCGAGGACATGTACAACCTCTCGCGCTACGGCCGCACCGGCACCGGCACCGTGGAGGTACGCGCGGCGAAATGAGTGATGGTGGGATGAGGGACGGTGCCATGAAGGGGACGGCGTCTCCACAGACACCATCGTCATGCCCGGGCTTGACCCGGGCATCCACGCCTGCCGCGGAGAAGAACGTGGATGGCCGGGACAGGCCCGGCCATGACGTCCGTGGTAGCAGGCGGCGCGGCATACGCATCGCTGCGTTTGCTGCGGCTGTTCTCATTGTCACTGCATCTGCCTTCACCGTCTGGGCCATCTCCCTCGGCCCATTGCCGCTGGCAGACGCGCGAAAGGTCTCCACCACAATCGTCGACCGCAATGGCAAATTACTGCGTGCCTACGCGATGGCGGATGGCCGCTGGCGGCTGCCGGTCGATGCGAAGACATCAGTCGATCCGACTTATCTGAAGCTGTTGCTCGGCTACGAGGATCGTCGGTTCTATTCCCATCGCGGCGTCGATCCGCTGGCGCTCTCGCGCGCCGCGTTGCAGCTCATTACCTTCGGCCACATCGTCTCCGGCGGCTCGACCATCACGATGCAGCTGGCGCGGCTGATGGAGCCGCGGCGCGAGCGCTCGCTCTACGCCAAACTGCGCCAGATCGTGCGCGCCGTTGAGATTGAACGGCAACTCGACAAAGACGAGATCCTCAACCTCTATCTCGCGCTGGCGCCGTTCGGCGGCAATCTCGAAGGCGTGCGCGCGGCATCGATCGCCTATTTCGGCAAGGAGCCGAAGCGGCTGACGCTGGCGGAAGCGGCGCTGTTGGTCGCACTGCCGCAATCGCCGGAGCGGCGGCGGCTCGATCGCTATCCGGACGCCGCGCGCGAGGGGCGCGACCGCGTGCTCGATCGCATGGTGGAAGAGGGCGTGCTGCCCGTCGATGATGCGGCGCAGGCCAAGTCGGAAGCCGTGCCGAAATATCGCAAGCCGATGCCGATCCTGGCGCCGCATTCCGCCGACCAGGCGCTGGCGACGATGAAGGATGCGTCCGTCATCCGATTGACGCTCGACGCCACGCTGCAGAAGAATCTCGAATCTCTCGCCCGCGATCGTGCCATCGCGCAAGGGCCGAATATTTCGGTCGCCATCATCGCGGTCGACAATGAGAGCGGCGACATTCTCGCGCGCGTCGGTTCGCCCGACTATTTCGACGAGCGCCGGGCAGGGCAGGTCGACATGACGCGCGCGGTGCGCTCGCCCGGCTCGACGCTGAAGCCGTTCATCTATGGCCTCGCCTTCGAGGACGGCTTTGTGCACCCCGAGAGCCTGATCGACGACCGCCCGACCCGCTTCGGCTCTTACGCGCCCGAAAATTTCGACATGACCTTCCAGGGCACCGTGCCGGTGCGCAAGGCGCTGCAATTGTCGCTCAACGTGCCCGCGATCGCGCTGCTCGACCGCGTCGGCGCGAGCCGGTTGTCGTCGCGCCTGAAGCAGGCGGGCACCAGCCTGGTGCTGCCGAAGGACGAAGCGCCCGGCCTTGCGATGGGGCTTGGTGGCGTCGGTATCACCTTGCAGGATCTGGCGCAGCTCTATGCCGGCTTCCCCCGGCTCGGCACCACCAAGCCGCTTCGCGAAATCATGCTGGCACAGGACGAGCGCGAGCCGATGCGGCTGATGGACCAGGTTGCCGCCTGGCAGGTCGGCAATGTCCTGATCGGCACGCCGCCGCCGGAAAACGGTGTGCACAACCGGATCGCCTTCAAGACCGGCACCAGCTATGGCTACCGCGACGCTTGGTCGGTCGGCTTCGATGGCCGCATCACCATCGGCGTCTGGGTCGGCCGTCCCGACGGCGCGCCGGTGCCGGGGCTGATCGGGCGCAGCGCGGCGGCGCCGATCCTGTTCGACGCCTTTGCGCGGACCGGCAGGATTCCGGCGGCGCTGCCGAGGGCGCCGAAGGGAACGCTGGTCAGCGGCAACGCCAAGCTGCCGCTCCCGCTGCGCCGGTTCCGTCCCATAGGGGAACTGGTCCGGGCGGGCAGCGATCAGGCACCGCATATCCAGTTCCCGGTGAACGGCTCGCGCATCGATGTTGATCGGGCGGCCGGCGGCGAGGTCACGCCAATGCCGGTCAAGGTCGCCGGCGGTGTCCTGCCGTTAACCATGCTGGTCAACGGGGTCGCGATTGGCGATCTCGATAGCCGCCGCCAGCGCCTGATCGATCCGCCGGGCCCCGGCTTTGCGCGATTGACCGTGATCGACGCCACCGGGGCCGCCGATACGGTGGTCATCCGGGTGCAGTGACCCGGAGCCCACACAGGGGACAAAACGGAACCTCTGCGGTTGTTTGGCCTACGGTTTCATCGTATGCGAAGCCCATGGTTGAGACCGTCAATGTCAGACGTTTCGGAGCAGGGCAACAGCCTGTAAAACCTGCGCATTCCAGCCGCAGGCTGGCGCTCGCATTCGAGTTTGCGACCGCCAATCATAAGCGCTCGGTCCTGTTCCTGGTGCTGTGCTGCCTGATCCTGTTCCTGCCCGGCTTCTTCGCCATCCCGCCGATCGACCGCGACGAGGCGCGCTTTGCGCAGGCGACCAAGCAAATGGTCGAGAGCGGCGATTTCGTCGACATCCGCTTCCAGGACGATGTCCGCTACAAGAAGCCGGTCGGCATCTACTGGTTGCAGGCCGCAGTCGTTGAAACGGCGTCCGCCCTCGGCATGCCGCGGGCGCAGACACGGATCTGGCTCTACCGGGCGCCGTCGTTGATCGGCGCGATCGGCGCCGTGCTTCTGACCTACTGGACCGCGCTTGCCTTCGTCACCCGGCGCGGCGCGGCGCTGGCGGCGCTGATGATGGCAAGCTGTGTGCTGCTCGGGGCCGAGGCGCGTCTGGCGAAGACCGATGCGATGCTGCTGCTGTCAGTCACGGCCGCGATGGGGGCGCTGGCACGGGTATATCTGTCCTGGCAGCGCGGCGAGGATCCCGCGCATCCGCCGTGGGCGCCGCCTGCGATCTTCTGGACTGCGCTGGCCGGCGGCATCCTGCTCAAGGGGCCGCTGATCCTGATGTTCGTCGGGCTCGCCATCGCGGCCCTGGCGATCCTCGACCGCTCGCTGGAGTGGTTCTCCCGCATGCGCCCGGTCTGGGGCCTGATGTGGTGCCTGGTGCTGGTGCTGCCGTGGTTCGTCCTGATCTTCTTGCGCGCCGGCGAAACCTTCTTCGCCGACTCCGTCGGCGGCGACATGCTGAGCAAGCTCGGCGCGCAGGAATCCCATGGCGCGCCGCCCGGGCTCTATCTCGTCCTGTTCTGGATCACGTTCTGGCCGGGGGCGCCGCTGGCAGGTATGGCGGCACCGGCAGTGTGGCGGGCGCGGCGCGAGCCCGGCGCGCAGTTTCTGCTGGCCTGGCTGATCCCGTCCTGGATCGTGTTCGAGGCGGTGCTGACGAAATTGCCGCATTACGTGCTGCCGCTCTATCCCGCCATCGCGATCCTGACCGTCGGTGCGCTGGAACGGCGCGTGCTGTCGCGCTCCATCTGGCTGATCCGCGGCTCGGCCTGGTGGTTCGCGATCCCCGCGATCGCCGCCGTGATTGCGGTGGCTGGCGCAATCAAGCTGACCCATCAGCCCGCGTTTCCGGCCTGGCCGCTCCTGGCGGGTGCGATGATCTTCGGCCTGGCCGCCTGGTGGATGTTCGAGGACAGCCGCGCCGAGCGCTCGTTCCTGAATGCGGTGATCGCGGCGATGCTGCTTGCAATTGCCATCTATGGCCTGGTGGTGCCGTCGTTGAAGCCGCTGTTTCCGAGCGCCGAGGTCGGATACCTTCTGCGCTACGCCAATTGCCCAAGTCCGAAGCTGGCCTCGGCCGGCTATCACGAGCCGAGCCTGGTCTTTTCGACCGACACCTCGATCGTCCTGACCGACGGTTCGGGCGCTGCGGATTTCCTGGCGCAGGGCGCATGCCGGTTTGCGCTGGTGGAGGCGCGTTCCGAGCGCAATTTCGTGCAGCGGGCCGAGGCGATCGGTTTGCGCTACAGCGCGGCGATGCGCATCGATGGCTATAACATCTCGCAGGGCAGGCCGATCTCCATTGGCATCTACCGTTCCGAGGACGTGCAGTAGAAAATGTCGGCGCCGGTCGTTCGCCATGAATCCGCAAGCTATCCGGCGCGCTTGGCCACGCTGACGGGGCGGTCGCTTGCCCAGCTTGTGCGCGCGCCGTCGCATTCGCGTCGCGCCGAAGCCGGCCGGCGCGCGGCGCGGCACGGGCTGGCGCTGATCGCGATCATCGGCGCCGCCATCATTGTGCTGATGCTTGCGTTCGATGTGCCTGAGATCAAGCTGATGCCGCCGCGCGGTACCGCAAGCCTGTGGTGGGTCCGCATTCTCACCGATTTCGGCAAGGATGCCTATGTGCTTTGGACCGTGGCCGGACTGTTGATCCTGGTTGCGATCATTGCGCCGGCGCTGCACGGCATTCGGCGATCCCTGCTGTTGGGACTAGGAACGCGGTTGCAGTTCCTGTTCTTCGCGGTGTTGTTCCCGGTCATGGTCGGCGACCTCCTGAAATGGGTCGTCGGGCGCGGCCGGCCGTTTGTGGGCGGCGAGCCCAACGCCTTCAACTTCTCGCATTTCGCCGGCAGCGAGGCCTATGCGAGCTTTCCCTCCGGGCATGCGACCACTGCCTTTGCGCTGGCCTTTGCGGTCTCCGCACTGTGGCCACGGCTGCGGTTCGTGATGCTGATTTATGCCCTCGTGATCTGCGCCACCCGTCTGGTATTGCTGGCGCATCACCCGAGCGACGTGGTCGGCGGCGCGCTGGTCGGCGTGATCTGCGCCATGGCGGTGCGCTACTGGTTTGCGGCCCGGCGGCTCGGCTTTGCGATCCAGCGCGACGGCACGATCTACCCCCTTGCCGGCCCGTCACTGGACCGCCTCAAAAGGGTTGCCAAAAGGGTTGCCGGGCGCGCTTCCGCCCCATAAAAGCGGGCGCCGTGACGCCGTATCAGGCGGTTCCGGCCGCAAGGCCGTCCAAAGAGCCGAATATCCAGCCAAGAGTGCCGAATTGCCTTTTTCCGACCAGACCGCGGTGGCCGTCTCCATCGTTGTGCCCGTGCGCAACGAGGCCGAGAACATCGCGCCGCTGATTGCGGAGATCGCTGCCGCGCTTGGCCGCCGCTGGGTCTACGAGATCATCTATGTCGATGACGGTTCGACCGATGCGACCGCATCGCGGATCGGCGCGGCCATGAAGGAGCGCTCCAATCTGCGCCAGCTCCGGCACGTGGCCTCTTCGGGGCAATCGGCGGCCGTGCGCAGCGGCGTCCGTGCCGCGCGCGGCGCGATCGTCGCGACGCTGGATGGCGACGGCCAGAACGATCCCTCGTTCCTGCCGGATCTGATTGCCGCGGTTGAGAACGGGAGCGGCCGCATCGGGCTTGCCGCCGGCCAGAGGGTAGGGCGCAAGGATACCGGCTTCAAGAAACTGCAATCGCGCATCGCCAATGCCGTGCGCGGCGCGATCCTGCGCGACGGCACGCGCGACACCGGCTGTGGATTGAAGGCATTTCCGCGCGAGGTGTTCCTGATGATGCCCTATTTCGACGGGCTACATCGCTTCCTGCCGGCGCTGGTCCGCCGCGAGGGCTTTGAGATCGCCTATGTCGACGTGGTCGACCGTCCCCGCCATTCCGGCGTCTCGAACTACGGCTTCTTCGACCGGCTCTGGATTGGGATCATGGATCTCGCCGGCGTCTGGTGGCTGATCCGCCGCAAGAGGCCGACGCCCGTGGTCACGGAAGTGACCGAGGTGACCGAGGAGCAGTGATGCTGATTCAGTACGGTGAGGCGCTCGGCAACTACCTCTACGACGTCTTCGTCGCCAAGTTCGATTTCTGGCTTGCGTTCGGCCTGGTCGCGCAATTGCTGTTTACCGCGCGTTTCCTGGTGCAGTGGATTTCGAGCGAGCGCGCCGGACAGAGCGTGGTGCCGATGGCATTCTGGTTCTTCTCGATGGGCGGCGGATTGATGACGCTGATCTATGGCATCGCCAAGCGTGAGCCGGTCATCATTCTTGGCCAGGGACTGGCCACGATCATCTATGTCAGAAACATCATGCTGATCGTGAAGAGTCGCGGGAAGGGATCGAGGACGCTGGATCGCTGAGGGAGCCCGGTAACCGCACGACTCTCACTTGAAGCGCTCGATGATCCCGCAAAGACGATCGCAGGATTTCGCCAGGTGCTTGTTTGGCACCGTCGCGATGCCCAGAAGAAGCCCCGATCGTCCGGAATCCGGCCGTGCGTACCAAGTTGATAAAGCGGATGGTGCCATTCCGAACGCGAGGGTTTCCCTGGCGATGGATGTGTCCGGCGCGCCGTCGGGCAATCGTAGCAGCACCGCCAATCCCGCCGTTGTGATGCTGGCAGCCTCGACGTGCGGCCGCAGGCACTCCAGCAAGGCGTCGCGCTGAGCAAAGTAGGCACGTTTGGTGCGCCGAAGATGGCGCAGGTAGTGGCCTTCGCGCATGAATTCGGCGGTCGCGAGCTGCACGGACGGCCCGGGCGGCGGCGCCAGGCACGCGGCGACCTCCGCGAAGCGCGACGAGAGCGAGGCGGGCGCGACGAGGAAGCCGAGCCGCAAGGTCGGACTGATGGTCTTGCTGAAGGAGCCGATGTGGATGACGCGCCCGGCGCGATCAAGTGAGGCGAGCGCCGGCGCGGCTCGCCCCCTGAGCTGCAGTTCGCTCAGATAGTCGTCTTCGATCACCCATACGCTTGCTTGAGCGGCCCAATCGAGCAGACGCAATCGGCGTTCCAGTGATAGAGTAACCCCGAGCGGCGCCTGCTGCCCGGGGGTGACGACAACCAGCTTGGCGTCCGGGGCGTGGCGCAGCCCATGGTCGACATCGATGCCGCTGTCGTCGACTGGTATTGGTACAAGCGATAATCTTGCGAGCTCCAGGCCGTGGCGGGTGAACGGGAAGCCGGGGTCCTCTGTCCAGGCTTTCTGTCCCTCGAGGCCAAGGACGCGGAGCGCCAGTCCGAGTCCGCCGCTGTATCCCCCGGTTATGATGACCTGCGAGGCCGAACATTCGATACCACGGGCGATGGCAAGATAGGCGGCGATTTCCCGCCGCAGTTCAAGTTCACCGCGAGGGTCCGGGTAAATGGGTGCTGCGCGCGCCTCAGTGCGAATGGCATGGGCGCGGATTCGTGCGAGCAGCGTGGCCGGAAATGTTTCCTTTGCAGGTACCCCCATCTGAAAGATGGCCGGTCCCTGGGTCATCTCCCGATACATCTCCATGAACGAGCCCGGATCAGGCGGCTGCTCGGAGCGGGTGACTGCGCGAGGCCGATCCGCGACATGGGTGCCGGCGGCCCGCGAAGCGACGATGAGCTGCGCTGCGGACAGCTTCTCGTAAGCCGCGCGCACAGTGCCGCGGGCGACGCCAAGCTGCGCCGCAAGGTCCTGCCAGGACGGCAGGCGCGCGCCGGGTGCGAGCACGCCGCTCTCGATCGCCGCGCCGATACCCTTTCGGATCTGCTCAGCCAGCGGCGTCTTCGCAGAGCGGTCGAGTTCCAATTTGAGCGGCTTGGTCACGTGGCTCGTAGTACACGATTTTCGTGCGTTCTTGGTGCTTTTTTCCGACCTAAGGGGAGGACATTTAATGGAGCGAAAGGTGAGAGCCATGAAGATACGAACTGTCATTGCCGCAGCATCCGCTGCCATTGCCATTGCCATTGCATCTGCTTCGCCCATTTCCGCCCAGGATGTCGGCGGCAAGGTCACGACGAACTTCGAGCAGACGATACCCAACATTCCCGGCAAGTCTCTGATCGCGGTGGTCGTCGACTACCCGCCGGGTGGAGCCTCGGCTCCGCATACCCACGCAAAATCGTCCTTCATCTACGCCTATGTCATTTCCGGAAGCATCGAGTCGAAGGTGAACGACGGAGCAACGCGGGTCTACAAGGCGGGTGGGAGTTGGTCCGAACCACCCGGCGCCAGCCATTCTATCAGCCGCAATGCGAGCAGGACCGAGCCGGCAAAGCTGCTCGCTGTCTTCGTCGTCGATACCGACGACAAGGCACTGACCACACCAGTCAAATAGAGCCTGAAGACCAAGGAGAATAACGATGACCAAGCGTCTCGATTACAACCAAGTCGCGCCGAACGGCGTAAAAGCCCTTGGCGGCGTCTATGGCTATATCATGCAGAGCGGTCTTCCCGCCGAGCTGGTTGACCTGGTTTACTTGCGGGTTTCGCAGATCAACAACTGTGCCTATTGCCTCGACATGCACACCCGCGACCTCATCAAGAAGGGTGTGAAGGTCGAGAAGCTTGCGCTGGTGCAGGCTTGGGCGGAGGCTGGCCATCTCTTCAGCGAGCGTGAGCGTGCCGCGCTTGCCTGGGCCGAAACGGTGACACGTGTGTCAGAGACCGGCATACCGGATCAAGCATTCAACGCCGCGCGCACAGTCCTCGAGGAAAAGGAACTGGTCGATCTCACGATCGCGATCGGCTTGATGAATGTCTACAACCGGTTGGCCATCGGCTTCCGGAACACGCCACAGGCAGTACTCGAAAATAACAGGGCTCTCGTTCAGTAATCGACGCCCGGTCGTCGACACCGGGCGTCCAAGTTCGTGCTATTTGATTTCCCACGACGTGTTGTGCGGGATGTCCATCGCAAAATAGTCACCCGCGCCTGCCAGCGCAGGCATATTGATGCAAGCAAATGGTTCGCTCCCGGTGATCCCCTTATACTTCCCGGTACCGCCGGTGATGATATGAGTGCCGCAATCCATCTTCGCCTGGGACTTGTCGAGATCGCGCGTATCGAAGGTCGAGAAAATCTTGTCGCCCTCACTGTCGGCCAGCACGCAGGCACCGTCAATGTACTTCTTGTCGCCGGATGAGAGATTAAGCGCCAAAGCACCGCACGTATTGTCAGTTGTCCTGACGTTATTGCGCCATGCGGAATCTTACGCGCTGGTCGATCTCTCATCGGATGAAATTACGTCGGAGATGATTGACGCACTTCTGCGTGACTCGTAGCGTTTGCGGCCTCACGGTGCACACCTCCGAACGTATGGCAATCGTGTCTTCGGGCGACGCAACATGTTTCCCAGGTGCGTCAGATCACGTAGAATGCAGTTGCCCTTCAGGCGGGACGTGCCGAAATCACCGTCCGGGGCGAACGAGCAGCACTGGCGCCATCGGCAGGCACGCGCTCTTAAGAGACCGTTTTTTCGGTTCGCACCACCATTCACCACGAACTTTGCGCGCCGCTTTTGCAGCGGCTCGTTGCGCAACGTCGGGAGAAAAGCGATGAGCAAGATCGATCGAAGGTCCGCGCTGGGAATCGGCTTGGCAGCGGCTTCGGCGGCTATGATGAAGCCAGCCGCCGCTCAAACCTCGGGCTACAAGGACACCACGCCGTGGCCAGGTGTCGTGGTCCGTGCCTACGACGGTGAGACACCATCCATCATTCCCGGCTTTAAGACCGTCTCAATGCGCGATGTCATTATGCAGCCGGGGTCGAAGACGATGGGTCCCCCGATGATGAATGCCATGATCTGTCATATCCCGGAGGGGGAGCTTCGGATTGAACAGGAAGGAAAGACCTTTACGGCCAAGAAAAACTTTGTCTGGACCTGCAACAAGGACACGAAAGAGCAGGCGTACAACGATGGGAATGTGGTCGCGATAATGCGGATCACGGACCTGAAGGCTTAAGGCTCGCTTGTTCGCAAAAGATCGATTGCAGGAGCGGATGGCGCACGAGACGAGGCGCCATCCGCTCGGAGCCGATCACCTCGTCCCGTGTATGAACGCTTGCATCTCCTCCAGGGTAAGCTTGCCATCTCTATTGCTGTCCATCGCCTTGAAAATCCGTTCGTGAGCTGTCTGAAACTCCTGCAGTGAGATGGTCCCATCGCTGTCGGCGTCCATCAGAGCGAACATCATACGCATCATAAAGGGTGGTCCCATCGCGCTCCCACCCATCATGCCGCGCCCCATCATATGTCCTCCCATCATGCCGTGCCCCGTCATACCGCCTTGTCCCATCGTGCTCGCGCCGTCCTGGCTGGTGGGATGGGATTGCATTTGTTGCTGATCTGGCTGAGGCGTCATTCGGTCCTGTGCAATCGCGCCGACAATGCCGTTCGCCAGAACGAGAGCAGATACCGTGAATCCTAGAACGCGCGTGTACATTTCGAGCCTCCTCGGAAACTTGTGTCCCCCGTCCCATTAATGCCGCACGAGAGATATTGATCCTCTGATCTCGGCTTCGCCGAGGCAGCCTGGAGAGGATGGAAAGTGAAGCAGAGCTCGGACGCAAAGCGCCGCGAGAACGTAGACTCATATCCCGACGTTGCTTGACATTTGAGTCAGACCTCACCCCGTCATTGCGAGCGCAGCGAAGCAATCCATGACTCCACTTGCGGCGCTATGGATTGTTTCGCTGCGCTCGCAATGACAACGTCGTTCTGGCGAAAGCGGGGACGAAGCCGGAGTGAGAGCCGGCGGGATAGGGCCTGACGCAGCGATCAACTACCGCGGCGTCGGCTGTGCCACGGTCCCCGGCAGCGCACCGACATCACTTTCGGTGCTGCGATCGGCGGCGAGTTCGCCGGCGGAGACGAGCGCGGTATAGGCGACCGAGCAGATGTGCGAATGGATGCGGCGGAGGTCGCGCAGCACGTCGAGGTGCAGGGACGTCGTCTCGATGGTTTCTGGGCGACCTTCGCGCAGGCGTTCGAGGTGCCGCTCGGTGGCGGCGAACTCGGCACTGCGCAGCGCGGCTTTTTCCGCAACCAGCTTGCGCGCCTCGCTGACGTCGCCCGACATGAAGACGCCGAACGCGATCCGGAGCGAGTCCAGCGTGCGCCTGTGGAACGCCTGCAATTCCTCGGTGCCCTCGGGCGAGAACTGCAGCCGGCGCTTGATCTTCTTGGTGGCGAGCTCGCTCAGGTTCTTGTCGATGATGTCGCCGATATGTTCGAGGTTGATCGCAAACGAGATGATCTCCATCGCGCGTTGGCCTTCGCGCTCGTCGAGACTGCCGCGGGTGAGCTTCGTGACATAGAGCTTGATCGCCTCGTCGAGGCTGTCGACGCTGTTGTCCATCCGCGACACCTGGTCGACCAGCACCCGGTCACCCGTCATCATCGCCGCCATCACCTTACGCAGCATCTCTTCGACGATATCGCCCATGCGCAGTGCTTCGCGCGCGGCGTCGGCGAGCGCAAGCGACGGCGTCTCCAGCGCACTCTCGTCGAGATGGCGCGGCCGGGCCGGATCGGTATCCCGGATGCGGCGAGGCAGCAGCATTCCGAGCAGCCGTGCCAGACTGTCGAGCACGCCAATGAAGAGAACCGCTGTCGCGACGTTGAAAGCGATGTGGAACAGCGCAGTCGCCTTGGCGAGATCGGGCTGGAAAGCGTACAGATGCGCGGCGATCGGACCGAGGAACGGGGCGACCACGAGGATGCCGATGACGCGATTGATGAGATTGCCGAGCGGCAACCGGTAACTCGCCGGATCGTCGCGTCGGGCGCCTTCGAACAGCGGATTGATAGCGCTGCCGAGGTTGGCGCCGAGCACCAGCGCGAACGCCGCATAGGGCGTGATGAACTGCGAATAGGCGAGCGACATCACCAGGAGCACGCTGGCGACGCTGGAATGCACCAGCCAGGTGACGACGGCGCCGATGAAGATGCAGAGCACGGGATCGCCGGTGATCGCATTCATGACGACGCGCACGCCGGGCGCATTCTCCGCCGGCGCCAGCGTGTCGAGGAGGATGTGCAGCGCCAGCAGCATCAGTCCGAGCCCGATCGAGACGCGGCCGATATCCTTGATGCGCGAGCGCGGCCCGCTGCGGAACGCGACCAGCCCGATGATGAAGAGGAGCGGGGCGATTGCGGCGATGTTGAACGACAGGATCTGCACGATCAGCGTGGTGCCGACATTGGCACCCAGCATGATTGCCAGCGCCGGAACCAGGCTCACGAGCCCTTCGGATGCAAACGAACTTGTGATCAGGGCGGTGGCGGTCGAGCTCTGAAGCAGGGCGGTGAGGCCGAGGCCCGCGGCGAAAGCGGTGAATCGGTTGTTCAGCGCTTTTGCCAGCAGGATGCGCAGATCCGGCCCGAATGCGCGCAGAATCCCGCTGTGGACCATGTGCAGGCCCCACAGCAGCAGTGCCACGCCACCCATCAGATCGAGGAGAACCATGCTTCCCATGCTCGTCAGTTTCCTGGAAGTCCGGACAAAGGGTCAGGCTATCGCCAAACGACGGCGGATCAACCCATTTGTTCCCAAGGAATGGACGCGGGCGTTCATCTGTGCCAGCGCCCCGTTTGCCCGAGATTACGTCATTTCGAGGAGAAGGCCCGCAGAGCCGGTAAATGGAATCTGAAGCCGACAGTTCAACTGCGAGCAGTCCCGCTAGCCGGATTCCAACGATTTCTCGCTACAGCAGAAGAACAAACGCGCTAATCAATGAGCAGGGGCCGGGGTCGACATGTTCGTCAATCGACGTAAGAGCGAGCGTCGTCTGTGCAGGAGTCTCGCCAAGATCCAGTTCGGCACCGGCACCCTGCCGCGGGACTGCATGATCACTGATATCTCCGATGGCGGCGTCAAGGTGATCGCCGAATATGCGGAAATTCCCTCTGAGTTCACCATCATCCTGTCGAACGGCAGCCCGCGCCAATGCCGTCTCGCCTGGCGGATCGGCTGCGAGTTCGGCGCACAGTTCGTCGATTAGACTGCAAGTTGTGCCGCTGTCGATGATGCATGTCGTCGGTAGCAACAAAGGCGCGAAGATGGTTCGATATCGGGTCGAACATCCTGTGTAGCGCGCCTCCTTAACCCGGATTTAGGGTTAAGCTGCGAAGCATTCTGGGCAATCGCCGACCGTGGTCAGGGTACATGTCCCAGAAGTTGCTTCACCGATCTTCCGCCGCAAGGCTCCTCGTCGGCGCGGCAGCATCGGCGGCCCTGGTGCTGGCGCTTAGCGGCTGCCAGACCTCCCTCCCTTCCGACATCACGGGATCGCTCGGCGACACGGCCGAGGACAGCCGGCCAAGCGCCGACCCGCGGCGCGACCTTCAGAGCTATCACGAGCGCTTCAAGGCCAATCCGAAGGACGCTGCCGCAGCCTTGCAATACGCCAAGGCGCTGCGCGCCACCGGGCAGCGCGCGCAGGCGGTCGCGATCCTCGAGCAGGCCTCGATGGCGCAGCCGAACAACAAGGCGCTGCTCGCCGGCTATGGGCGCGCGCTCGCCGACAACGGCAATTTCCAGCAGGCCTTCGACGTGCTCGGCCGCGCCCACAGCCCGGATGATCCGGATTGGCGGATCCTGTCCGCGCAGGGAGCCGCGCTCGATCAGCTCGACCGCCACGACGAGGCGCGGCAATACTATGCGAGCGCGCTCAAGATCGCACCCGACGAGCCGTCGGTGCTGTCCAATCTCGGGCTGTCCTACGTGCTGTCGAAGGAATTGCCGCTGGCCGAGGAGACGCTGCGCAAAGCCCGCACCCGCGCGCCGAACGATCAGCGGATCAAGGCCAATTTGGCGCTCGCAGTCGGCCTGCAGGGCCGCGCCGGCGAGGCGGAGAGCATCGTGAAGGCGGATGTGCCGCCGGAGGAAGCCGTCGCCAATGTCGCCGCATTGAAGCGTGTGCTGGCCCGCAAGGAAGGACCGCGGGGAGGTACCGAGAAGATCCCAGTTGCTGCGGTCGGCAGCTCCGATTGACGCGCGGTGCCTACTAGGCTGAGGCGCCTTTCGATCGGGTGCCGACCGCGCGCAATTTCTTCATGATCGGTGACAACAGCGAATTGCGCTGGGCCCTTGTGTCGGCGCGCCCGGTCATCCGCTGCGCGATCTGCAGGAACGTCTTGGTGATGCGATGATTGGAGGCGATCTCCGCGATCATCTGGCCGTTATTGGCGGCGGTGCCGAACAGTTTCGAATCGAAAGGAATGGTGGCGATCGGCTGGCTGTCGATGGTTTTGGCGAAGGCACGCACCTCGATCTCCGGCCGCTTGGTCATGCCGACCTGGTTGAGGCAGTAGAGCGGAGGACGGTCGTTGGGCCGCGCCGCCTTCAGCGTGTTCATCATATTCTTGGTGTTGCGCATGTTGGCGAGATCGGGCTCGGCGACGATCAGGATGTCGTCGGCGCCGATCAGGGCGCGGCGGGTCCAGGCGGTCCATTGGTGGGGCACGTCGAGCACGATGCAGGGCGTCGTCATGCGCAAGGTGTCGAAGATGGCATCGAACGCGTCGGCGCCGAAGTCATACACTTGATCCAGCGTCACCGGCGCCGCCAGCAGGCTGAGATGGTCGGTGCATTTGGCAAGCAGGCGTTCCATCAGCGCGCTGTCCGGGCGCTCCGGCTGGAACACCGCATTGGCGATGCCCTGGACCGGGTCCTGGTTGTAATCGAGGCTGGCCGTGCCGAATGCGAGGTCGAGATCGATCACGACCGAATCAAGCCCGACGTCGCGCGCGATCGCCCAGGCGATGTTATGCGCGACCGTGGACGCGCCGACGCCGCCCTTGGCGCCGCAGACCGCGATCATCCTGCCGACAGTGATTGCCTCGGACGCCGAGAACAGGCCGCAGATCGAGCGCACCACGTCGAGCACCTCGACCGGGCCGACCACATAGTCGTTGACGCCGCGGCGCACCAGTTCGCGATAGGGCGCCTTGTCGTCGGCCCTGCCGATCACGACGACGCGGGTGCCGGCGTCACAGACGGCTGCGAGCTCGTCGAGGCCGGCGAGGAAGTCGCTGCCGCTCTCGGTCTCGAGCACGATGACGTTCGGGGTCGGTGCCGTATGATAGGCGTCGATCGCCGCGGCGATGCCGCCCATATGCACCGAGAGATGCGCCTTAGCGAGACGGCGGTCCTCGCTCGCGGCCTTCACGGTTGTCGCGGTTGCCACCGTCGCGCAGAACGCCTGCACCGACACGCGCGGGGCAGGAGCGATATAGTCGTCGGCATGCGGCGCGGCGTCGGTCTCGTTATCAGGATGTTGTGCGCGGCTGATCATTTGCCTGTGTCGCTGAGCTTGGCCTTGTCGGCTTCGGGGTAGCTGGTGGTGGTCGAAACACCCTTGCGGTACCTCTCGAACGCCACGTCACGCCGCGGCGAGTAGGCCGGCGTCTCGACGCGGGGCTGCTCGAGGTCGGCGGGATTGTCGATCATCGCCGCCAGGTTGCGCTGGCTCGCGCAACCCAGATTGTAGTACGGCCTGTTCTGGTTGTAGCCGAAATCGTCGATCGAGGGGCCGAGATCCTCCGGCCACAACCCGCAAGGACCCGCGACGGCGGCGATCTTCGGATAGCTCAGGCGGATCGTCGCCAGCGTGCGCGGATCGTCGGGATGGTAATTGCGCAGCGTGATGGCGCGCGCGGGCACGCCGCCGGCCGTGAGCAGCGAGCGGATTTCCTGGTAGGTCGCGCCGGCCGCCCGCGCGTTCTGCGTATCGACCGGCACCTCGGCGATGATCGCGCCGGTGCCTTCGCGGGTCCAGGTTCGCGCCAGTCCCATCACATCGGCGCGCTGCGGGGCGGTGAGGCCGGGCCGGCCGTGTCGGACAAAGATGACCATCGAGCGATCGGCTTCGGTGACGGCAATCGGATGCCGCAAACGGTAGTCGGTGGGAACGCTCGCGGTCGTGAGCTCGTCGCCGCCGCTGCGGCAGGCGGCAAGCGCAACCGACACACCGACAAGGGCGCCCAGCCGGTACAAGGTGCGATGGTGATCTGCTCTGCGCGTCATCGTTGCGCCCCCAAGCTCAGTCAATGATGAAGCCGAAATTGGCGGGATAGGCTCCGACCGGCTCGGCGCGGGCCGCCACGCCGTAGATGCGGTTGATGCGGGCGAGCAGCGTCGATTGCGAGTCGGCGGCAGGCGCGAACCCGTCATCGGGCCGCGACAATTCCTTCTGGGCCACCGCACGCACGACATAGGGCGTGACCAGCACCATCAGCTCGGTCTCGTTGTTGACGAAGTCCTGGCTCCTGAACAGCGCGCCGAGGATCGGCAACTGGTCGACGCCGGGCATGCCGTTGATGGCCTGCTTGGTCTTCTGCTGGATCAGGCCGGCCATCGCCATCGAGCCGCCGGAGGGAATCTCCAGCGTGGTCTCTGCGCGGCGGGTGGTGATCGAAGGAATGGTCAGCGACGCGCCGCCCTGGTTCAGCGTGATGGCGTTGTCGGTGGAGAGCTCGGACACTTCCGTCATGACGCGCAGGCTGATCCGGCCCTCGGTCAGCACCACCGGGGTGAAGTTGAGGGAGATGCCGAACTTCTTGAACTGGATCTGGGTCGTGCAGACATGCGTGACCGGATCGCAGGAATAGCCGGCGGGGATCGGAAATTCGCCGCCGGCGATGAAGGTCGCCGATTCCCCGGAGATCGCGGTCAGGTTGGGCTCGGCCAGCGTCCGCGCCACACCCGCGCTTTCCATCGCACGCAAGGTGGCGGTGACGGTCGGGAGGCCCTTGGCGACCGCCGAGACGGCGGCGCCATTGTCCGCCACCAGCGGGCGGCCAAAGGCCGTGAACGGGGTGGAGTTGTTGAAGTTCACGATCGCCGTGCCGTAGTTCATGTTGGCCGAAAGATCGACGCCCATCTGCTTGACGATGTCGCGCCGCACTTCGGAAACATTGACTTTCAGCATCACCTGGTCGCGGCCGCGCACCGTGATGGAGTTGACGACCTTGTCGGCGCCGCCGACCAGCCGCGCCGCGAGGTCGCCGGCCTGCTGGGCCTCGATCGGAGACGACACCGAGCCGGTCAGGATCACGCCGTCGCCGACCCCTTCGATCTGGATGCCCGGCAGCGTCTGCTTCAGCGCGGCGCGCACGCCGTTGAGATCGCGCTTCACCGCGATGTCATAGGCGGCGACCTGCTGGCCGTCGGCATCGAAGAACACGACGTTGGTCTGCCCGACCGCCGCGCCGATGATGTAGGCACGCTGCGCGGAGCGAACGACTGCGTTGGCGATCTTGGGATCGGCAACCAGCACGTCCTTCACGTCGCGCGACAGGTCAATGATCACCGATTTGCCGACGCCGAGCGCCAGGAATCGGGTCTTGGCCGGCGAACCCGCAACCGGTTGCGCGCCTTCGGTCTCGGGATCGGCGGCAATGACCGGCGAGAGAGTCAGTGCGGCCGCGGCCGAAAGCAAGAGGATGCGGACCAGCGAAGACCGCACCGCAAATCTGGTTCGACCGCATTTCATGGCAGGCGTCCTTCTCACTTCTGTGTCGTTGTCGAGCTCGGGACGCCGTAGCGAACCACGTTGATGCTCTGGCCCCGCTTCGGGGGCTGATCTTGTGAGGCGTTGTCGGCCACGTTGACGTCGGCGATGCTGCGTAGCGCGAGCGACAGGACGCCGGATTGGCGCGACCGCGCCAGCGTCTCGGTCTGCTCGGGCTTCAATTCAAGCGTGACGGTCTTGCCGAGCAGGGAATTGGCACCGTCTTTTTCTTTCGGCGCCTGGTCGATGGCGAGCACGCGGATATTGCTCAGGATGATCTCCGAACGGACGAGATCCGCGCTGTGCTGGTCCGGGTTCTTCTCGCGCCTGCTGAGGATGACGTCGACGCGGTCGTTCGGCAGGATGAAGCCGCCGGCAGCAGTCTCTGCCGAGATTTCCGTCGAGACGGCGCGGCTGCCTGAGGGCAGGATTGCCGCCATGAAGCCCGATCCGTCCGCCTTGACGAGCTTCTGCTCCCGGATCGGCTCGCCGGCGATGAGCGGCGCGCGCGCGATCGAGCCGATCACGTCCTTGATGGCATCTGGCCTGTTGTTACGGCGGATGAAATTGTTGCTTGCGGTCGCAGCCGGCCAGGCCTGCCATTGCAGGTTCTCCTGCTTGACCGACTGGCCGAGGCCGATGTCGGACTGCGCGACCAGAACTTCGACGGTCGCCAGTTGCTGCGCGACCGGCGCGGCCGGACCAGGCTTGGTCTCGAACTGGGGAACCAAATAGACCACGCCACCGCCAGCACCAAGCGCGATGGTCAGTACGACGATCTGTGCGGTCTTCATACGCTTGACTGCTTACGCTTACCCCAGACTGCCAACGCAGCACGGCGATGGCAGCCCAACCCGGGAGCATGACTAAGGCAGCAAAGGTGTAAGGGAACTTGATGAGCGGGATGATTTGCCTGACGAGGATTGGAGTTCTTCGTCATGGTGAACGCGCGGTTATTTGGCCGCGCCGAAAGCCCGCAAAATACCGGTACTTGCGCGCTTACATCGCCGCCTTGAGCGCCGCAAAGCCACGATCGAGATCGGCCTTGAGGTCGTCGATGCTCTCGAGGCCGATATGCAGCCGCAG
This sequence comes from Bradyrhizobium sp. Ses1, assembly GCF_059512365.1. NCBI lineage: Bacteria > Pseudomonadati > Pseudomonadota > Alphaproteobacteria > Hyphomicrobiales > Nitrobacteraceae > Bradyrhizobium > Bradyrhizobium sp. Ses1. The sequence goes on from NZ_JCAMOQ010000003.1 coordinate 217,266, forward strand.
CGTCGGACCGCCCGGCGCCCATTTGGTAGCCGTGCGATAGTCGCTGCAGTCGAAGGGGATGACCAGGCTTTCGAACCCGCCCCAGGAATAGCCCATGCCGAACAGCTTGACGGTGTCGAGCAGGGCGTCGACTGCTTTCTGTGGAGCCGGCTTCAGCACGATGCTGAACAGCCCGCAAGCGCCGGTGAAATCGCGCTTCCAGATCGCGTGGCCGGGATCGGCTTCGATCGCAGGGTGCAGCACCCGCGCCACTTCCGGACGTGCCTGCAGCCAGCGCGCCATCTCCAGCCCCGAACGGTAATGCTGCGCCAGCCGGATCGAGAGCGTGCGGAGGCCGCGCAGCGCCAGATAGACATCATCCGGCCCGGCGCAGACGCCGAGCAGGCGGATGCCCTCGGCGAGCAGTGGCCACGCCTGGGTATTCGCCGAAATGGTGCCGAACATGATGTCGGAGTGGCCGCCGATATATTTGGTTGCGGCCTGGATGCTGATGTCGACGCCTTGCTCCAGCGAGCGGTGATAGAGCGGCGTTGCCCAGGTGTTGTCGTCGATCACGAGCGCGCCCCGCGCATGCGTGACGGCAGCGATGGCAGCAATGTCAGGCATCTCGAAGGATTGCGAGCCGGGCGCTTCGACCAGCACCGCGCGGGTGTTCGGCTTGAACAGCGCTTCGATGCCGGCACCGATCAGCGGATCGAAATAGGTGGTCTCCACCCCGTAGCGCGCCAGCATGCCGTTGCAGAAATTGCGCGAGGGGCGATAGACGTTGTCGCAGACCAGGAGATGGTCGCCAGCCTTGAGCACCGACAATAGTGCCGTGCTGATCGCCGCGAGGCCAGACGGCGCCAGTCCGACGCCGGCGCATTGCGGCCCCTCCAGCCCCATCAGCACGTCCTGCAGCGCCCGCGTCGTCGGCGTGCCGTGGCGGCCATACTGATACTCACCGCGATGGGCATGGAGGTCGTCCGCGGTCGGATAGAGCACGGTGGAACCGTGGACAACCGGCGGATTAACGAAGCCCTTCTGGGCCTCGGTGTCCCGGCCCGCGGTCACCAGGCGGGTTTCGGGCTGTTGTGGGGGGACAGGTCCGTCGTTGGAAAAGCTCATGCGCTCGCCGTTAAAGACTTTTTGCCGCAGCAGCCATGACGCGTCGGAAGAAGCGGGCCCGGGCCGGGTTTTTAATAACAGGACAGGGAAGAGCTACGTCAACCCCTTGACCCGGCTCGCCAGTCACTATGTGATGCCCCCAACTTCTAGTCGCCGCACGTTGAGGGGCCTGCCGCGACCTTCGATCCAACGCTTGGCTGATTGGCACGCAAGATGCAGGCCAGATCGGCGATTCGCTGGGGATCATCGGTCGGTCCGTTAACGTTTGAGGCGACCGCACGCAAACCTTCCCGGACGACCCCTTGAAAGGCCCTGCCATGAAACGCGTATCGCTGGTTCTCACTCTTGCCCTTGCCGCCGGCCTCTCGGCGCAGGGCGCTTCGGCGCAAACTCTTAAGACGGTCAAGGACCGGGGCATGCTGTCCTGCGGGGTCAGCCAGGGCCTGCCGGGATTCTCGTCCCCCGACGACAAGGGGAACTGGACCGGACTTGATGTGGATGTCTGCCGCGCAATCGCGGCGGCGATCTTCAACGATGGCACCAAGGTCAAGTTCGTGCCGCTGTCGGCGAAAGACCGCTTTACCGCGCTGCAGTCCGGCGAGATCGACGTGCTCTCGCGCAACACCACCTGGACGCTGTCGCGCGATACCTCGCTCGGCGCCAACTTCACCGGCGTGACCTATTATGACGGGCAGGGCTTCCTGGTGAAGAAGTCGCTGAAGGTCAATTCAGCGCTGGAGTTGAACAGCGCCTCGGTTTGCGTGCAGACCGGGACCACGACTGAGCAGAACCTCGCCGACTACTTCAAGGGCAACAACATGAAGTATGAGGTGATCGCGTTCGCCTCAGCCGACGAGACGGTGAAGGCCTATGAATCCGGCCGCTGTGACGTCTTCACGTCCGACGTCTCCCAGCTTTATGCCGAGCGCCTGAAACTCGCCAATCCCGCCGACCACGTCGTGCTGCCTGAGGTGATCTCCAAGGAGCCGCTCGGCCCGATGGTCCGCCACGGCGACGACCAGTGGTTCGACATCGTGAAATGGACGCTGTTTGCGATGGTCGATGCCGAGGAGCTCGGCGTCACCCAGAAGAACGTCGACGAGATGGCCAAATCCGACAAGCCGGAGCTGAAGCGGGCTTTCGGCACCGACGGCAATCTCGGCGAACAGCTCGGCCTGACCAAGGACTGGTTCGCACGGATCGTGAAGGCGACCGGCAATTACGGCGAGGCGTTCGATCGCAACGTCGGCGCAGGCTCGAAGCTCGGCATCGCCCGCGGCCTCAACAACCTCTGGAACAAGGGCGGTATCCAATACGCGCCGCCGATCCGCTGATCCGACAGGCGTGCGGCGATGGCCATCGAGCCCCGGAAACCACCGTCGCAGTTTGTGCTCAAGCTGCAACGTGCGCTTGGCGGCCGCGCAGGGTGGGGAGGATTCGTCCTCCAGCTCCTGTTCGTCGCCGTGCTCGCCTGGATTGCTTATGAGATCGTGGCCAATGCCCGCGCCAACCTGCAGGCGCAGCGGATCACCGCGGGCTTTGGCTTCCTACAGAACACCGCCGGCTTTGACGTCAGCCAGAACCTGATCCCGTATACGGGCTCGGACACTTATACGCGTGTCTTCTTCGTCGGACTGCTCAATACGCTGCTGGTCTCGGTGATCGGCGTCTTCTTCGCCACCGTGATCGGCTTCATGGTGGCGCTCGGGAGGCTGTCGCCGAACTGGCTGTTGTCGCGGATTTCCGGCGCCTATGTCGAACTGGTGCGCAATCTGCCGATCTTGTTCCAGATCCTGTTTTGGTATCTGGCGGTGCTCGCGGCCCTGCCCAGTCCGCGGCAGAGCGTCTCCGTGTTCGGCATGTTCTTCCTCAACAACCGCGGCCTGGTGATTCCAAGGCCGATCGGCAATCCTGGCTTCGAGCCGTTTGTCGTGGCGGTCTTGGTTGCGATCGTGGCGGCGCTGGTGCTCTGGCGCTACGCGCGGCGGCAGCTCTACCAGTATGGCAGGATGATCACGATCTGGCCCTACCTGCTCGGCCTCCTGATCGGGCTGCCGCTGGTGACGTCGCTGATCTTCGGCGCGCCCGTGACCTTCGAGATGCCGGTGCTGAGGGGCTTCAATTTCGCCGGCGGCGCGCGCCTGATTCCGGAGTTCGTGGCGCTGACGCTCGCGCTGTCGACCTACACCGCCGCTTTCATCGCCGAGATCGTGCGCGCCGGCATCCTGTCCGTGCACAAGGGGCAGATGGAGGCCGGCTCCTCCCTCGGGCTGCACCGCGGTGAGGTGCTGCGGCTGATCGTGATCCCGCAGGCGATGCGCGTGATCCTGCCGCCGCTCACCAACCAGTATCTCAACCTCACCAAGAACTCCTCGCTCGCGGTCGCGATCGGCTATCCCGACCTGGTGTCGGTGTTCGCCGGAACGACGCTGAGCCAGACCGGCCAGGCGATCGAGATCATCGGCATCACCATGGGCGTCTATCTCCTGATCTCGCTGGTGACGAGCGCGATCATGAGCTTCTATGGCTGGCGGATCAGTCGGAGCATGGGCTGATGAGCGATATCGCCGTTTCCAATTTCGTCCGCGAGGAACTCGTTCCGCAGCGGCCGGCGCCGGTGAAGACCACGGGTCTCGTAGGCTTCCTGCGCACCCGGCTGTTCAATTCGCCGACCAACATCCTGATCACGATCGTCAGCGTGCTCCTGCTGTGGTTCGTGCTTGTCCCCACGGTCAAATTCTTGTTTGTGGATGCAGTCTGGACCGGCAAGGACCGCGCCGCGTGCCTGGCCGAGAATGCCGGGCATCCGGTCGGCGCCTGCTGGCCGTTCATCCAGGCCAAGCTCAGCCAGTTCATCTATGGATTCTATCCGGAGCCGGAGCGTTGGCGGGTCAACCTGACGTTCTTCCTGGCGGCTGTGCTCCTGCTGCCGCTGTTGATTCCCCGACTCCCGGCCAAGGGCATCAATGCCAGCCTGTTCTTCCTGGCTTTTCCGGTGGTGGCGTTCTTCCTGCTGCGTGGCGGCGGGCTCGATGGTTTTGCCGTGAGCTGGGTCACGTCGCTATTGTCGGGCTTCAACGACAGCATCGGCGACGGCGGGCGTAAGCTCGCGGCAGCCGGCGAAGCCTCCGCCGTGATCGGGCCGGTGCTCTGGGGACTCGGAAAGCTGATCGTTCTGATCAGCACGGTGATCTCCTGGGTGCTGTTGCCCCTGCAATGGCTGCGCGACCAGATCCAGAGCGGCGGTCAGCCGGTCTGGACTGATTTTGCGCTCACTGCCGCGATCGTCTCGCTGCTGCTGTTCTTCCTCGGCGGCGGCTTCCGCACCGGCTGGCGGCCGCTGGCCGTCAGTCTCGCGACCTTCGCCGGGATTGGTCTGGTGATAGCCGTCATGAAGCTCGACCGCGGCGGCTTCCCCGTGGTCGACACCAGGCTATGGGGCGGCTTGCTGGTGACGCTGGTCGTTTCGGTGACGGGCATCGTCACTTCGATGCCGGTCGGCATTGCGCTGGCGCTCGGCCGACGTTCGACCATTCCCTTGATCCGTATCTTCTCGATCGCCTTCATCGAGTTCTGGCGCGGCGTGCCGCTGATCACGGTGCTGTTCTTTGCGACCTACATGCTGCCGCTGTTCGTGCCGACCGGCTTCACCATCGACGGTCTGGTGCGCGCGCTGATCGGCATTGCGCTGTTCGCCGGCGCCTATCAGGCCGAGGTCATCAGGGGTGGGCTGCAGGCCATCCCGCGCGGGCAGGGGGAGGCGGCAAGCGCGCTCGGCCTGTCCTGGTGGAAGACGACGGCGCTGATCGTCCTGCCGCAGGCGCTGCGCCACGTCATTCCCGGCCTGGTCAACAGCTTTATCGCGCTGTTCAAGGACACCTCGCTGGTGTCGATCGTCGCGCTGTTCGACCTGCTCGGCCAGTTGCGCGCTTCCTTCAGCGATCCTACGTGGGCGACGCCGACCACGGCTTTCACCGGCTTTGCCTTCACCGGGCTGATCTATTTCGTCTTCTGTTTCGGCATGTCGCGCTATTCTCTGTTCGTCGAGAACAGGCTGAACGCGCACCGGCGCAACTGAGTAAATTCACCATGAGTTCGAATCCGATCGTCAGCATCAAGGACCTCAACAAGTGGTACGGCGAGTTCCACGTGCTGCGCGACATCAATCTCGAAGTCGCCCGCGGCGAGCGCATCGTGATCTGCGGCCCTTCGGGCTCCGGCAAGTCGACGCTGATCCGCTGCATCAACGCGTTGGAGGAGTTTCAGGAAGGCGAGATCATCGTCGATGGCATCGAGCTTGGCCCGAACTTGCGGCGCGTCGACGAGGTCCGGCGCGAGGTCGGCATGGTGTTCCAGAGCTTCAACCTGTTCCCGCATCTGACGGTGCTCGAAAACTGCACGCTGGCGCCGATCTGGGTACGCAACATCCCGAAGAAGGACGCGGAGGCCTCCGCGATGAAGTTTCTGGAGCGGGTGAAAATCCCGCATCAGGCCAGCAAATATCCGGGCCAGATGTCCGGCGGCCAGCAGCAGCGCGTCGCGATCGCGCGTGCGCTCACGATGAATCCGAAGGTCATGCTGTTCGACGAGCCGACCTCGGCGCTCGATCCGGAAATGGTGAAGGAAGTCCTGGACACCATGGTCGACCTCGCCAAGGAAGGCATGACCATGCTGGTCGTCACCCACGAGATGGGATTTGCCCGCGAGGTCGCCGACCGCGTCATCTTCATGGACGCCGGCCAGATCATCGAGTCGAACACGCCGAAGGAATTCTTCGCTCATCCGCAGCACGCGCGGACGAAGCTGTTCCTCAGTCAGATTTTACGGTGACTGTCTCCCTCATGGTGAGGAGCGCGCGATAGCGCGCGTCTCGAACCATAGAGCCCGTGGCCCATCCTTCGAGACGCGGCCTTGCGGCCACTCCTCAAGATGAGGTTCGCGAGTGTTGCCAAATCTTAGACAAACGGCACGTCGATCTTGGTGCGCTTCTCGAGCCATGCAGGCACCGGCAGGTTCTTCGAGCGCATGAAATCCGGATTGAAGAGCTTGGACTGATAGCGGTTGCCGGAGTCGGCGAGAATCGTGACGATCGTCTTGCCGGGCCCGAGCTGCTTTGCCAGGTGGATCGCGCCGGCGATGTTGATGCCGGTCGAACCGCCGAGGCAGAGGCCCTCATGCTCCAGGAGTTCGTAAATCACGGTGACCGCTTCTTCGTCGGAAATCAGGAAGGCGTCATCGACCTTGGCGGTCTCGATGATGGACGTGACGCGGCCAAGACCGATGCCCTCGGTGATCGAGTCGCCCAGCGTCGATTTGGCTTCGCCATGCTTGAACAGTTCGTACATCGCAAAGCCGTGCGGATCGGCGCAGGCAGTGACGATGGCGTTGTTCTTTTCCTTCAAATAGCGGCTGGTGCCGGCGAGCGTGCCACCGGTACCGACCGAGCAGATGAAACCGTCGACCTTGCCGCCGGTCTGCTGCCAGATCTCCGGGCCGGTCGAGTCGTAGTGCGCCTTGGCATTGTCGAGGTTGTTCCACTGGTCGGCGAACAACACGCCGTTCGGCTCGGTCTTGCGAAGTTCGTCAGCCAGCCGTTTGCCGACATGCTGATAGTTGTTCGGATTGGAGTAGGGCAGCTGCGGCACCTCGATCAATTCGGCACCGCATAGCCGCAGCATGTCCTTCTTTTCTCGGCTCTGGGTTTCCGGGATCAGGATCAGGGTCCGGTAGCCGCGGGCGCTGGCGACAACCGCAAGCCCGATGCCGGTATTGCCGGCGGTCGATTCCACCACCAGCCCGCCCGGCTTGAGCGCGCCACGTTTCTCGGCTTCCAGGATCATCCATTTGCCGGCGCGGTCTTTCACCGACTGGCCTGGGTTCATGAACTCGGCCTTGCCCAGGATGGTGCATCCGGTCAGCTCGGAGGCACGCTTCAGCTTGATGAGCGGCGTATTGCCGATGGCTTCGACGACGTCGTTGTTGATTGTCATGTCGGGGGTATTCTTTGCCGGTTATTTCGCTCCCGACTGACCCTAGTGCGGGGGCGGCAAAAGGGAAAGGCCCTTGCGCCGCGGTGCGCGACGGCCCGAATCGACCCACCGGTCCGCGGCAATCTGCCTCGCGACTCTCGGTCCGCGAAATGGGCCGCCGGATGGCGTCGGAGCATTGGGGATTTGGGGCAACAGGCGCCCGGAAATCCCCATGAAATCTTCGTAAGATTCCGGCAGCTTCCGGTGCCGACGAAATTGAAGTAAGGCCCGTAACATAAGGACAACTTGCTATTCGGCGGTTCCCTGGTTGAACTTGACCGGAGTGTCTCGTCGGGTTGGCAGGACTGTCCGCTTGCCATGCCCTCGGAGTAGTATGACGGCGCGGTTCCATTGGAAGCATCACTCCGTGAACGTTCGACAGACCATCCCCCAACGCGTTGCGAACTCATCGCGACTTGATTCGGCGCGCGGAGGAGAACGGAGGTGACCCAACGCATCCGGGGGGCTGCTGTCAGCGCACGGCGGCGCGCGCCTGTGCCAAGCCTGCGAGGCGTGTTGCGCATGTTTGCGGGTTTTGTGATTGCCGCGAGTTCGGCCGGCTGCATCCTGACCAAGGATATTCCCGATGCCGCGCTGGATATTCCCGGCGGCTACAAGGCGGCGCGGCCGGCAAAGGCCTCCGACGCGCCGCCGACGCTCGACTGGTGGCGCGGCTTTCGCTCGACGGAACTAACGACGCTGATGGAAGAAGCCCAGCGGGTCAATCTGGACATTGCGGCGGCAGTGGCGCGTTTCAAGCAAGCGGACGCGCAGGCGCGGATTGCCGGCGCGGCCTTGCTGCCGACGCTCTCCGGCTCTGGGTCCGAGACGTATTCACGTACCTCCGGCTCGAGCGCGAGTGGCCTCAGCATCGGCGGGCGCGAGGTGGTCAATTACAACGCCTCGCTTGCCGCGAGCTATCAGCTCGATTTCTGGGGCCAGAACCGCGATGCCGCGCAAGCGGCCGAAGAGACCGCGGTCGCCAGCCGCTTCGACCGTGAGGTGGTGGCGCTGACCACGCTGACCGCCGTTGCCAACGCCTATTTCCAGGTGCTGACGTCGCAGGATCGAATTCGCACCGCCCAGCGCAACATCGCCAGCGCCGAGCGTGTCCTCAACGCGATCAAGGATCGCTTCAAGGCCGGCACCGGCACCGATCTCGATGTCGCGCAGCAGGAGAGCCTGGTGGCCAATCAGCGCGCGCTGGTGCCGCCGCTCCGGCAGACCCTCGACCAGAACGTCAATGCGCTGGCGACGCTGGTGTCGCGGCCGCCGGAGAGCGTGCGCGTCACCGGCGGCTCGCTCAACAACATCGCCATTCCCCGGGTGACGCCGGGCTTGCCGTCGGCATTGCTGACGCAGCGTCCCGACATCAGGCGACAGGAGGCGCAGCTCGCCGCCGCCACCGCCAATGTCGGCAGCGCCCGCGCGCAGTTCTTTCCGAGCATCCAGTTGACCGGACAAGGCGGCTATCAGAGTTCGGCGCTGTCGGCACTATTCCAGCCGCATGCCGCCTTCTTCAGCCTGGTCGGCGGCGCGACGCAGCCGATCTTCGACGGCGGGCGGATCCTCGGCAATTTCGAGTTGACGCAGGCGCAGCAGGAAGAACTGCTGCAAACCTATCGCAAGACAGTGGTGCAATCCTTTGCCGACGTCGACAACGCGCTGGTGGCGATCCGCGAGACCACGATCCGGCTGAAGCTGCAGCGTGACGTCGTGGCGTCGTCACAGCGGGCATTCCAACTGGCCGAACAGCAGTTGCGGGCTGGAACTGCTGACATCGTAACTGTGCTACAGACTCAACAGACTCTGTTCCAGGCCGAGGACGCGCTGTGGCAGGCGCAACTCGCGCGGCTGCAGGCGATCATCAGCCTGTATCAGGCTTTGGGCGGCGGCTGGGAGCCAAAGGTGGAGAGATCGGTCGATGCTCTTTAAGCCGGAAGCAAAGGACAACGCGAAGGCTGCGGAGGTGAAGAAGCAGGGCCTGTTGCCGCGCCTGCTCAAGCGGATGGTATCGCTGATCATTGCCGCCGTGATCCTCGGCGGCCTCAGCTATATCGGCTGGCTCGCCTGGCAGCCGAAGAGCGGCGGCCACAACCCCAACGCCCGGCCGGACCTGCCGGTGCCGGTGCTGGCGGCCATGCCGCGCGTGCAGGACGTGCCGGTCTATCTGGACGGCGTCGGCTCGGTGCGTGCGTTAAATACCGTTACGGTTCGCTCGCAGGTCGACGGCAAGCTGATCAAGGTGAACTTTGTCGAGGGGCAGGACGTCAAGAAGGACGACGTGCTCGCCGAAATCGATCCCGCGATCTATCAGGCCCAGTACGATCAGGCCGTCGCCAAGAAGGCGCAGGATGAGGCGCTGCTCGCCAATCAGCGGCTCGACCTCGCCCGCTACCAGCAGCTCGCCCAAACCAACGCGGGTTCGAAGCAGCAAGCTGATACCCAGAAGGCGGTGGTTGCGCAGCAGGAAGCGCTGGTGAAGGCCGATCAGGCCGCGATCGACAACGCGGCGGCGACGCTGAGCTACACCAAGGTCATTGCGCCAATCTCCGGGCGCGCGGGCCTCCGCCAGGTCGACCAGGGCAACATCATTCATGCCTCCGACACCACCGGCCTCGTTGTGCTCACCCAGTTGCAGCCGATCGCGGTGTGGTTCAGCCTGCCGCAGCAGCAGATCGTGCGGGTGAATGCCGCCGCCGGCCAGGGCACGCTCGCGGTCGACGTGTTCGGCAATGACGGCGTGACCGTGATCGATACCGGCAAACTGACCGGCATCGACAATCAGGTCGACCCGACCACCGGTACGCTGAAACTGAAGGCGGAATTTCCCAACGGCAATTTCCAGCTCTGGCCCGGCCAATTCGTCAATGTGCGGCTGAAAGTCGAGACGCTGCCGAATGCGATCGTGGTGCCGACCTCGGCCGTGCAGCGCGGGCCAGCCGGAACCTTCAGCTATGTGATAGGCGAGGACAATATCGCCACTGCGAAACCAGTGACGGTCATTCAGCAGAACGAGCATGACGCCGTTATCGGCAAGGGGATCACGGCCTCCGACCGCGTCGTCACCACGGGATTTGCCAATCTCGCCGATGGATCGAAAGTCATCATCGGCAAGGACGATGCCGCGCCGACCGCCGATCTCGCGCCGCGCAAGCGCAGCCGCAGCCCGGATGCCAAGAACGGCCAGGCCAAGGATGGTCAGGCCAAGGATGGTCAAGCGAAGGACGGCGAGCATCGTTCGCGGCGCGAGCGCACGCAGGGCGAAGGCGATCAGAAGAGCTCGAGCGGGGCAGCAACGGGGGGTGAAACGTCAGGCGGCGCAGCGAAGTCGCAGCCGTGACGCGACGACTATCCCAGAGCATGATCCGGAAAAGTGGAAACCGGTTTTCCGAAAAGATCATGCTCCAGCAAAGAGATCACTTCGCAAGGACGAGTACGCAAAGCCATGGGCGTCTCTGAACCGTTCATCCGCCGGCCGATCGCGACCTCGCTGCTCGGGATCGCGCTTTTGATCGGCGGTGCTCTCGGCTATTTCGCGCTGCCGGTCTCGGCGCTGCCGCAGGTCGATTTCCCGACAGTGCAAGTGTCGACGCAACTGCCGGGCGCCAGCCCCGACGTCATCGCCTCCCTGATCACGGCACCGCTCGAACGCCAGCTCGGACAAATCCCGTCGCTGTCATCGATGAACTCGACCAGCTCGTTCGGCGTCAGCCAGATCTCGCTGCAGTTCGATCTCAACCGCGACATCGATGGCGCGACCCAGGACGTCCAGGCCGCGATCAATGCCGCCGCCGGCGTATTGCCGAAGAACCTTCCGTATCCGCCCGTCTACGCCAAGGTAAATCCAGCGGATGCGCCGGTCATGACGCTGGCGCTGACGTCGGAGACGATCTCGCTGCGCGCGATGAGCGACCTCGCCGACACCATCCTCGGCCAGCGGCTGAGCCAAATTTCGGGCGTCGGCCGCGTCGCCGTGCTCGGCGGGCTGAAACCGGCGGTGCGGGTGCAGGCCGATCTGGCGCGGCTTGCAGCCTATGGCATCTCGATGGAGGACTTGCGCAACGCGATTGCCGGCGCCAACGTCTCGGGCCCGAAGGGATCGCTCGACGGCGCGCAGCAAGCCTATACGATCGCCGCCAATGACCAGATCGCGGTGGCGGAAGCCTACAAGCCGATCATCATCGCCTATCGCAACGGCTCGCCGGTGACGATCGGCGACGTGGCCGTGATCGTGGATGGGCTCGAGAACGACCGCACCGGCGGTTGGTATCAGGGCACACCGGCTGTTATTATCGACATCCAGCGCCAACCCGGCGCCAATGTCATCGAGGTCGTCCGCCAGATCCGCGACGAGATCCCGCGGCTGCAGCGGCTGATTCCGGCCGGCGTCAACCTGACCGTCGTCAGCGATCGCACCGTCACCATCCGCGCCTCCGTACGCGACGTGCAGTTCACACTGATCCTGAGTGTCGTGCTGGTGACGCTGGTCGTGCTGCTGTTCCTGCGGTCACTGCGCGCCACGCTGATCGCGGGCGTCGCGCTGCCGTTGTCGCTGATCACGAGCTTCGGCATCATGTATTTTGCCGGCTTCAGCCTCGACAATCTGTCGCTGATGGCGCTGACGATCGGCACCGGATTCGTGGTCGACGACGCCATCGTGATGATCGAGAACATCGTCCGCCACATGGAGGAGGGCGAGTCGGTCATGGAAGCGGCGCTCAAGGGCGCGAGCGAGATCGGCTTCACGGTGATCTCGCTGACGCTGTCGTTGATCGCGGTCTTCATTCCGCTGCTGTTCATGTCCGGGCTGGTCGGGCGCATGTTCCGCGAGTTTGCGCTGACGCTGACGATCGCGGTCGTGACCTCGGCGGTGGTCTCGCTGACGCTGACGCCGATGATGTGCTCGCGGCTCTTGAAGCGCGTCGACGAGGAATTCGTGCTGCCGGGCCTTGGCGCCATCAGCCGCTTCATCGACCGCATGGTCGAGTTCTACCATCGCACGCTGTTGTGGGTACTGCAGCGCCAGCGCGCGACGCTGCTGGTGACCTTCGCTACCATCGCGCTCACGCTGTTCATGTATGTGATCGCGCCGAAGGGCTTCCTGCCGCTCCAGGATACGTCCTCGATCACTGCGGTAACCGAGGCCGGCCCGGACGTCTCTTTCGCTGAAATGCAGGCGCGACAGAGCAAGGCGGCGGACCTGATCAAGTCGGACCCGGACGTAACCGGCGTGGTTTCCGTGATCGGCGCCGGTTCGGTCAACCCGACCACCAATGTCGGCCGGCTCGTGATGACGCTCAAGCCGCTCGGCGAGCGGCGCGACGACATTTCGAAGGTGGTGGCGCGGCTGAAGCAGAAGACGGCCTTGATCCCCGGCATGACCATCTATTTCCAGCCGGTGCAGGACGTGCAGATTTCGACACAGTCGAGCCGGTCGCAGTACCAATACACACTGAACGGCACGGACGCCAAAGAGGTGTCGCTCTGGGCGGGCAAGCTGGTCGCCGAGATGCGGCGTGATCCGATGTTCCGCGACGTGTCGTCGGAGGCGCAGGAGGCCGGTCTGCGGGCGGCACTCGATATCAATCGTCAGCGCGCCGGCCAACTCGGCGTCAGCCTGCAGGCCGTCAACGACACCCTGAACGACGCATTCGCGCAGCGGCAGATTTCGACCATTTACGGGCAGGCCAACCAGTACCGCGTCGTGCTCGAGGCGCTGCCGATGTATCAGCGCGATCCGTCGATCCTCGACAAACTGTATCTGCCCGGCGTGAACGGCGCGCAGGTGCCGCTGTCGGCGGTGGCGACGCTGACGCGTACCACGGCGCCGCTTGCCATCTCGCACCAGGCGCAATTCCCGGCGGTGTCGCTCAGCTTCAACCTCGCGCCCGGCGAGGCACTCGGCGATGCCGTTGCAGCGGTGAAGGCGATCGAAACCCGGATCGGCATGCCCAACAGCATCGTCGGAGTCTATACCGGCGACGCCGCGGAATTTTCCAGATCGCTCGCGGGCCAGCCCTGGCTGATCCTCGCCGCGATCATCACGATCTACATCGTGCTGGGCGTGCTTTATGAGAGCTACATCCACCCGATCACGATCCTGTCGACGCTGCCCTCGGCGGGCGTCGGCGCCATCCTGGCGCTGATGCTGTTCGGGCAGGACCTTTCGGTCATCGGCCTGATCGGCATCATTCTCCTGATGGGCATCGTCAAGAAGAACGCGATCATGATGATCGATTTCGCGCTGGACGCGGAGCGCCATCGGGGCATGTCGCCCTATGACGCGATCGTGCAGGCCTGCCTGTTGCGCTTCCGGCCGATCATGATGACGACATTGGCGGCGCTGTTCGGCGCGCTGCCGCTCGCGATTGAAAGCGGCACCGGCGCGGAGCTGCGCTTTCCGCTCGGCATTTCCATCATCGGCGGCCTCCTGCTCAGCCAGTTGCTGACGCTCTACACGACGCCCGTGATCTACCTCGCGCTCGACCGGCTGAACCGCAGGATCGAGCACGCGCTACCGGACCCGGGTCCGCAGGGCCCGCCGGTCGCGGGAGCGACCGAGGGGATGCAGTGATGGCGTCGATCTCGATCTCGGAGCCCTTCATCCGCCGTCCGGTCGGCACCACGCTGATGGCGATCGGGCTGTTCCTGATCGGGATCGTTGCGTATGGGTTCCTGCCGGTGGCGTCGGTTCCGAACGTCGATTTCCCGATGATCCGGGTGTTCGCTTCGCGGCCGGGCGCCGACCCTTCGGTGATGGCTGCGACGGTGGCGGCGCCGCTGGAACGCCGGCTCGGCGAGATCGCGGACGTGGAGCAGATCACGTCGGTGAGCTCGCTCGGCAGCACCAGCATCCAGGTGCAGTTCGCGATCGGACGCAACATTGACCGCGCTGCGCGCGACGTGCAGGCGGCAATCAACGCCTCGATGGCGGATCTGCCGACCGACCTGCCGACATTGCCGATCTTCAGGAAGGCCAATCCAGCGGCGGCGCCGGTATTCGTGCTGGCGCTGACATCGAAGACGATGTCGACCAGCGCGATGTACGACGTCGCGGATACCGTGCTCGCCCAGCGCATCTCGCAAGTGCCGGGAGTGGGCGAGGTCACGGTCTCGGGCGCCGATCAGCCGGCGGTGCGGATCTCGCTCAATCCGGTCGCGCTGTCGAATGCCGGCATTGCGACCGAGGACGTCCGCCAGGCCATCGTCAACGCCAATCCGCTCGGACCGGTCGGCATCTTCAATGGTGGCCGCCAGAGCGAGACGCTCTCGATCAATCCGCAGATGCGGACCGCCGCCGAGTTCCGCAACATCCTGATCAAGAGTGCGAACGGCAATTTCGTCCGCCTCTCGGATGTCGCCGAGATCGAAGACAGCGTACGCAACGTCCGCTCGGTCGCCTGGTTCAACAAGCAGCCGGCGGTCCTGATCCAGATCACCAAGCAGGGCGATGCCAACGTCATCGATACCGTCGACCGGGTGACGGCGATGCTGCCGGAGCTGAAGCAGTGGATTCCCGCCGGTCTCGAGATTTCGACGCTCGTGGACCGCACCGGCACCATCCGTGCCAGCGTGCTCGACATGCAACTGACGCTGCTTGCCACCGCCGGGCTGGTCATGGTGGTGGTGTTCGTGTTCCTGCGCCGCTTGACGCCGACGATTGCGGCAGGCGTCTCGGTGCCGCTGGCGCTGGCGGGCACGTGCGCCGGCATGTGGCTCGCCGGTTTCTCGATCGACAATCTGTCACTGATGGCGCTGGCGATCTCGGTCGGCTTCGTGGTCGACGATGCGATCGTGATGATCGAGAACATGTACCGCAATCTCGAGCAGGGCATGGCGCCTTATCCGGCGGCGCTGGAGGGGGCCAAGCAGATCGGCTTCACCGTGGTTTCGATCTCGCTGTCGCTGATCGCCGCCTTCACGCCCCTGATTTTCATGGACGGTATCGTCGGACGGCTGCTCCGCGAATTCTCGCTGACGCTGACCTTCGCCATCCTGGTCTCGACCCTGGTGTCGCTGACGATCACCCCGATGATCTGCGCGCACTACATCAAGGAAGCGACCTCCGCCCGCGCCACTTGGTTCGACCGCCTGATCGAGGGAACCCTGTCGCGCATCGTGCGCTTCTATACGTGGACGCTGCGCGGCGTGCTCGATTTTCCGTTCCTGACCTTGCTCGTGTTCTTTGCCACCATCGCGCTGACCGTGACGCTCTACATCAAGACGCCGAAGGGCTATTTCCCGACCGACGACAGCGGCTTCGTCATCGGCGCGACGCGGGCATCGGCTGACACCTCGTTCCAGGCCATGCTCAAGCTGCAGCAACAGGTGGCCGACATCGTGATGGCCGATCCCGCGGTCGCCGGCATCGGCTCATCGCTTGGGAGCGGCGGGATGGGCGGCGGCGCTAGCCGTGGCACCATGTTCATCAGCCTGAAATCGCCGGAGGAGCGGGGGGGAGTTTCGACACAGCTTGTGATCGATCGCCTGCGCCGCAACCTGTTCATGGTGCCGGGGATCCGCCTGTTCATGTTCGCGGCTCAGGACGTCCGCGCCGGCGGGCGACAGAGCGATTCCGACTACCAGTACACGCTCTCGAGCGCCGATCTCGATTTGTTGCAGAAGTGGGCGCCGATCGTCGCCAAGCGCATGGAGACCGTCGAAGGTATCACCGACGTCTCCAGCGATCGCGACCCCGGCGGATTGCAGCTCAACCTGGTGATCGACCGCAAGACCGCCTCAAGCCTCGGCGTCCGTGTGCAGGATATCGACAACGCGCTCAACAACGCTTTCTCGCAGCGGCAGATCTCGATCGTCTATACCCAGCGCAACCAATACATGGTGGTGCTGGAGATCGATCCGAAATTCCAGACCGATCCGTCCAACCTCGAGCGAATCTACGTGGCCGGCGCCAACGGCGCCCAGGTGCCCTTGTCGGCTGTGGTCCACTATCAGCGAGGGCTGGCGCCGCTCGCCGTCTATCACACGCAGTCCTTCCCCTCGACCACGGTATCGTTCAATCTGCTGCCGAACGTGCCGCTGGAGCAGGCGACGTCGAATATCCAGCGCGCGGTGGATGAATTGCATATGCCCGAAGGCATCCGTGGCAGCTTTGACGGCAACGCCGGCGACTTCAACAAGACCAGCGGAAGGCAGCCGCTCCTGATCCTGGGGGCGCTGGTCGCGATGTATATCGTGCTCGGGGTGCTCTATGAGAGCCTGGCGCATCCGCTGACGATCATCTCGACCTTGCCCTCCGCAGGGCTGGGCGCGCTGCTGGCTCTGCAACTGACCGGTACGCCCCTGACCGTGATCGCCTTTGTCGGCATCATCCTCTTGATCGGCATCGTCAAGAAGAACGGCATCATGATGGTCGATTTCGCGCTGGACGCCGAGCGGCAGCGCGGCCTGTCCTCGGCGGACGCGATCTTCGAGGCCTGCAGCGCAAGGTTCCGGCCGATCCTGATGACGACCATGGCGGCGCTGTTTGCCGGCATTCCGCTGGTGCTCGCCACCGGTCCCGGGACGGAGCTGCGCCGGCCGCTCGGCATCACCATCATCGGCGGCCTGTTCGTTTCGCAGATCCTGACGCTCTACACCACGCCGGTGATTTACTTGTTGATCGACCGGTTGCGGCGGCGCGCCGAACCTGCCGCGCTGGCAGCGCCCGCGGAATAGTTGAATTGGCGGCCGCGTAGCGTATAGCGGGCGGATGACGGAATCAGATCAGACAATCCTTGCCGAGCCGGTCGCGGACTGCCCGCATTGCGGCAAGCCGATGCCGCTGTGCATCTGCGACAGTGTTACGCCGATCGAGAGCCGGATCGAGCTCCTGATCTTGCAGCATCCGCAGGAGCAGGATAGGGCGCTCGGCACCGCACGGCTGACCGCGCGCCACTTCGAGGAAGCAGTGGTGCGGATCGGGCTGTCCTGGCCGAGCCTGTCGAAGGCGCTGGGGCGACCGGTGGCGGACCCGTCGCGCTGGGCGGTGCTCTATCTCGGCTCCGCCAAGGTCGCCGATCTCGACACCGATGCCGAGGTCGTCGCCGTCGACCGCAAGGCCGAGCTCGAGCCGAACCAGCGCAGCATTCTCGGACGCATCGAAGGCATCGTGCTGCTCGATGGCACCTGGAGCCAGGCCAAGGCGCTGTGGTGGCGCAATCCCTGGATGCTGAAATGCCAGCGGGTGATTCTGGGCCCCCGCCAGCCGTCACGCTACGGCCAGCTTCGCCGCGAACCGCGCCGCGATGGACTTTCCACGATCGAGGCGGCCGGCCTGCTGCTCGCCGCGCTCGAAAAGCGGCCGGACATTGCCGAAACCCTGAATGCGAGCTTCGAGCGGATGCTGGCAAGATATCGCCAGGTGCAGCGGACGATGCCGCAACTCGCCCCAAAGCCGAAAAAGCGCGATTTTCGGCGACGGAAGCGATGAAAGCGACGCCTCATCTATCAGGCGTAAGCCATTGATTGTATGAGTGGAGGCCACGACCAGAATTGAACTGGTGTACACGGTTTTGCAGACCGTTGCGTAACCACTCCGCCACGTGGCCTCAAGCGGGGCGGATCAATACAGAGGTTCAAGGACTTAGGCAACCGGCCCCGAACCGGTTCCTGCAGAATTCTGAAACTCCAACTGCGTCGCCGGCATTGCGGCGCTCTTTAGCAGGAGGCGTACCAACCATCCGGAAATGGGATGAGCGGCCAGGGCGTCTGGTTGTCATTCGCGGGGCGTGGCGGCGGCTGGAAGCGCGGCAATGGCTGAGCCATGAAATCCTCCTGTGGCGTCGGGGCGACGGCTGCTCGCACAGCATCCAACACCAGATCAAATTCAGCTTCGCTCATTGCGCTCTCCCCGGAGGTTGTGAGCGCAACGTCGCAAAATGGGTTTGTGGGCGGATTGAGCGGATCGCTCCAATTTTAGCGATCCGGCAGCCGCCCCCTCACTTGGTTACCAGAGTCTTGCTAGCGCCGTATGAACGCTATTGCCGGCGCGGTCCACCGCACTGTGAGAAAAATCACATTTGACCAAAATGAATTCGCATAAGTCCCAATCACGCCTGCAGCGGAGCAGGCCAAGCCCGAGCTTAGGGAGACGCGGTCATGAAGGCAAGCGTTACGCGATCGGCAGCCTTGAAAAGCCGCGCCCGTCGCCTGCCTGCGTTGGCAGAAGGCTAGTCTGAGCGCGGTGTGCTCCGCGGTGTTCGAGCAGTGAATCGCGCGCCCCAAACGTCGGGCCATGACTCGAATACAATTTGAGCAGCCGTTGCCCAAACCGCAGGCCCGCTTCATCCAATTTTTTGTACGCCGCCAGACAAGCTTTTGCGGAGCGGTTCCCCGTAGCCTTCGTTCCGAGCTTTGGGACATGGCCGTGGCCATGACAACGTCGGAGGAGCTGGCAACATGCAGAAATGGCTTTGTGGGGAAGCACGGCACTTCCGTGGCGTCGCGCGATTCTGGGCGCGATCGTCGCCGCAGGATTTCTGGTGCCGCTAAGCGCGCAGGCGGCGGCGCCGGCGGCATGCGCGGCGCTTCAGGAGAAATATCCGGACTGGAAGGGCAAGACGCTCGTCAACGCGATCAACCCGCACACGCCGGGCTATGAATCGATCGACCCGAAAGACCCGAGCAAGTATGTCGGCTTCGACATCGATCTCGGCGAAATGATCGGTGAATGCCTCGGCTTCAAACTGACCTACAAGGCCGTGACTTTTGCCGCATTGCTGACAACGCTCGCCAGCGGGCAGGCGGACATCGTGATCTCGGACATCTACGCGACCGAGGAGCGCGCGAAGGCGGCCGACTTCATTACCTATTCGAAAGTGTTCGACGGCGTGCTGGTTGCCAAGGGCAATCCGAAGGGCATCAACGGCATCAACCTGTCGCTGTGCGGCGCGGCGGCGGCCGAAAACACCGGCTTCGTCGAGGTGCCGCTGGTGCAAGCCCTCATTCCCCAATGCAAAGCTGCCGGCAAGCCTGAGCCGACGCTGCAGCTCTATGACAACAACGCCAACTGCATCCAGGCGATCCTGGCCGGCCGGGCCGACACCTACATCAACGACGTCAACACCGTCGACAACGCGGTGAAGGCCTATCCGGACAAGCTCGAGAAGGCGATCGCGGTGACGATCCCGTACTCGGTCGGCATTGCCGTGCCCAAGGACAAGCCGAAGTTTCGCGACGCGGTGATGGCCGCACTGACGGAGATCTACAAGTCCGGCGACCAGCTCGCGCTGCTCAAGAAGTGGGGACTTGATCCCGACAATCTCAAGGAACCGGGCCTGCTGACCGTCAACTGATGTCCCTGTTCCTGCACTATCTCAGCCTGCCTTACCTGCTCGCGGGCATCGAGCTCACCCTGGAGGTGACCGCCCTCGGGCTCGCAGGCGGGCTGATCCTCGGCCTGATCCTGGCCTGGATGCAGCTCAGCCACCTCTGGTGGCTGTCGGCGATCGCGCGTGGCTACACCGTGATCTTCCGCGGCACGCCGCTGATCCTGCAGATGGTGTTCGCCTACGACGCGCTGCCGCATATCGGCATCAAACTGCCGGCCGTGCTGGCGGCCGGCCTCGCGCTCGCCTGCAATGAGGCGCCATTCATTGCCGAGATGCTGCGCGCCGGCGTGCTCGGCGTCGAGCGCGGACAGATATCAGCGGGACAGGCGCTCGGCATGACGCCGGCAGTGCTGATGCGGCGGGTGATCGCGCCGCAGGCGATCCGCACCATGATCCCGGCCTTCGGCAATGAGTCCGTCAGCGCGTTGAAGAATTCGTCGCTGGCCTCGGTGATCGCGGTCCAGGAATTGACGCTGCGAAGCACGCAGCTTGCGTCCTCGACCTTCGACTTTTTCTCGATCTTCTTCGCCTCCGGCTTGATCTATCTCGTGCTGACCGGCGCGATCAGCGTCATCCAGCTCGCCCTGGAATGGTTGCTCGATCTCGACCGCACCTCGCGTGAACGCAAGCTTGCCGATTATCTGCCCTGGCGCCGGGTCGACCTCATCACCAAGCTGGAGCTTGCGGAGAAGACCGCTCCGGCGGTCGACGTTGCGGCTGGCATCGAGCCCGAAATCCCGGTGCCGCCGTCCAGGACGCTGACGCCGGAAGAGCGGGCCAGACGCACCGCGACGATCGCGCGCAACAATGTCGCCGTCGAGGTGAAGGATCTGCGCAAGAGCTATGGCGCGCAAGATGTGCTCGACGGCTTGGATATCACGGTTCGCGTCGGCGAGGTCATCGCGCTGCTCGGACCCAGCGGCTCCGGCAAGAGTACGCTGCTGCGCTGCATCAATCATCTGGAGAATTGGGATGCCGGCACGGTGCGTGTCGGGGGACGGCGGCTCGGCTTCGACGACGACGGCAGGCCGCTGTCGCCGCGCGCGATCGCCAATGAGCGCGCCAATGTCGGTGTCGGCATGGTGTTCCAGCAGTTCAACCTGTTCAGCCACCTGACGGCGAAGGAGAACGTCGCGGGTCCCTTGCGCTGGGTCCATGGCATGACACGAATTGACGCCGAGCGTCGCGCGCGCGAACTGCTCGACCGCGTCGGCCTGAGCCATCGCGCTGATGCGCTGCCGCGGCACCTGTCGGGCGGGCAGCAGCAGCGGGTGGCGATCGCCCGCGCGCTGGCGCCGAACCCGAGCGTGCTGCTTCTGGACGAGCCGACCTCGGCACTCGATCCCGAACTCGTCAACGAAGTCCTGGAAGTGATCCGGCGGCTCGCCATCGACGACGGCCTGACCATGATCATCTCGACGCATCAGATCCGCTTCGCCGATGAGGTGGCCGACCGCGTCGCCTTCCTGAGCGGCGGCAGGATCCTGGAGGAGGGGCCGGCGCATGAGGTGCTGTCCAATCCGCGCCATCCCGTCACCGCGCGCTTCCTCAGCGTGATGGAAGCCGACAAGACGCCGGAGCCGGTGAGATGAAGCGTCACGCGCCAGAACTTCGATCGTTCCGATCCCCCGAAGAGGCACTTGCATGAGGCACTTTACCCTGCCGGTCTCGCCGGCCACCGTCCACTGGGGCTACTTCAGCAAGAAGGTCGCACCAGCGCTGACATTGCGCTCGGGCGACCGCGCCACCATCGAGACGCTGACCCATCACGCCAATGACGATTACGAGCGCATGATCGCGGGTGATCCCGGCGCCGAGAGCGTGTTCCACTGGACGCGCGAGCATAAGGCTGTGGCGCGCCGCGGCTCCGGCCCGACCGAGGGGCCGTTCATCCGCGGCGCGGGCGAGGGGCTTGGCGTACACCTTTTGACCGGACCGGTTGCGATCGAGAACGCCGAGCCCGGCGATGTTCTGGAGGTGCGCATCCTCGACATCAGGCCGCGCCCGAGCTGCAGCGCTTGCCACGCCGGCCGCTGCTTCGGCTCGAACGTCGCAGCCAATTGGGGCTTCCATTATCACGATCTCATCGAAGAGCCGAAGCCGCGCGAGGTGATCACGATTTTCGAGCTCGACACCTCGGGCGAGCCGTTCGCGAAGGCCGTCTACAACTACGTCTGGACGCCGCAGACCGATCCCGATGGCATCGTGCATGCAACCATCGATTACCCCGGCGTGCGGGTCGACCATGCGACCATCCGCAAGCGTGAGAACATCCTTACCGGCATCAAGGTGCCGGCGCGGCTGCATTTCGGGACCATGGGACTTGCGCCGTCGGAGGCCGACTATGTCAGCTCGATCCCGCCGAGCTATACCGGTGGCAATATCGACGACTGGCGGATCGGGAAGGGCGCGCGGATGTATTATCCCGTGGCCGTCCCCGGCGCGTTCTTCTCGGTCGGCGACCCCCATGCCGCGCAAGGCGACAGCGAACTCGGCGGCACCGCGATCGAGACCTCGCTGACCGGGGATTTCGAATTTATCCTGCACAAGAACAATGATCTCGGCGGAACCGCGCTCGAGGGCCTCACGCATCCGATGCTGGAGACCGCCCATGCCTGGTCGGTCTATGGCTTCACCTATCCGAACTATCTCGCCGAGCTCGGCGCCGGTGCGCAGACCGAGATTGCCAACCATTCCAGCCTCGACCGTGCGATGCGAGACGCGTTCCGCAAGCTGCGGCGGTTCCTGATGACCGTGCACCGGCTGAGCGAAGACGAGGCGATCTCGTTGATGTCGGTCGGCGCCGATTTCGGCGTTACCCAGGTGGTCGACGCCAATTGGGGCGTGCACGGCACGATCCGCAAGAACGTCTTCAGGTGCGACTAATGCCTTGAGAATGGACCGCTTTTGATCGTGGGTTGAATTTGCCGGCGTCGTTTTGACGCCGCCATTTTGGCGGAGGACTGCGCTTGTCTGGCACGCGGGTTGCTTCGATCGGCCCTGATTGGGTCGAACCGATGAGCTTCCGTCCGTTCACGAGTGAATCCTACGCGCGAGACGACCGCCTGGAGGCCTGGCGGGACGTGCTGGCTGCGGTCGGCCTGCAGCCGGCTTCCGCAAGCGCATTCGACGACGGTCACGCGACGGCCTCGCACCGCAATGGCGTGGGCGTGGCGCTGACCCGGATCGCGGCGGGATCGCAGGGGATCGCGCCGCTGCCGCAATCGGGCGAGGGATTGCCGATCGCGCTGCTCCCGATCGAGGACGGCGTGATGCTGCGGCAAGGCGCGAGCCACCGTATCGTTCCCGTTGGCCATCTCCTGCTGCTGCCGCGGCATGGCGACTGGAGCCTGATGTTCCAGCGCGATATGCGCGCGATCATCCTCTCTGTTGCAGCCGAAGCGCGGCACGGCCGCCTCATCGGCAGGCCGATCGCGTCCGTAGCCCGCGTCGTCGCGCCCGCCGGCCTTGCCGACGTGTTCTCGCGATTGCTGGATGCAACCTCCCGCACCCTGGAAACGCTGAGCGACGTCGAATGGGCGGCCATTGCGCAAAGCCTCGTCGATCTTCTCTTGACGCTTGCGCACCAGTCCACCTCTCCCGCCTCAGAGGTCGCCGGTACGGCCACGCAAGCCGCGATCCTGCACCGGATTTGCCAGACCATCGAGCGCAACCTCGACAATCCCGAGCTTGCGCCGTCGCGTGTCGCGCAGGCCGAAGGGATTTCCGAGCGCTACCTGCAGAAGCTGTTCGAGGGCGTCGGCGACAATTTCTCGCACTATGTACGCGAGCGGCGGCTGGCAGCGCGCCTGGGCTGATCTGTCGAACCTGGCGGAGGCGCATCGATCGATCTCGGAGATCGCCTATCGGTACGGCTTTAGCGACTCCGCGCATTTCAGCCGCGCCTTCCGTCATCGCTTTGGTCTGCCACCGCGCGAGTTTCGCCAGCAGGAGGCCGAGCGCGCGGCGCCATCGTCGATCGCCGCGGGTCAGCGCGGCTGGCCGCAGGAGGCGCTTGCGCAACTGCGAACGCATCAGCCATCGAGCGTCGGAAGGAATATGGCCGCCGTCACAACGGGGCCGGCGCACGAAGGCGAACGGGAGCATCACGCGGCCCACCATCATCTCTCCGTCGACGCGAACCGCGTGCATTGGGGCTACTTCAGCCGCACGCTTGCGCCGCAGGCCGAGATCAATTCCGGCGACACGATCACGATCGAAACCCTGACCCAGCATGCGTCTGATGATCCTGAAAGAATGATCACGGGTGATGCCGGCGCCGAAAGCGTGTTCGGCTGGACCAATGACCGCAAGAATGTCGACCGGCGCGGCGCCGGTCCGATGGATGCCTCGGTGTTCGGGCGCGGCGCGGGCGAGGGGTTCGGCGTGCACATCTGCACTGGCCCGATCGCTGTCAAGGACGCGCAGCCTGGCGATGTCCTGGAGGTGCGCATCCTCGATATCGTGCCGCGGCCGAGCCGCAATCCGCATTATGAGGGCAGGGTATTCGGCTCCAGCGTCGCGGCCTGGTGGGGCTATCACTACAACGAGTTGCTCGCCGGCCCCAAGCCGCGCGAGGCGGTGACGATCTACGAAATCTACTTCGCGGGTCACGAAGGTGACCACGACGAAACACCGCATGCGCGCGCGCTTTATTCCTACCGCTGGGAGCCGCAGACCGATCCATTCGGCGTGGTTCATACGACCTACGATTATCCCGGCATTCCCGTCGCACCTGGTTCGGTGAGGCGCCGCCACGCCGTGCTCGACGGCATCCGCATTCCGCTCCGGCCGCATTTCGGCGTGATCGCGGTCGCGCCGCGCGAGCTCGATTTCGTCGATTCCGTACCGCCGTCCTATTTCGGCGGCAATCTGGACAATTGGCGGCTCGGCAAGGGGGCGACCGTCTATCTTCCGGTCTCGGTGCCAGGCGCGCTGCTCTCGGTCGGCGATCCCCATGCCGCCCAGGGCGATGGCGAGTTGAGCGGAACGGCGATCGAATGCTCGATGACCGGCACGTTCCAGGTGATCCTGCACAAGAAAGGCAATCTGGCTGGCCAACCGTTTGCCGATCTCAGCTATCCCCTGATCGAGACCGCGACCGATTGGGTGCTGACCGGCTTCAGCCATCCGAACTATCTCGCCGAGTTCGGCGCGCACGGGCAGAGCGAAGTCTATGCGACGTCCTCGCTCGACCTTGCGATGAAGGACGCCTTCCGCAAGATGCGGCGCTTCCTGATGAACATCAAAGGTCTCAGCGAGGACGAGGCGATCGCGCTGATGTCGGCAGCGGTCGATTTCGGCGTCACCCAGGTCGTCGACGGCAATTGGGGCGTGCATGCGATCCTGAGCAAGCGGTTGTTCGAGGACGCGGCACTGTCGCGATAACAGAAGGATACCGACATTGAAATTCCACATGATCGCGGGCGGGCCAAAGCCCGTCGCGCCCTTCAGCCACGCTGTCGAGGCCGACGGCTTTGTCTTCGTCACAGGCCAGATGCCGGACACGCCCGCTAGTCCCGGCGTATTGCCCGACGGCATCGTCGCGCAGACCAAGGCGGTGATGGAAAATCTGCGCGTTGTGCTCGAGGGTCTCGGTCTCGGCTTCGAGCACATCGTGATGTCGCGCATCTATCTTACGCGCTTCAAGGAAGACTACGCCGCCATGAACGAAACCTATCGCAGCTATTTCCCGCCGGACCGCCTGCCGGCACGCACTTGCGTCGGCGTCACCGGGCTTGCTTACGACGCGCTGATCGAGATCGATCTGGTGTGCCGCCGGCCGTGAGTGCCGGCGCATTCACGATTGATCGCGCGGCCCGCCACGCCGTCGTCCTCGCGAAAGCGAGGACCCATAACCACAGGGTGTTGTGGCGCGAGCAAGCGGTTGGAGCGGAGTGCATTACGCACGGAAATAGCTTCCCCGACGCGCGTTCGTCGCAAACGTCCGTTATCTCGCTACATTGCTGGACCGCTCCCCAATGCGGGCCCCTCAAAACACCAGTGAACGGTGCACATGCACCCCCGCCATTGCGCCATCGCCGACCGCAAGCGATACCGAATGCGGTGCTCGCGCGACGTCTCCGCAGGCAAAGGCGCCGCGCACCGTCGTTTGCTTGGTCTCGTCGGTTCGGATCTGGGTGCCGAACGGAGTCGTTTCCAATTCGCAGCCAAGCGTCTCAGCCAATGGCGTGGAGGGCGCGTTGCGCGTTGCCGTGAACAGGCCGGCGAAAGGCAGGACGCGTCCGTCTTGCAGCCTCACGTCTGCGTGGCCTTCGATGCCTGCGATAGGACCTGTCTCGATCGCGACGCCCCGCGCAGCAAGCTCGGCGCGGGCGTCCGCATCCGGCTCGAAGGCACCGTTGAGCATGAGCGTCACGTCTCCCCATTCCGTAAACAGAACGACGTGATGGAGCACGTCGGGGCTCGTGGCGACTACACCGATCCGTCCCTCATTCAGTTCATATCCGTGACAATAGGGGCAGTGAAAGATGCTACTGCCCCAGCGCTCGGCGAGCCCATCAAGAGGAGGGAGTGCATCGCTGACGCCGGTGGCAAGGATAAGCCTCTTGCCACGATAGAACTCGCCGTCGGCTGTTGTCACCGCGAAACCATCTCCTTGCCGCTTGGCGTCGGTAGCGGTTCCCTCGAGCCATGTGAGCGTCGGATAGGCCGTGAGCTGTTCTCGTGCAGTGCGCGCGATCTCGGCCGGATCGACCCCGTCCTGACCAAGAAAGCCATGGGATTCCGAGGCGAACCGGTTGCGCCGGACGCCTGCGTCAACGACGAGCACCTTGCGCCGGGCGCGCAACAATTGAAGGGCCGCAGCCATGCCGGCGTAGCTGCCGCCAATGACGATCACGTCATGAAGCATTTCGGTTCCTTTCCTTGTGCGCCACATCTCGCCGCGAGAATTCGGCACTGAGATCGGCGATGGTGAAGGCGCCGAAGCGATCGAGCAGTAGCGCCTCTGCTTCGGCGAAAGCTCCGTCCAAAACGGCGTTCAGCGCTTCGCCGGGCTCAGCCATGCGCAAAAGAGTATGAAGCACGGAGGAGGAGCGGCGGTCTCGCATCATGTAACTTCGTATATTACATAATGTGCCGAGTTTCAAGGCGCGCTTGGCACAAAGTCATCCCGTTGCATCGAACGCGACGTGACGCTGTGAACGCTATGTGCGCGACGGCGCTATTCTATTGATCTGCAGGGAAGTCGGCGTGCCGTCGTATCGTGGAAAGAGATCTTCTCCCCACTCGGCGATGGTGGGCCATTCAGCAGCACTTGGGCGGGCCGGATGCATTGCGAGATGCGCGCGAATGGAGTCAGGAAGAAAGCGCCAATTCGGCGTGAAAGAAAACAGCAGCGCATCGCGCCGTGAAAGGCTGCGATTTGGATGCGTTCCATGGAGGAGACGATAGTCCACCGCCACTGCATCGCCACGGCGCAGATTGAGCGTGATCTGTCCTTCGTGGTTACTGAGAGCAGGGTGGTCGGGCGCCAACTGCTCGGCGGCCGCACTATGCGGCTCGGGCAGGTCGGAGTGGATCGGCAGACTGCGCAGATGAGAACCCGGAAGAACTCGCAATGCGCCCGTCCGGTCACTCGTGTCTGAGAGGTAGCACAGGATTGCGATCTGCGGGGCGGTCGGCGCGAAACTGATGGAGTGGTCCCAGCACCACCAGTCCTGGTGCCATAGCAGCGCAGGCGTAGAGGCGCCTTTGGATGAGATGTAGGCCGAAATCCAGCGCAGGTCGTCAGCCGCGACTGTAGATCTAATCCGACCGAGCGCGGATGTCCGGCAGAGCAAGCGCGTGACGATTGGATCATTCCAGCGCAACGGGACGAGATCGTTCCCAACGCGGTTCATCATCGGATCATGCGGCTGTGCGAGCCGGTGGTGAACCTGCTTTTCGATCTCTTGCAAGTCCGGCTCTTCAAAGAGCGCCGGGATGGTTGTGAAACCGTCGACAGCAAATTTGCTCGAACCAGACATGCGGGCTCCATTAGGCGGATGAAATCCCATTAGGAGATTCATCCAACGGCCGAAAGCTGAGCGATCGGCTCAAGCGATTCGAACGCGTGCGCCCTTGACGAAAGGTGCACGCTCATATAGGAACCAATCAGTTCCAGAACTATTTGGTTCCAGATATGCCAACCCAAGACACGTTGAGCGCCACGTTTGGCGCGCTGGCTGATCCGACGCGCAGGGCAATCCTTGCGCGGCTGTTGGAAGGCGAGGCCTCGGTCGCCGAACTGGCCAAGCCGTTCGCGCTGACGCCCCGGGCTGTCTCCAAGCATGTCGCCGTGTTGGAAGCGGCGGGCCTGGTGACGAAGGGCCGCGATGCCCAGCGGCGTCCGTCGCGGATCGTCGCCAGTCCGCTGATCGAGATCGATTCCTGGCTCGCCAACTATCGCAAGCTCTGGCTGCAGCGCTTCGACAAGCTCGAAACCCATCTGGCGAAGCAAACGGGAGGAGAATAATGGAGAGAGGCAAGGTGACCTTGGAGGAGAAGCCGCTGGGCGCCGCCATCCAACGCTGGTTTCCGGCCCCGCCCGAGCTCGTCTACCGCAACTGGATTGAAGCCGAACAGATCCGGCATTGGTTTGCGACCGACGGCTACGAGGTCACTGGCTGCGAGATCGACGCACGGCCGGGAGGAAAGTGGCGGGTCGATTTTCGCTCCTCGACCGGGCACGTCTATTTCGAGCGCGGTGAGTTCCGGGAAATGGTGCCGGGGAAGTTGCTCGCGCTGACCCTGACCCAGGTCGATGGCGCCCACTCAGGACCGGAGACTCTGATCACCGTCACCTTCGAGGCTTCACGCGGCGGCACTGAGATGACGTTCCATCAGGTTGGCTACGACAGCAGTCTGCGCCGCGACGGCAACGCCGAAGGCTGGCAGGAATGCTTCGACAAGCTCATCGCCCGCCTGCCGAACTCGGACATCACCACTTGAAAGGAAAAGCATATGAGCAGGAATGCAGCAGACGAGCAGGAGCTCCGCGCTCTTTTCGCCGACTGGCTGCGCACTTCATCGGCGCTGGACATCGACGGCGCCATGCGTCCTCTCGATCCCGATATTCACTCCTATGAACATGTCGCGCCACTTCAGTACCGCGGTATCGATGCCATTCGCGAAGTCTGCCAGCAGGGCTTCGACCTGATCAAGGGCGACTTCGAATGGGACATTCCTGATCTTCAGGTGATCGTGCGCGATGACATTGCCATCGCGTGGGGCCTCAACCGCATGCGCTACCGCTCAGCTTCAGCGCCGGAGATCGAGAATTGGTCGCGAAGCACGAGAGTGTTTCAGAAGAAGGATGGGCAATGGAAGATGATCCACCAGCATCTTTCCGTCCCGGCCGATCCAAGGACCGGACAGGCCAGATTCGACCTGAAGCCCTGAAATGGCGATTGCCGAGCAGCCCGGTGGTTCGCGCCGTTATCTCTTCGAACTGTGCGGAGAGGTCCATTTGGTCCTTTGCAAGCTGGGAAGGCTTTGTTATAGGGCTGACCGCAAGCGAAACGCCGGTTTCGCCCATTCCTCGGTAGCTCAGCGGTAGAGCATTCGACTGTTAATCGAATGGTCGCTGGTTCGAATCCAGCCCGGGGAGCCAATCTCTCAATTAAATCGAGCTGTTAGCCGAATTTCCTAAGCTCTTGGTTTCGCGCTTGCGCGGCCCGGCAAGGCGGATTCGCATCCAACCTCCAGATTCGACTCGTCCTGACGGGCGCGACTCAGTCACATCCGCGTGGCGCTTTGCGGATTTGATGCGGACAGCCGCCAAATCGACTCATTCATCGTCGATTTTTGGTTAAGCAGGGCTCCTTGCGAGGTGATTCCATGGCCGTCTTCGACACCGAGGTGCCGAAAACAACACCCTCGATCGTCCCGAGCGATATCCCGACCATGAGCGACGACGAATGCCTTCGGCGGCTAGCGCAGATCGTCGAAGAGCACGATTCCACGTGTCTTGACGAAGCTGCGAGGCTGATCGGCCGGCTTGCCGTCGCGATCGAATAGGCGCTGTTCCCCTGCAAGAACTCGCGGGGCCGGTATGGCCCATCGGGCGTGTTGCGTTTTGATCCTGCTTGTTCCAAAAGACGGGCGGTCTCACTCCCGTCGCGGCCGCGCCGCGCGACTTGCAGGTTTCAGCCCATGTCCGGTTTCTCGACCGCGCGCCAGAAAATGGTCGATGGCCAGGTGCGCACCAGTGACGTCACCGACGCGCGTATTCTCGATGCGATGCTTGCCGTGCCGCGCGAGGCCTTCGTTCCCGAAAGCAAGCGCGCGCTGGCCTATCTCGATCTCGACCTCGATGTCAGCGAGGGCGGCGCGACGAAGCGCTACCTGATCAAGCCAGCCGTGATGGCGAAGATGCTGCAGGCGGCTGAGATCAATTCGACTGACCGCGTTCTGGTCGTCGGCTGCGCGACTGGCTACGCGGCTGCCGTGGTCGCACGGCTCGCAGGGGAGGTGTTTGCCACCGAAAGCGAGCCCGCGCTCGCCGACCAGGCCAAGGTCGCGCTTGCGGGGACCGGTGCCGCCAACGTGACCGTGCGCGCGGCGCCGGCGGCGAAGGGCGATGTCGCGGACGCGCCGTTCGACGTCATTTTCCTCAATGGTGCCACCGAGATCGTGCCGCAGGAACTCTACGAGCAGCTCCGCGAGGGTGGGCGATTGGTCGGGGTGTTTGCCTTGTCGCAGCCGCAACGGGCCGCCGTCGTGACACATACCCACGGGGATTTCGGGCATCGGCCGCTATTCGATGCCGTGGCGCCGCTCCTGCCGGGCCTGGAGCGCTTGCCGGCTTTCGTGTTCTAATAAGATGCATCGTCCCGGAGGGAGGAGGGCCTCTTTCCAGGCGTTCCGGCGAATGCGGATTCACAACTAAAGGCGGATTCACGGCCGGCGCGAAGCGAGGGAGTTCGTATGGTGGCGGCTTGGTGGCGATTCGAAGCGTTAAAATCCCGTTCTGAATCAGAAGTGTGGCCCGTTTGCCCCACGTGAAGAGTTTCCACCGGGTTCCGTTGCGAGGTAGTTCCGTCCAGCCTAGCTGCGGAATAAGGTGAGGCGGGACTCACTTCGATCGAAGCGGCGCCCGGTTCATGGTCTCGAGCCGGGTGGTGAATAGCAATGGATGGATTATTGGGGATGCGTGGGGTGAAGGTTGTCACCGGAGCCGCGGCAGCGGTCCTTTTGTTGGCGTGCATGGGACCGACGCCGGCCCTGGCCGACACGATCGAGGCCGCATTGGTTCGTGCCTATCAGACCAATCCGCAACTCAATGCGCAGCGCGCCTTTGTGCGATCCACCGACGAAAACGTGCCGCAAGCGTTGTCGGGCTACCGGCCGAGAGTGTCGATCACGGCGAGCGGCGGTTATCAGTATACCGATGCCATCTCGGGTGGGGTGGCTGCGCATGGAACGCAGGTCCCGCGCGCCGTCGGCGCCACGATTTCGCAGACCCTGTTCAATGGATTTCAGACCGGCAACCGAACGCGGGCCGCGGAGAGCCAGGTCTCCGGCTCGCGCGAAGCGCTGCGGAATATCGAACAGACCGTGCTGTTCAGCGCTGCCTCGATCTACATGGATTACCTGCGCGATGCGGCGATCGTGGAGGTTCAGCGCAGCAACACACGCGTGCTCGAGCAGACGCTCAAGCAGACCCGCGACCGATTCAATGTCGGTGAGGTGACGCGCACCGACGTCGCGCAATCGGAGGCGCAACTTGCCGCCGGCCGCACGCAGCAGCTCACGGCCGAATCGCAACTGACCACGACGCGATCGAACTTCCGGCGCATCATCGGCAGCGAGCCGACGAATCTCGCGCCGGGCTCACCGGTCGACCGTTTCCTGCCGCCGACCCTCAATGCCGCCATCGAACTCGCGCTGACGCAGAACCCGAACGTGACCGCGGCGATGTTTGGCGTCGACGTCAACTTCCTCAACGTCAAGATCGCTGAGGGCGCGCTCTTTCCGAGCGTGACGCTGCAGGCGAGCGCGCAGCAGGCCTACGATCAGACGCTGGTCATCCAGCGCCAGTTCCAGGCGTCGGCGATAGCGCAGATTGCGGTGCCAATATACCAGGGCGGCGCCGAATATTCGCTGATCCGCCAAAACAAGGAATCGCTGGCGCAGCAGCGGCTTGTGCTCGAACAGACGCGCGACCAGGCCCGGGCCAATGTCGTCACGGCATGGGGCCAGTTGGTGGCTGGTAAGGCCCAGGTGTCTTCGGCGCAGGCGCAGGTGACGGCATCCGAGATTGCGCTCAACGGCGTGCGCGAGGAAGCCAAGGCCGGACAGCGCACCACGCTCGACGTGCTGAACGCGCAGCAGGCGCTGGTCAACGCCCGCAACGCGCTCGTGGTCGCGCAGCATGATCGTGTCGTTGCTTCCTACAGCGTGCTGCAGGCCGTGGGCCGGCTGCAGCCCCAGGTGCTCAACCTGCCGACCCAAACCTACGATGCGAGCGTGCACTACCAGCAGGTGCGTGATAGCTGGGCCGGGGTTCGAACGCCCGACGGCCGCTGATCGTCGCTTCCGCATATTGCTCTAAATAGACAGATGGGCCCGCTTGCTAGCGGGCCCATCGCATTTCTGAGCACTCGTTTGTCCCGCGCGCGACCGCCGACTCCATATGTCGCGTGGCGGTCATGAAGACGCCGCAAAACTTCGAAGCGCGTTGCTTGCAATCGATTGTTGCCCTGACATACCGTTTCCATAGGCAACACAACGATTCGCAACGGCTTTTTGCGTCCATCGCTGCGGATCGGTTGCCGTGAGGGCGAACGCACCGCGTGCAACGCACCGGTAACCGTTGATCTGGGGACAAGTCCGGACTCGAGCGATGAAAAATTCCGGCCGCTTCATCCGGAACCGCCGAATCTCGTGTGGCTTGGTGTAGGGTAATTTCGATGTGGAGTCGGAAATGACGCAACCTGCAAAGGTCCAAGAGCCCTCCATGGAGGAGATTCTGGCGTCGATCCGTCGCATCATTGCCGATGATGAGGCCAAGCCCGCTTCCGCGGATAAACCCGCAAACGACAGGCCGGCAAGCGTTGCGACGCCGGAGAAACCGGCGGTCGCCGCCGCGCCTGCCCCCAAGCCGGTGGTGAAGGACATTCCGCCGCCGCCGACTCCCGCAGCGGCGAAGCCGGCGCCAGCAGCGCCAAAACCTGCGCCGGCGCCACCACCAGCCAAAACGAACAGCCAGCACGACATCGACGCCATGCTGGCGAGCCTCGATGAGGCGACGCAGGAGGCCGAAGTCAGGCCGCCGCAACCCGACGGCGACGTATTCGAACTGACTGACGAAATGGCCCTGCCGGATCCGGCACCGACGCCGACGCCCAAGCCGCCGCCACCGACCTTTCAGAAAGTTGAACCGCAGGACGACATCGAATTCACGGAAGCCACCAAGCCACCGCCGTCTCCACCGCGACAGCCAGCCTATGAGGCGGCGACCGAGAGTTCCTCCTATGGTCAGCAGCCAATCCTGTCGCGCACGACCATGAACGCGGTCGAAAGCGCGTTCAATTCGCTGGCCAATACCGTGCTCAGCAACAATGCACGGACGCTGGAGGATCTGGTTAAGGAAATGCTGCGGCCGATGCTCAAATCATGGCTGGACGACAACCTGCCAGGGCTGGTCGAGCGGATCGTGAAAGCCGAGATCGAGCGGGTTTCGCGGGGGCGTTAGCCGCCCGGGCCGCGAAGCCCCCTCAATTCAGCCATCCCTAATGGGTGTTATGGCGGTTTGGACGCGCCAGTCCGGTTGACTTGGCGCGTTCGGACGGCTTTTTAGCGCTCTCAAGCATCCCCATTTGTAGTGCCATGATCGAGAAAAACTACCAGCCTGCCGATATCGAAAGCCGGATGTCCCGCGTCTGGGAGGAGAGTGGCGCCTTCAAGGCCGGCCGCCCCGAGCGGCGCGACGCCGCGCCGTTCACCATCGTGATCCCGCCACCGAACGTGACGGGCTCGCTGCACATGGGACATGCGCTGAACAATACGCTGCAGGACATCCTCTGCCGCTTCGAGCGCATGCGCGGACGCGACGTGCTCTGGCAGCCCGGCACCGACCATGCCGGCATCGCCACCCAGATGGTGGTCGAGCGGCAGTTGATGGAACGGCAGGAGCCGGGCCGTCGCGAGATGGGCCGCGCCAAATTCCTCGACCGGGTCTGGCAATGGAAAGCCGAGAGCGGCGGCACCATCATCAACCAGCTCAAGCGGCTGGGCGCCTCCTGCGATTGGTCGCGCGAGCGCTTCACGATGGATGAGGGCCTGTCGCGCGCCGTCGTGAAGGTGTTCGTCGAACTCCACCGCCAAGGGCTGATCTACAAGGACAAGCGGCTGGTCAACTGGGACCCGAAGCTGCTCACCGCGATCTCCGATCTCGAGGTGCAGCAGGTCGAGGTCAAGGGCCATCTGTGGTACCTGCGCTATCCGCTCGAGGGCAGGGCGTTCAGCCCCGACGATCCCGCAAGCTTCATCGTGGTCGCGACGACCCGTCCCGAAACCATGCTCGGCGATACCGCGGTGGCCGTGCATCCGGACGACGAGCGCTACAGTGCGCTGGTCGGCAGCCACGTGATCCTGCCATTGGTCGGCCGCAAGATTCCGATCGTGGCCGACGATTATTCCGATCCGGAGAAGGGCTCTGGCGCTGTGAAGGTCACGCCGGCGCACGACTTCAACGACTTCGAGATCGGCAACCGCCACGGGCTGCCGCGGATCAGCGTGCTCGACCAGGAAGGCAAGCTCTCGCTTGTCGGCAACGAGGACTATCTGCGCGGCCTGCCCGAGGGCGCGCTGCATTTCGCCGAGGAATTCCATGGCATCGAGCGCTTTGCCGCGCGCAAACAGCTCGTCGCGCGGTTGGAGGATTTCGGCTTTCTCGAGAAGATCGAGCCGAACACGCATATGGTTCCGCATGGCGACCGTTCCGGCGTGGTCATCGAGCCGTTCCTCACCGACCAATGGTACGTCGACGCCAACACGCTGGCGCAGCCGGCGATCGCGGCCGTGCGCGCGGGCGAAACCAGCTTCGTGCCGAAGAACTGGGAAAAGACCTATTTCGAATGGATGGAGAACATCCAGCCCTGGTGCATCTCGCGCCAGCTCTGGTGGGGCCATCAGATCCCAGCGTGGTACGGGCCCGACGGCAAGGTGTTCGTCGCCGAGACCGAGGAAGAGGCCGTGGGCAACGCGCTCGGCTACTACGTCGAGCAGGAAGTCATCACGCCGGAGCAGGGCCACGACATGGCGGTGGACCCCGCCAAGCGCGAGGGCTTCATCACCCGCGATGAAGACGTGCTCGACACCTGGTTCTCGTCCGCGCTGTGGCCGTTCTCGACGCTTGGCTGGCCGGACGAGACGCCGGAGCTGCAGCGCTACTATCCGACCAACACGCTGGTCACCGGTTTCGACATCATCTTCTTCTGGGTGGCGCGGATGATGATGATGGGCCTTCACTTCACGAAGGAGGTGCCGTTCTCGACCATCTATATGCACGCCCTCGTCCGCGACGAGAAGGGCGCCAAGATGTCGAAGTCGAAAGGCAACGTCATCGATCCCCTGCATCTGGTCGACGAATACGGCGCCGACGCGCTGCGCTTCACGCTGGCGGCGATGGCGGCGCAGGGGCGTGACATCAAGCTGTCGACGCAGCGCGTCGACGGCTATCGCAGCTTCGCCACCAAGCTCTGGAACGCCTGCCGTTTTGCCGAGATGAATGGCGCCGCCCTGATGGCCGGATTTGATCCAACCAGCGCGAAGGAGACGCTGAATCGCTGGATCATGCATGAGACCACGCTTGCGGCTCGCGAAGTGACCGAAGCGATCGAGGCGTACCGCTTCAACGACGCGGCAGGCGCGGTCTACCGCTTCGTCTGGAACGTGTTCTGCGACTGGTATGTCGAGCTGACCAAACCGCTGTTGATGGGCGAGGACGGACCCGCGAAGACCGAGACCCGCGCCATGATCGCATGGGTGCGCGACGAGATCCTGAAGCTGCTGCACCCGTTCATGCCGTTCATCACCGAGGAGCTCTGGGCCGTCACGGCGAAGCGCGACGGTGTTCTGGCGCTGGCGCCATGGCCGCGCAAGGCGCGCGCGCTAACGCCTGAGCAGATCGCCACGCTTTCGCTGGCAGGGCCGACCGACGCGCTCATCCCGCCCGTGATCGGCGCGTTGGAAGATGACCCCGAGGAATTCAGCGACCCTGAAGCCGAGGCCGAGATCGGCTGGGTGGTCGATCTCGTCAGTGCGATCCGTTCGGTGCGCGCGGAGATGAACATCCCACCGTCCACGTTGACCCCGTTGGTGCTTGTGGACGCTTCCGCTGAGACAAAGGCGCGGGGGCAGCGCTGGAACGATGTCGCCAAGCGGCTGGCGCGGCTGGCCGACATCTCCTTTGCCGATGCTGCCCCGGAAGGCGCCGTGCAGCTATTGGTGCGCGGCGAGGTCGCGGCGCTGCCGCTGAAGGGCGTGATCGATCTTGGCGCCGAGCGCGCGCGGCTCGAGAAGGAAATCGCCAAGGCCGACGCCGACATCAAGCGCGTCGACGCCAAGCTTTCCAACGAGAAGTTCGTCGCCAACGCGCCGGAAGAGATCGTCGAAGAGGAAAAGGAAAAGCGCGAGGCGGCGCTGGAGCGCAAGGCAAAGATCCTCGAGGCGCTCGAGCGGCTGAAGAAGGCATCTTGAGAGAAGTTGTAGGGAGGGCACGCTGCGCTTCGCCCACCCTACAATCCGTGGCGAAAGCTCGCTTAGACGAACGTGAAGTCGCTCGCGTGGAGCTGATCGAGCGTCGTGTTCCTGATCTCGACCGAGTTGTTGTCGTCGAAGGTGATCACGACGCTCGTTCCGTTTTGCGCCATGTGCGACTGCACGGCGTTGAAATCGGCAAAGACCGTGCGGTTGATCTGAATCAGATCCTGCGCGCCATCGGTGTTCTGGAAGTCGAGAATGACATCCTTGCCGAAGCCGGGGGCGAACATGAAAGTGTCGTTGCCCGCGCCGCCTGACAACGTATCGTTACCGCCGCCGCCATTGAGCCGGTCGTCGCCGCTGCCGCCGTACAGGAGCTCGTTGCCGGTTCCGCCCATCAGCGTGTCGTTGCCGTCATCGCCGAACATCTGGGTCGCCGCCGGACCGCCCTTCATCGAGTCATTGCCGGCGCCGCCGTAAAGGGTGTCATTGCCGCCGCCGCTGGACAGGTAATCATTACCGTCGCCGCCCTTGATGACATTGGTGGCCCATCCGCCATAGAGCTGATCGTTGCCGGCGCCGCCGTCGAGCAGGGCGCCGGTATCGGCATTGCCGGCCTTGATGATGTCGTTGCCATCGTCGCCGTAGAGTTGATCGGTCGCGGTCGCAATGCCGGGTCCGCCATCGATCGTGTCGTCACCGGCGCCGCCATGGATCACGTCGGCACCGGCGCCGCCGTAGATCACGTCCTTGCCCGGACCACCGTCGATGACGTCATTGTCGGTCGACGCGCCGAAGAACAAGTCCTGGCGGCCGCTCATGTCATAGTGGATCGCCTTGTTCTGATAGAGATTCCAGGTTCCCGGCGAGCTCGGATTGACCGCGTCGGCGGCCGACAGATGCTCGCCGTTGACCGTGATGTCCTTGATGTAGAGGTTGCGGTCGCCACTGGCGCCCGCGATGTCATTGATGAAGGCGAGATCGAGACTCGAGATTGCCGCGGGATTGGCGAACGTGAAAGTGAAGGTCTGGAAGCCGGCTGGATTGGTCGCATTGTGGAACTCGACCGTGTTGCCGACCTGCTGGCCATTGACCAGAAGCTGCATCTGGGCGCCGATGCCGTCGACGACGGAGCTGTAGCCCGTCACCGTGACGGTGGTTTCCGTCAGTTTCGGAATCGTGTCGGGGCCGCCCCTGATGGTATCGTTGCCGGCGCCGGCCTTGATCGTATCGTTGCCGGCGCCACCCGACAGAACGTCATTGCCGCCGCCGGTATCCATCAGATCGGCCGCCGGAGAGCCCGTCAGCGTCTGGCCGGGCGGCTGACGCTCGCCGCCATACCATTCCGTGATGAGCCCCTGCGCCGGCTTGCCCTGCGGCGAGTAGCCGAGTTCCGAATATTGGTTGTTCGCATCCCAGTTCCAGATCGATGCGCCCCTGAACCAGCTCCCGCCTTCCGATCCCCAGACCTGAAAGAAGGCGTTGAACGCGTCATATTGCTCCTGGACATCCGGCGTCGAGCTTCCGGCCCAGCCGCCCGGGCTGATATTGGTGCCGTCCACGCTGCGATAGCCGGTCTCGGTGAAGACCACCTGCTTGCCGTACTGAAGGGCAAGCGAGTGGAAGAAATCGACCGGCGATTTGTGATCCATCACTTTCGCCCAATAGTCATCGGAGGACATGGTGTTCCACGCGTTGACCATTTCCTGGACCGTCGGATCGCGGTCGGTCGTCAGCGGCGGATAGGCGTTGACGCCGATGACATCGACCTTGTCCCAGAAGCTGACATTGATGGCTTCGTCGGTGGCGGCGGCGTAGGTGATTTCGCCGTGATACACGGCGCGCACGGCATTGATGATGTCCACCCATTGGTCGCGATATTCGGGACCGGAGAGCTTGGCGAGCTCATTGCCAATCACCAACATGCTGACGCCGGCTTGCTGGGCGAGTTCCGCCATGTGAACGATTTCGGTCTTGTAGGACGCGAAAAAGGCGGCGGGATCGTCTGGTGTCAGCACATGTGCAAGCGAGCCATCGAGGGCCGAGACCATGGGTTTGAGCGAAACCGAAAGGCCGAGCGCCTGCGCATCCGCGATGGCCTTAAGGATGTTGGCGTCGCTCTCGGTCTTGCCGGGATCGGCGAACACGTCGTCCGAATGCCTCGTGTTCGTGAAGAGCCGAGGCGCAAGCTCGATCGAATTTGCATTGGTGTCCGCGATTGCCTGCATGGCATCGCGCGCCGCGCTCGTGACGAATGCTCCATTGTAGTTGGAAGGGAATCCGAATCCTTGGACAGTAAACGGGCCCGCCATCGGTACAGCTCCTTTAGTTTTAGTTTCTATGTTTTCTATTTCGCTGTTTCGGTGGCCAGCATTCTGCGCAGGACTTGTTCACCTGCGTTGTGTTCCGTCTTTTCAGCAGAGCACAATTCATAAGCAACTCACACGCGTGCAGCGAAGCACGCGCGCTCAGTCTGCACACGCAACGTGGGCGCGTCGTGACAGGATTGCGTCGATGTTGCGATTGTTGATGCGCATCTCGTTACGATGGCGCTTCAAGTTCAACTTAAACTGGAAACCGCTTGCTCAGGAATTTCGAGCCCTTCATGCCGTAACGCCAAGGAAGATCGATTGCCTTGGTGATTCCGATTCGCACGCCTGCGACAACTTCGACACTGCCGACGCGCGCGTGCAGCGAGAACGGTGCCTGATCGAGCGGCAGGGCGTTGTGCTCAAGCGTTATGCCGAGTGCTTCGGTCAGCTTTCCCGGACCGGAACATAGCGCGTGCACTTCCTTGAGATGGCGCCGCCGCCGCATCGTCGCGATCCCATGCGTGGGCTCCAGCGCGCGGATCAGCACGGCGCTCGCCGAGCCTGCTTCTTCGCAGACCAAGTTCACGCACCAGTGGATGCCGTAAGAGCGATAGACATAGGCAAATCCGGGCGGGCCGAACATCACCTGGTTGCGCGCTGTCGGCCCACGATAGGAATGGGCCGCCGGATCGGTGTGGTGATAGGCCTCCACCTCCACGATGAGGCCGCCGACGCCATTGAAGAGCAGGGTCGCACCGATCAGGTCGGGCGCGACCTCATGCACGCTGCGGCCAAAGAATGAGCGTTTGAGCGTCTTGCCGAGGCGGATCGGCGCTTCGCCCGGCAGTCTGGGATTTTGAACCATTTTGGTGGGAATCAGAGGGAAACGCGGGGGATTGCTGCCCATATGTTGCACGTTCTGCTAGCATGCGCGAGCCGGGTTGCGGGTTCGGGCAATACGGATTAGCTAACAGTTCCAAAGATCCGTAGATTTCCCATGGTCACCCTGATCGACACCATCTCAGCCAATCCGTTGCGCCCGCGCCACCCCGAAAAGGTGAACCGGCCCGACGCGCTGTCGCCGCCGAAGCCGGACTGGATACGGGTGCGCGCGCCGAATACACGCGGCTATGCCGATACCCGCAACATCGTGAAGGAGAATGGCCTCGTCACGGTCTGCGAGGAGGCCGGCTGCCCGAATATCGGCGAGTGCTGGGACAAGAAGCACGCCACCTTCATGATCATGGGGGACACCTGCACCCGGGCCTGCGCGTTCTGCAACGTCAAGACCGGCATGCCCGGCGCGCTTGACGCCGCCGAGCCGGAGCATGTGGCGGAGGCGACCTTCAAGCTTGGGCTCTCCCATGTCGTCATCACCTCGGTCGACCGCGACGATCTTGCCGACGGCGGCGCCGAGCATTTTGCCCAGACCGTCCGCGCCATCCGCGCGCGCTGCCCGAACACCACGATCGAACTTCTTACCCCAGACTTCCTGCGCAAGGAGGGGGCGCTCGAAATCGTCGTGGCGGCGAAGCCCGACGTCTTCAACCACAATCTCGAAACCGTGCCCTCGCGCTATCTGTCGGTGCGGCCCGGCGCGCGCTATTTCCACTCGATCCGCCTGCTGCAGCGGGTGAAAGAGATCGACCCGACGATGTTCACCAAGTCCGGCATCATGGTGGGTCTGGGCGAGCAGCGGCACGAAGTGTTGCAGGTGATGGACGACCTGCGCTCGGCGGATGTCGATTTCCTCACCATCGGGCAATATCTGCAGCCGACGCGGAAGCATCACGCTGTGATGAGCTACGTCACGCCGGACGAGTTCGCAGGCTACGAGAAGGTCGCCTATACCAAGGGGTTCCTGATGGTATCGGCGAGCCCGCTGACGCGCTCGTCCCATCACGCGGGCGACGATTTCGCCAAACTGCAAGCGGCGCGCGTGGCGCGGTCACGCTAACGCCGGATCGCACCGATGCGACGCATTCTTGTGATGGGGTCTTCGGGATCCGGCAAATCGACTTTTGCTCAACGGCTTTCAGCCACTACGGGCATTCCGTTCGTGTCGCTCGACGCGATCTACTGGAAGCCAGGCTGGGTCGCGTCCGATAACGCGAAGTTCCACGAACGCGTGACTGAGGTGGCGCTTCGGCCGCAATGGGTTATGGATGGAAACTACATTTCAAATGGGGCCGGCGAGCTGCGCCGCCAGGTCTGCGATAGCATCATCTGGTTTGATCTTCCGCGTCGGACCTGCATGCTCGGCCTCGCGCGACGGATAGCCCGAAGCTATGGCCAGGTTCGCGCCGAAATGGCCGAGGGTTGCCCGGAACGAATCGATCTTGAATTCTTTCGATACGTCTGGACGTATCGGCAGAAACAGCGGCCGAAGCTCCTCAGATATTTCGAGGGCATGCGACCGGACCAATCACTTGTCTGTTTCACGGATCGGACACAGGCGGGCCGGTATTTGAAGGAGATCTCGCTGATGACTCACGCGGCGAGTATCCACTGATGCCGAGGTTTTCCAGCAAGCGGCGGGTCCGTCACTCCGCATCGCAGATGTTTGATCTGGTCGCCGATGTCGAGCGCTATCCGGAATTCGTGCCGCTGTGCCATGCGCTGAAGATCCGGCAGCGCACGCCGAAGGAGGACGGCACCGAGGTCCTCGTTGCCGATATGACCGTGTCGTTCAAGCTGGTGCGCGAGAGCTTCACCAGCCGCGTCACGCTGGACCGGCCGAACCTGAAGATCATGGTTGAATATCTGCGCGGCCCCTTCAGCAATCTCGAGAACCGCTGGACCTTCGAACCGAAATCAGACACCGAATGCGATGTCGGCTTTTTCATCTCATACGAGTTCAAAAGCCGGATGCTGGGAATGCTGATGGGATCGATGTTCGACGCAGCGTTCCAACGCTTCGCCGGCGCATTCGAAAAGCGCGCCGACGTGATCTACGGCAAGCCGGCTACTGCATCGTAAGCTCTCACCGTCGTTGCGAGCGAAGCGAAGCAATCCATCGCACCGCTTTTGCGGAGGCATGGATTGCTTCGTCGCTTCGCTCCTCCCAATGACGGAGAGAAAGCTGTTAGGCCCGCGGCGGTCTTCGGCGCTTGACGGCGCTGCGGCGCGGGGAGCGCGCGACGCGGGGACGCAGGCGGCTGGCAGCTTCGCGGCGCGGCTTGGTTGCGGCCTGGGGGCCGCGCGCCAGCTCCATCAGCATGCGCAGAGCTTCCACCACGGAGCGTTGCCGCACCGCGCTGCGTCCGATCGCGCCGAAGCGGTGCTCGCGATGCATGATCCGGCCATCGCGGGCGGCGACCGCGAAATGCACAAGGCCCACCGGCTTGCCCGGGGTGGCGCCGCCGGGGCCGGCGATGCCGGTGATGGAGACCGCAAGATCAACGCCGGCGCGCTCCAGGGCACCGACCGCCATGGCGGTTGCGGTCTCCTTGCTCACTGCGCCGAAAGTCGAAAGCGTCAGCGCGTTGACGCCGAGCATCGCACGCTTGGCCTCGTTGGAATAGGTGACGAAGCCGCGATCGATGACGTCGGAGGAGCCGGGGATATCGGTGAGCGCGCCCGCGACCAGCCCGCCGGTGCAGGACTCCGCCGTCGCGATGGTCAATTTCCGCATCCGGCACAGATCGAGCAGCGAGCGGGAGAGGGCGCGCGCGTCGCTGCCGCTCATGGTTACTCGCTCCAACCTTTGTCGTTCCAAGGAAGGCGAATGGTGGCGCTCGCGGTAGCTGCGATGCCTTCCTCACGGCCGGTAAAGCCCAGTCTCTCGCTGGTGGTCGCCTTCACCGCGATGCGCGAGATGTTCACGCCCGAGATTTCAGCGATCTTCGCCCGCATGGTGTCGCGCAAGGGGCCGATCTTCGGCCGCTCGCAGATCAGCGTCACCTCGAGATTGGCGATGCGGCCGCCGCGCGCGGCGACGCGATCAACGGCATATTTCAGGAACCGGTCGGAAGAGGCGCCCTTCCACTGCGGATCTACAGGCGGAAAATGCGAGCCGATGTCGCCGTCCGCGAGTGCGCCGAGGATGGCATCGACCAGCGCATGCAGGCCGACATCGCCGTCGGAGTGGGCGAGAAACCCCTTGGTGTGCGGCACGCGCACGCCGCAGATCATCACGTGATCACCTTCACCGAAGGCATGCACGTCATAGCCGGTGCCGGTCCTGATGTCGCCGAGCTGGCTGGCGAGGCGGGCTTCCTCGCGGACGAAGTCTTCAGGTGTGGTGAGTTTCATGTTCGCAGGATCGCCCTCAAAGGTCGCCACCGTCAATCCCGCCCATTCGGCAATCGCGGCATCGTCGGTGAAATCGCTTCTGCCCTCGCGCGCAGCGCGGCGATGCGCATCCAGGATCACGTCGAAACGAAAGACCTGTGGCGTCTGCGCGATTCGCAGCAGCGCACGGTCGGGCGTCGCTTCGACATCGCCGCTCGCACCGGTCAGCTTGATGGTATCGGTGACCGGGACCACGGGAATGGCAGCACCGGTACGGCCAGCCGCGTCGATCGCGCGCGAGATCAGCGCCTCGGTCGCGAACGGCCGTGCAGCGTCGTGGATCAGCACGATGTCCGGCTTCTCGCTTGCAAGTGCCTCCAGTCCCGCACGCACGGACGCCTGCCTGGTTGCGCCACCGTTTGTCGGCGGCCGATGGCGAAGGCCGACCACCGCTTCGTTGAAGAGGGCGGCATCATCGGGATTGACGACGGGCTGCACGGCGAAAACATCGGGATGGCGGCTGAACGGCTCCATCGCCCGGAAGATCACCGTCTGGCCGCCGATCACCCGGTACTGCTTCGGCCCGCCTGCGCCGGCGCGAAGCCCGCGGCC
The DNA here is from genome assembly GCF_059512365.1 of Bradyrhizobium sp. Ses1. NCBI lineage: Bacteria > Pseudomonadati > Pseudomonadota > Alphaproteobacteria > Hyphomicrobiales > Nitrobacteraceae > Bradyrhizobium > Bradyrhizobium sp. Ses1. The sequence goes on from NZ_JCAMOQ010000003.1 coordinate 260,607, forward strand.
GGCTGCGACAAGGATGGCGGCGGTACGCTCAGGTCTGGGCATTGGTCGAAACTGTATACGAGATGGGTTGAGGAGAGGGGCGCCAAGCTTTCCGCCAGCGCACAGCCCTTACCACGCTGGATGCGCAATGACAGAGCTATTCCCATACCCTGTGGGAAAAGCGGTTCTTGTTGCGGTGCACTTGCGCAAATGATAGAAATGTCTAAACCATAGGCATAATGCTTGACTGCACAAGAATTGTGCTCAAAATAGAGGACAGCGGCGCGATGAGGCTGCCGCCAGTAACACGAGAAGCCTGTGACCGGCCTCGCAAGAACGCGTCGTAACTCTTTGAAAATAGGTGACATTACTGTCGCCAACCCGGTGCTTCTCGCCCCCATGTCCGGCGTGACCGATGCCCCGTTTCGGCGTCTCGCAGCGAGTCTCGGCGCGGGGCTTGTCGTGTCGGAGATGACCGCAAGCGACGATCTTGCGCAGGGCAGAGCAATCTCGCTTTTGCGCTGCGAGGCGGCCGGGATCGGGCCGCATGTGGTCCAACTCGCCGGGTGCGAGACCCGCTGGATGGCCGAGGGCGCGAGGATCGCGGAAGCCGCCGGCGCCGACATCATCGATATCAATATGGGCTGTCCGGCGCGCCACGTCACCGGCGGCCAGTCCGGCTCCGCTTTGATGCGCGACCTCGATCACGCGACGAGCCTGATCGAGGCGACGATCGCCGCGGTCAAGGTGCCGGTGACACTGAAGATGCGGCTGGGCTGGGATGATCGCTCGCGCAACGCTCCGGAACTGGCGCGCCGCGCGCAGGCCGCCGGCGTGCAGATGGTGACGGTGCACGGCCGCACCCGCTGCCAGTTCTACAAGGGCGAGGCGGATTGGGCCGCTGTGCGCGAAGTCAGGGACGCCGTCTCGATCCCGCTCGTCGTCAATGGCGACATCACCTCCTTCGAGAGGGTGGTGACCGCGCTCAATGAGTCCGGCGCGGACGCAGTCATGATCGGACGCGGCGCACAGGGCCAGCCCTGGCTGCCCGGGCAGATCGCGCGCCGGCTCGAGACTGGCATCGCCGAGCAGGCGCCGCCGCTCGCCGAGCAGCTCAGCCATATCCGTGAGCTCTATGATGCTGTCCTGAGCCATTACGGGGTCCGTGTCGGGCTCAAGCATGCGCGAAAACATCTCGGTTGGGCGCTGGAGATCGCCGCCCACTGCAGCCGCGCTCCGGCCGCGACGCTGAAGGGCTGGCGGCAAAGCATCCTGACCTCGGACGAGCCCTCGCGTGTGCATCAATCGCTTCAGGATGCTTATGACGATTTTGCATGGAGTGCTGCTGCATGACATCAGCCGCAGAGACTCGCCGGCGCATGCCCTCCGACAGCGAGGCTATCCTCAACGCGCTGCCGAACCCGGTGCTGCTGGTGGCGCCGGATGGCCGTATCGCCGACGCCAACATCGCCGCCGAATCGTTTTTCGAAATCTCTACGCAATTCCTGCAGCGGCAGTCGCTGAAGGAACTGGTGCCGTTCGGCAGCCCGCTGCTGGCGCTGATCGACCAGGTGCGCACCAGCGGCTCGCCGGTCAACGAATACAAGGTCGACCTCGGCACGCCGCGAATCGGCGGCGACCGCCAGGTCGATTTGCATGTGGCGCCGGTCACGGAACGGCCGGGGCATATCGTCGTGATGCTGCAGGAGCGCACCATCGCCGACAAGATGGACCGGCAGCTCACCCATCGCAGCGCCGCGCGCTCCGTGATCGCGCTGGCGGCGATGCTGGCGCATGAGATCAAGAACCCGCTGTCGGGCATCCGCGGCGCGGCGCAACTCCTGGAGCAGCAGGCGTCCTCCGATGATCGCATGCTGACCCGGCTGATCTGCGACGAGGCCGACCGCATCGTCACCTTGGTGGACCGCATGGAAGTGTTCGGCGACGATCGGCCGGTCGCCCGCGGCCCGGTCAACATTCATTCGGTGCTCGACCACGTCAAACGGCTGGCGCAGTCCGGCTTCGCGCGCAACGTCCGTTTCATCGAGGACTACGACCCGTCGCTGCCGCCGGTTCTCGCCAACCAGGATCAGCTCATCCAGGTGTTCCTCAACCTGGTGAAGAACGCCGCCGAGGCGGTGGCCGATCTCGGCACCGATGCGGAAATTCAGCTCACCACCGCGTTCCGTCCAGGCGTCCGGCTTTCGGTGCCCGGCAAGAAATCGCGGGTGTCGCTACCGCTGGAATTCTGCGTCAAGGACAACGGCTCCGGCGTGCCGGAAGACCTGTTGCCCAATCTGTTCGATCCCTTCGTCACCACAAAACAGACCGGCAGTGGCCTCGGGCTTGCGCTCGTCGCCAAAATCGTCGGCGATCACGGCGGCATCATCGAATGCGAATCCCAGCCGCGGAAGACCACCTTCCGCGTGCTGATGCCGATGTACAACCCCGCCAAACAAATCGACCAAAGCAGCCGCGAGGACGTTCCGGGTACGCCATCGCATGCCTCACAGGACGCAAGATGAGGAAAGACAATGCCCGCAGGTAGCATTCTCGTTGCTGATGACGACACCGCCATCCGCACGGTTCTCAACCAGGCTCTGTCACGCGCCGGGTATGAGGTGCGGTTGACCGGCAACGCGGCGACGCTGTGGCGCTGGGTCAGCCAGGGCGAGGGCGATCTCGTCATCACCGACGTGGTGATGCCGGACGAGAACGCGTTCGACCTGCTACCGCGGATCAAGAAGATGCGGCCGAACCTGCCCGTCATCGTCATGAGCGCGCAAAACACCTTCATGACGGCGATCAGGGCTTCCGAACGCGGCGCCTACGAATATCTGCCGAAGCCGTTCGACCTGAAGGAGCTGATCACCATCGTCGGGCGGGCGCTCGCGGAGCCGAAGGAGAGGGTGACGAGCGCCGCCGACGATTCCGAGTTCGACTCGATCCCGTTGGTCGGCCGCTCGCCGGCGATGCAGGAAATCTACCGTGTGCTGGCGCGGCTGATGCAGACCGACCTCACCGTGATGATCTCGGGCGAGTCCGGCACCGGCAAGGAACTGGTCGCTCGTGCGCTGCACGACTACGGCAAGCGGCGGAACGGCCCCTTCGTCGCCGTCAACATGGCCGCGATCCCGCGCGACCTGATCGAGTCGGAATTGTTCGGCCATGAGCGCGGCGCGTTCACCGGCGCCAATACCCGCGCCTCGGGCCGGTTCGAGCAGGCGGAAGGCGGCACCCTGTTCCTCGATGAGATCGGCGACATGCCCATGGAGGCGCAGACCCGACTGCTGCGCGTGCTGCAGCAGGGGGAATACACCACCGTCGGCGGACGCACCCCGATCAAGACCGACGTGCGCATCGTCGCCGCCAGCAACAAGGATTTGCGGATCCTGATCCAGCAGGGCCTGTTCCGCGAAGACCTGTTCTTCCGCCTGAACGTGGTGCCGCTGCGGCTGCCGCCGCTGCGCGAGCGGATCGAGGATCTGCCCGACCTGATCAGGCACTTCTTTGCGCTCGCTGAGAAGGACGGTCTGCCGCCGAAGAAGCTCGACACCCAGGCGCTGGAGCGGCTGAAGCAGCACCGCTGGCCCGGCAACGTCCGCGAGCTGGAAAACCTCGCACGTCGGCTGGCGGCGCTTTATCCGCAGGATGTGATCACCGCGTCCGTCATCGATGGCGAACTGGCCCCGCCGGCCGTCAACTCCGGCGGCAACACGCAGCACGGGGTGGACAATCTCGGCGGCGCTGTCGAGGCCTATTTGTCCTCGCACTTCTCCGGCTTCCCGAATGGCGTGCCGCCCCCGGGGCTCTACCACCGCATCCTCAAGGAGATCGAGGTGCCGCTGCTGACGGCCGCGCTCGCGGCCACCCGCGGCAACCAGATCCGCGCCGCCGACCTGCTTGGCCTCAATCGCAACACGCTGCGCAAGAAGATCAGGGACCTCGATATTCAGGTCTACCGGAGCGGGGGCTAACCCAGAGATCCGTCATTCCGGGACACGGCGACGCGAACCCGGAATGACGAAACTTCCCGACAAGGGCTGTGGAACCCTGTTCATTCCTGAACACGCGCCGCGGAAATGTCGCAATTCGGCAACATTGTGATATGATTGCATCAGTCCGCTCGATCAGCGGACGTTGAGGCCTTCAGTTCATCCTTGCCGGAATGACCAGCCCAGAGACCACGGCCCAGCCGTTCGATCCATCGCGTACCGAGAAAAGGGCACTGCCGCTTGCGAAGTGGCTGGCGCTCTTTGCCATCGCGGTTGCGCTTTTGTCGGCGTTCCTGACCTTCGTGGTGCTGACGGGGCTGACTCCGATCGAGCCGACCAAGCACGTCGTCTATTCATTCCTGCTGATCAACGCAGGCACGATCCTGCTGCTCCTCGGGATCATCATCCGCGAAATCTGGCAGGTAATTCAGGCCCGGCGCCGCGGCCGTGCGGCGGCGAGGCTTCACGTCCAGATCGTCAGCCTGTTTTCCATCATTGCGGTGTTGCCTGCGGTGGTGGTCGCGATCGTCGCCAATGTCATGCTCGATCGCGGCCTCGACCGGCTGTTTTCGGGACCGACGCGGGTAGCGATCCAGAATTCGGTGACGATCGCCGGCGCCTACATGCAGGAGCATGCGCAGCTCATTCGCGGCGACGTCCTGGGGATGGCAAACGACCTCGCTCATGCAAGGCCGCTGTATGACCAGGATCGCATGACGTTCATGCAGCTCCTGACGGCGGGCGCGGCGGCGCGTAATCTGCCGGTTGCGCTGCTATTGGACAAGGACGGCAACGTCCTCGACAGCGCGGATACCGGTAGTCGTCTGAACTACGCACTACCACCGCTCGAAATTCTCAAGAACATCAACGAGACCGAGCCGGAAATCTCGGTTTTCCCCGAAAGCTATGTCGCGTCCGTGGTCCGGCTGCGGGCTTATGACGACACGTTCCTGTACGTGGCGCGTCTGCTTGATCCGACCATCGTTGCCCAGCTCAAGCAGACCCAGGCCAGCGCTGCCGAATATGCCGCGATCGAAGCGCAGAGGCTCGGCATCCAGGTGACCTTCGCGCTGGTCTTTGCGGTGATTGCGCTGACCATTCTGGTCGCGTCGGTGCTGATCGGGCTCAATTTCGCCAACTGGCTCGTGTCGCCAATCCGCAGTCTGATGAGCGCCGCCAATCAGGTGTCGACCGGCGACCTCAACATCCAGGTTCCGGTCCATAGATCGGAAGGCGATCTCGCCCAGCTCGGGCAAACCTTCAACAAGATGACGCAGGAGTTGCGGACCCAGCGCGATGAACTCGTCAATGCCAGCGAACTGATCGACAGCCGCCGGCGCTTCATCGAGGCCGTGCTGTCATCGGCCAGCGCCGGCATCATCGGCGTCGATCCGTCCGGCAGCGTCGGCACCCTCAATCGCTCGGCGGAGAAGCTGATCGGCCACGCCGAATCGGAGACCTTGGGTCATCCGCTCTCGGACGTGCTTCCCGAGCTTGACGAGATGATGAAGACGGCACGGGAGGGCACCCAGCGGCTGGTCCAGGGCCAGATCACCATCACGCGCGACGGCCACGAGCGCAATTTGTCGGTTCGCATCTCCGCCGAGAAGACCAGCCACTCCTGGGACAATTACATCATCACGCTCGACGACATCACCGAACTGGTCTCGGCCCAGCGCACCTCGGCCTGGGGCGATGTCGCCCGCCGTATCGCGCATGAGATCAAAAATCCGCTGACCCCGATCCAGCTTTCGGCCGAACGCATCCGCCGCAAATTCGGCAAGACCATCACCGAGGAGAAGGACAAGTCCATCTTCGAACAATGCACCGACACCATCGTGCGCCAGGTCGACGACATCAGGCGCATGGTCGACGAATTCTCGCGCTTCGCCCGCATGCCGAAGCCGGTGATGGAAGGCGAGGATGTCGCCGACACCGTGCGGCAGGCGGTGTTCCTGATGAAGGTCGCGCACCCCGAGCTCGATATCGAGGCCGACATCAAGCAGGACCCGATGCGGGCGCAGTTCGATCGCCGGCTGATCTCGCAGGCGCTGACCAACATCATCAAGAACGCGACCGAAGCGATCGAGCAGGTGCCGCCGGAAGAGCTGGGCAAGGGGCGGATTGACGTCATCGCGCAGCGCGAGGGCGAGGGCGAGGAGATCATCATCGACGTGATCGACAACGGCATCGGTCTGCCGAAGGTCGCGCGCGCGCGTCTGCTCGAGCCCTATGTCACGACGCGCCAGAAGGGCACCGGGCTCGGGCTTGCGATCGTCGGCCGCGTGCTCGAAGACCATGGTGGCCGCATCGAGCTCAAGGATGCTTCCGACTTCCGTCCCGGGCAGCGCGGTGCCTGGATGCGGCTTCGATTCGCCGTCTCCGGTCAGCCGCCGAACGCGGGGACCAAGGAGCCGCCTCCGGCGGCCGGCCCCGAGTCGCAGCAGTCAAGCGCGCCTGACGAAGAAAAAAATCCGCCGGCGTCCGCGACCAGCGACCCGGCATCCACGACCAATATCCAAGCGAAAATCCAAGCAGCGACAGGCGACTGACAGGCAGGTGTAACCCATGGCAAGTGACATTCTGATTGTCGACGATGAAGCAGACATTCGCGACCTCGTTGCCGGCATCCTCGAAGACGAAGGCTTTTCCTCGCGCACCGCGCGCGACAGCGATTCGGCGCTGGCGGAGATCGCCAACCGTCGCCCGCATCTGGTCTTCCTCGACATCTGGCTGCAGGGCTCCAAGCTCGACGGGCTGCAGCTCCTGGAGCAGATCAAGAAGGACAATGCCGACCTGCCGGTGGTGATGATCTCCGGCCACGGCAACATCGAGACCGCGGTCGCTGCGATCAAGCGCGGCGCCTATGACTTCATCGAAAAGCCGTTCAAGTCGGACCGGCTGATCCTGGTCGCCAACCGGGCGCTGGAGAATTCGCGTCTCAAGCGCGAAGTGAAAGAACTCAAGCAACAGGCTCCAACTGCAAGCGTTTTGACCGGCCGCTCCGCCTGCATGAACCAGTTACGCCAGACCATCGAGCGCGCCGCCAAGGCCAACAGCCGCATCCTGATCGTGGGGCCGGCAGGCTCCGGCAAGGAGCTGGTGGCGCGTACGCTGCACCAGGCATCGAGCCGCGCCGACGGCCCGTTCGTCGTCATCAACGCGGCCGCGATCACGCCCGAGCGAATGGAGGTCGAGCTGTTCGGCGTCGAGGCTTCCAATGGTGAGCAGCCCCGCAAGCCGGGCGCTCTGGAAGAGGCGCATGGCGGCACGCTGTTCATCGACGAGATCGCTGATATGCCGCGCGAAACCCAGAACAAGATCTTGCGCGTGCTGGTCGACCAGACGTTTCAACGCTCCGGCGGCACCGCAAAGGTCCATGTCGACGTCCGGATCATCTCCTCCACGGCGCGCAACCTGGAGGAGGAGATCGCGGCCGGCCACTTCCGCGAGGATCTCTACCATCGCCTGTCGGTGGTGCCGATCCGGGTGCCGCCGCTGTCGGAGCGTCGCGAGGATATTCCCGAACTGATCGACTATTTCATGGACCAGATCTCGGCGGCGACCGGCCTGCCGAAGCGGCAGATCGGCCAGGACGCGATGGCGGTGCTGCAGTCCCATGTCTGGCCCGGCAACGTCCGCCAGCTCCGCAACAATGTCGAGCGGGTGATGATTCTGGCCGGCGGCGGCCCGGAGGCGATCATCACCGCGGACATGCTGCCGCAGGACGTCGGCTCGATGGTGCCGGCGATGCCGACCAGCAGCAATGGCGAGCACATCATGGGATTACCCCTGCGCGAGGCGCGAGAGGTATTCGAGCGCGACTATCTGATCGCCCAGATCAGCCGGTTTTCCGGCAATATCTCGCGCACGGCGGAGTTCGTCGGGATGGAACGCTCCGCGCTCCATCGCAAGCTCAAGGCCTTGGGGGTCGGCTGAGCCAACCGGTCGCAGATCCATGCAATTGACTGGGAATGATCGCTTTTTTCCCCATGCTTTTGCGGCAATTGCCGATTCTTGTTCATGGGTGGCGCGTCAACCGGCTTGCCTAATGGGCGGGCCTGCCCTCTAATCCTACCGCCGAGCCTGTCAGAGGGGGAACTCAGGATAGGCCGGCAACCGGGGAAAGGCTCCGTCAGAGGGCTCCAACCGGTTCCAACATTCCAATAAGAAGAACCACAAGACGGCGGGACAACAAAAATGGCGGCAGACCGCGCTCAAAATCTACAAGACACCTTCCTAAATCATGTTCGTAAGACCAAGACGCCACTGACGATCTTTCTGGTGAATGGCGTTAAACTGCAGGGCATTGTCACCTGGTTTGACAATTTCTGCCTTTTACTCCGGCGCGACGGTCATTCGCAGCTTGTCTACAAGCACGCGATCTCGACCATCATGCCGGGCGCACCGATCCAGTTGTTTGAAGGCGGTGAAGATACACAGGGGTGAGAGTGAACTGATTGGAGCCCCGTAATCGTGAAGGGGCCGCCGACCGGCCACGGTCGGCGGAGGGAGTTGAGACGGGCCGGGTGATTGTCGTCGGCCCGTACATGCGCATGCGCCGCGGCGAGGCCGAGGCGCATGCGGAGGCCTCTGTCCGCGATTTCGAGGGCCGGATCGAGGAAGCGGCCGGGCTTGCCCGCGCCATCGACCTCACGGTGATCGACAGCGTGATTGCCCCGGTCAGCCAGATCAGGCCGGCGACCTATCTCGGCAAGGGCAAGGTCGAGGAAATCACCGGCCTCGTCGCCGGGCACAATATCGAGCTCGTAGTGATGGATTGCGCGCTGTCGCCGATCCAGCAGCGCAACCTCGAGAAGGCCTGGAACACCAAGGTGCTCGACCGCACCGGCCTGATCCTGGAGATATTTGGCCGCCGCGCCAAGACCAGGGAAGGCGCGCTGCAGGTCGAGCTCGCGCATCTCAATTACCAGCGCAGCCGGCTGGTGCGGTCATGGACCCATCTGGAGCGTCAGCGCGGCGGCTTCGGCTTCATGGGCGGCCCCGGCGAAACCCAGATCGAGGCCGACCGGCGGCTGATCAGCGAGCGCATCACCAAGCTCGAAAGCGAGCTGAAGAAGGTTCAGGCGACGCGGCGATTGCACCGCGCCGGCCGCCAGCGTGTACCGTACCGCGTGGTGGCGCTGGTTGGCTACACCAATGCGGGCAAGTCGACGCTGTTCAACCGGCTGACCCGTGCCGATGTCCAGGCCGCCGATATGCTGTTCGCGACGCTCGATCCGACGCTCCGTGCGCTGCATCTGCCGCATGGTGGCAAGGCGATGCTGTCTGATACCGTCGGCTTCATCTCCAACCTGCCGACGCAGCTCGTCGCGGCATTCCGCGCCACGCTGGAAGAGGTGCTGGAAGCCGATCTCATCCTCCACGTCCGCGACATCTCGCATGACGATGCCGAGGCCCAGGAGCGCGACGTCGAGGCGGTGCTGCGCCAGCTCGGGATCGATCCCGATGCCGACGGCGGCCAGCGCATCATCGAAGTCTGGAACAAGATCGACTGCTTCGATCCCGAGGAGCGCGCGAATTTGCGCAACATCGCCGCCCGCCGTCCGCCGGAGCGGCCGGCCTTCCTGGTCTCCGCCTGGAGCGGGGAGGGCGTCGACGAACTGCTCGCCGCGATCGAGGATCGGCTGGCGGCAAAGCGCATGACGCTGGACCTGTCGATCGATGCCTCCGACGGCGCCGGCATTAGCTGGCTGCACCGCAATTCCGAAGTGCTTGACAAGAAGCTGCATGACGGCCGCTTTGATATGACCGTGCGCGTCGACGAGACGAAGCGCGATATCGTCGTGTCACGCTTCGATGCCGTGCCGCATGTGATGTGAGCGGAAGCCCCGTAGCCCGGATGGAGCGCAGCGCAATCCGGGACCGGTCGAGCCAAACGCAAGAACCCCGGATTTCGCTTACGCTCCATCCGGGCTACGGGCACCTTTCGCTTCGTTCCACAGCGCATCCATCTCTTCGAGAGATGCGTCTTGCAGCGAACGCCCCTTCGCCTCTAACGCGCGCTCGATATAGGCGAAGCGGCGCTCGAATTTGGCGTTGGTGCCGCGGAGTGCGGTTTCCGGATCGGCGCCGACGTGCCGCGCGAGATTGACCACCGCGAACAGCAGGTCGCCGGTTTCTTCCGCCAGTTCATCGGCATCGGCACCGTCAAGGGCCGCCTCGATCTCGTCGGCTTCCTCACGGATCTTCTTCAACACCGCGCGCGGATCGTTCCAGTCAAAGCCGACGGTCGAGGCCTTGCGCTGCAGCTCCATCGCGCGCGTGAGGGCAGGCTGGCCGGCCTTGACGCCGGACAGCAACGATTTGTGCCCGGCCTCTTCCGGCGGCCGGCGCGCTGCACGCTCGGCCTTCTCCTCGGCCTTGATGCGATCCCAGACTTCCTTGACGTGGGAGGGGGCGAGATTGCCGTCCTTGTCGGCGAACACGTGCGGATGCCGCCGGATCATCTTCCTGGTGATCGCCTCCACAACGTCGCCGAACGCAAAGGCGTTCTGCTCCTCCGCCATGCGGGCGTGGAACACGACCTGCAGCAGCAGATCGCCGAGTTCTTCCCTGAGATCGTCGAGATCGCCGCGGGTGATGGCATCCACCACCTCATGGGCTTCCTCGATCGTGTAAGGGGCGATGGTCGCAAAGTTCTGCTCGAGGTCCCAGGGACAGCCGGTCACCGGCGTGCGCAAGGCGGCCATGATCTCGATGAGGCGTGAAATGTCGCGGGAGGGTGTTATTGTCATGCAATTCATCCAACTAGTTGACCCGATAGCGAGATTCAATCGCAAGCGTATGCACTGCCGCTAATGGGAGGGGTACGGACGGACTAAAACAGCACACATGCAGGCGTTGCATGATATGAAGAAGCCGCCAACTTTCCGGAAGCCAATGTGGACGCATGCAAAAAGCATCAAGGTGATTGACCGAGCCGATGGCAAGGCGAGGATCTATATCCTTGCACGTCATGATGGGTTCTACGAATACAGAGGCGAGGCTGAGATTCAGGGGGACGAGTACGAAGGCGTCTACTGGTCGCCGACCGAGATATCCGGCCTTTTCGCATCCGCCCGTGAGGCGGAGCAAGCTGCGTTCGATGACGTACCGTGGCTTCGTCAACAGATCAGGACACTCCCGAATTCAACTTAGGACACTCGTAGTCGAAAGTGGCGTGACGAGTTGATCGTCCAGATGACAGCCGCCTCCGGGCGGCTTTTTCATTGGGGGCGCACTGCCAAATGTATATTGGACGTCCCAGGGTCAGCCGGTCACCGGCGTGCGCAAGGCGGCCATGATCTCGATGAGGCGTGAAATGTCGCGGGAAGGGGTCATGCGGCCACCAGAATTCTGGTTGTCCCGCTTTATGCCGTAAGCGACCGGCCGATCCCAGCGGAACACGCTGAAATATGCCGATTTCCACCGGTTGGCCGCCATCGCTGGCGGTGCTAAAGCGCGCGCCATGAGCGAAGATTTGTCGTCCGAAACCGCGCTGGTGCTGTTCTCCGGCGGGCAGGATTCCACCACCTGCCTTGCCTGGGCGCTCAAGCATTTTGCGCGCGTCGAAATGCTCGGTTTTGCCTATGGGCAGCGCCACGCGATCGAACTCGAATGCCGGGAGGGGCTGATCTCCGGCATCAAGGCGCTGCGGCCGGACTGGGCTTCAAAGCTGGGCGAGAGTCACACGCTGGAAATCCCGACGCTCGCCGAAATTTCCGACACCGCGCTAACACGTGACGTCGCGATCGCGATGGGCGCGGACGGCTTGCCCAATACTTTCGTGCCCGGCCGCAACCTCGTATTCCTCACCTTCGCAGCCGCGCTGGCCTACCGCCGCGGCATCCGCCACATCATCGGTGGCATGTGCGAGACTGACTATTCCGGTTATCCCGATTGCCGCAACGAGACCATCAAGGCACTGCAGTCGGCGCTCAGCCTCGGCATGGCCAAGGATTTCGAACTGCACACGCCGCTGATGTGGCTGAGCAAGGCCGAAACCTGGAATCTCGCTCATGAACTCGGCGGCACCGGCCTGGTCGACCTGATCCGCGAGCATTCCCATACCTGCTATCTCGGCGACCGCGGCGCGCCGCACGACTGGGGCTACGGCTGCGGCGAATGCCCGGCGTGTACGCTGCGGGAGAGGGGATGGCGGGAATACACGGCGGCCGGGCGTTAGCCCGCAAAATCCTCCGGCCGCAGTTCGATCGGTTTGCCGTGCGGGGTGCGGTCGGCGGCGTGGTCCCAGGCGTTGCGGTAGCGGTGCAGGGTCTCGGTGGTAGCGACGCCTTTTTCGGCGACGAGATGTTCCAGCGTCGCGAGCCAGTGGCGATAATAAGTCTCGCCGGTGTCGGGATCGCCTTCCGCCTGTGCGCGCTTGATCTGGTCGGCGAGGGCTGCGGCCCATTCGTTCCAGGTGAACAAGCCGCGCTCGTGCAGCGTTAGCGCCATCGCAAAGGCCTGCGCTTCCCAGGGTTCGCGGAACACCGGGCCTTCATCGTCGCGCGGGATGCTCGGGACGGCGGCGGTGCCGCGCGCGGCTGCGGCGCTGTCCATCAGGCACGCTCCAGATATGGCTCGAAGGCGTCGACCGAAATCTTGACGGTCGGATCGGACTCCGGGCCCCACAATTCGGTCCCGTCGAACACCACGGTGTAGAGCCACTGCGGGTTCTCGCCGGCTTCCATTGCGGCGGAGTCCGGAAACACGTGACAGCCATGGTCGCGCTCGACCACGCCGACATGGCCGCGCACATAGCGGGGCAGCCGCGTGTGCGTGAGGGGGTGGATGTTCTTCGCGCGCACCCTGTCGCCTGCCTTGAACTTTGCGGGCGCCGGCGCCGCGCGGCCGAACTTGCCGCGTACCATCACGCGCTCGACGTCATCGAGCTCGAATTTGCCATGCTTGAGCGGCTTTGGCGGCTCCGCGGCATGGCCCGTGTCGACGTCCTCCTTTGCGATGAACCCCTTGTCCAGCAAAAGGTCCTCGAGCCCGAGCAGCCACTTCTTATAATAGGAACTGGCAAGATAGACGTGCGGCGGCAAGGCTTCGCGATAATAGCGCGAGGTGTCGATGTTGAAGGCGCCGGCCGCGCCCATCGCGCGCACCATCGCCATCACCCGCGCTTCCCATGCGGCATGGAACATCGGCTCGTTCGGCTCGGGCTCGACCTTGCCGAACCCGTCCATGCCGCCCATGTCGTGCACGCCGTTCATGATGGCGCTCCCGGCCGCTTCGGGAACCCGGTGCCGATCATGGAATCGCGTGTCACGAGGTCCGCAAGCTGCGCCTCGCTCCAGCCCTCGGTGCCTTCGGGCCGCATCGGCAGCACCAGGAAGCGCGTCTCGGCGGTCGAGTCCCACACCCGGATTTCGGTCTCCTTCGGCAGCGTCACGCCGAAATCGGCGAGCACGCCGCGCGGGTCTTTCACCGCGCGCGAACGGTAGGGCGCGGCCTTGTACCAGACCGGCGGCAGGCCGAGCATTTCCCAGGGGTAGCAGGAGCACAAAGTGCACACGACCATGTTGTGGCGCTGCGGCGTGTTCTCGACCACGACGAGATGGTCGCCGACGCGGCTGACATGGCCGAGCGTGCCGACGGCCTTGCTGCCGTCCTCCAGCAGCGCCTGCTTGAACGACGGATCTGTCCAGGCTTTGGCGACGACCCGCGCACCGTTGTGCGGGCCGATCCGGGTCTCATAGGCCTGAATGATGGCGTCGAGCGCGGCCGGCTCGACATAGCCCTTCTCGGTCAAGATCGTTTCGAGCGCGCGCACGCGCAGCTCGGTCTCGGACAGTTCCGAATGATCGTGGTCGTGATGATGATCGCTCATGGCGGCGAGGATAGGCGAAGAATCCGGGGGATGTCGAGGCATAGAGTCTGCTAGCATTTCGACCATGACAGGGAGGCAATCGTGGCGGAATACGTAAAGATCGAAAAAGGCCTAGGCCCTGAAGGCCGGATCGCGGTCGTCCGCTTCGATCGCGGGGACGGCATCAATGCGCTGTCGCCGGAAGCGCTGCGCCAGCTCACCGATGCGGCCCGCAGCTTCGAGGATGACGGCGCGACGTCCGTCGTCGTGCTCACCGGCGGCGCAAAATCCTTCAGCGCCGGCTTCGATCTCAAGGACGCCGAAGGCCGTTCGCGTCGCACCATGGACATCGGCACGCTGCGCCGGCATCTGAAACTGGGGCCGCGGCTGACGCGGGCCTGGCAGGACATGGAACAGGTCACGATCGGCGCAATCGAGGGCTTTTGCATCGGCGGTGGCGTGGCGCTGGCGGTTGCGCTCGACTTCCGCGTCATGGCGCGCGATGCCCATATGCGCGTGCCCGAGATCGGGCTCGGCATGAACATGAGCTGGCAGAGCGTGCCGCGCATGCTGCATCTGATGGGACCGGCACGGACCAAGCAGGCCGTAATCCTCGCCGACGACCGCATCTCCGCCGCGGAGGCCTATGAATGGGGATTGGTGGAGCAGGTGGCCGAGCCCGGCAAGGCGTTTGAGGCCGCCATGACGCTTGCGACAAAGATCGCGGCGCAGCCGCCGATCTCGGTCGCCATGACAAAGCTCACGGTCAACCGCCTCGCGCACGCGCTCGATGATCTGGCTAGCCATATGGATGTCGATCAGTTCGCGCTGGCAAACGTGACCGAGGATCACAAAGAGGGCGTGGCGGCCTTCCTGGAACGGCGGAAACCGCGGTTCAGGGGGCGATAGCGCTTCGGGCTACTTTCGCGCTGCCGTCGTAGCATGCGCGTCAGCGGCCATTTCGAGGCAGGTCTGGAGCTCGACATAGCTCGGCGCGCCGTCGATGCTGGACTCGCTGATGCATGCCGCCTTGTCCTTCGCCGTGAACTTGCTCCACTGCCCAGCCACTTGCGTCCGCGCCTGCTCTTCGGCCTTCGTGCAGGACGCCAGGGTCTCTCCGATCCCTACCGTCTCAGCCGTCTCTGCTTTGCAGATTTTGGCGATGTCAAATTTCGGCACCGCGTCCGCCGCGCGCACATCGTGTGATGCTGCAATTGAAGCGGCCGCGCCGAGCGCGGCAAAAATGATGAATTTGCGCATGTTCGACCTCCGGTCGCACCAATCATCATTAGACAAGCTCGTTCGATGTTGACGAAGATCAAGCCGGCGGCCGAGCACGTGAACGTGATCGTTATGACTAGTTCGAGGCCGAGCTGAGCGTGGACCGGAAACGCAGCAGCGACAGCACCAGGAACAGCGAGGCGATGCCGGCGACGGCAAGGAATTGCGGCCACACCACATCGAGCCCGGCGCCGCGATAGAGGATCGCCTGCGCGAAGGACACGAAGTGGGTCGAGGGCGACGCCTGCATCACTGTCGCAAGCCAGGGCGGCATGCTCTCCAGCGGCGTGGCGCCGCCGGACAGGACGTTCATGGGAACGGCGACCAGCATGTAGAGCAGGCCGAGCTGCGGCATCGACCGCGCAACAGTGCCCAGGAACAGCCCGATCGCGGTCGCGAAGAACAGATAGAGGATCGCTCCAAACATGAAGAGCGGGATCGAGCCGGCAATCGGGATCTGCAGCAGCAAGCGGACCACCAGATAGAGCGACAGGCCGACCGCGACCGCAATGACGAACCCGTTGGCCCAGATTTTCGACATCGCGATCTCGAACGGGCTCAGCGGCATCACCAGGAGATGGTCCATCGTGCCATGCTCACGCTCGCGTACCAACGCTGCACCGGCGAGGATGATCGCGAGCATGGTGACGCTCGAGATGATGCCCATGACGCTGGAGAACCAGGCCGTCATCACGTTGGGATTGAACGCGATCCTGACCGCCAGGTTGACTGGCGATTCCGGCACGCGTTCCACCTGCGACACGAACTGAGCAATCTCGGTATTGATGATCTGTTGCGCGTAGCCCGATCCCAGGCCGGCCTGGATCATCGCGGTGGCGTCGACGTTGATCTGCAGTCCGGGCTGGCGGCCCGCCAAGACGTCGCGTTGGAAGTTGGGGGGAATATCGATGACGAAAGTGTATTTGCCGGTATCCATCAGATGTTCGATATCGGCTTGCGCGATCGCCACCGGCTCCTTGAAATAGGGCATCAGGAACGCATGCGTGATCCGGCGGGACAATTCCGAATGGTCTTCGTCGACCAGCCCGATCGAGGCATGAAACACTTCCTGTGAATTGCTTTGCGCCTGGCTGATGACGGCAAGCGAGAATGAGTAGATCACGAACCCGAGCAGCACCCAGTCGCTGAAAAAGCTGCGCAGCTCCTTGGTGCCGAGCCAGACGATGTTGGAGAGGGAGCGCATCGTCTCAGCGCTCCTGCTTGGGGAGCAGCATCATGCTCAGCGCCGTCAGCACGGGGACGAAGACGAGCAGCATGAGGATGCTCGAACCGAGATCGGCAAGGCCCAGGCCCTTGGTGAAGGCGCCGACGCTGATCGGGCGGTAATAGCTCATCGGAAAGCAAAGGCCGATAAGCTGCGCCGAACCGGAAAGCGAAGAGACGGGCGTCATCATGCCCGAGAACTGCTGGGCTGGCAGGATGGTGAGGATCGCGGTGCCGAACAGCGCGGCGATCTGGGTCGTGCAGAAGGTCGAGATCAGCATGCCGTAGCCGGTCGTCGTGAAGACGTAGATGACCGTGCCGGCCAGCAGCGCCACAAAGCTGCCCTTCAGCGGCACGTTGAAGATGAAGACCGCCATCGCGAACATGATAATGAAATTGATCAGCGCGACGGCGACGTAAGGAAGCTGTTTGCCGACGAGGAATTCCAGCCGCGTCACCGGCGTAACGTAAAGGTTGGTGATCGAGCCGAGCTCTTTCTCGCGAACGACCGCAAGCGCCATCAGGATGGCCGGGAACAGCGCGAGCATCATCGCGAGGGTCGAAGGCACCATGGCGTAGATGCTGTCAAAATCCTGATTGTACTTGAACCGGACCTCGATATTGGCGGGAAGGGGCCTTGCCGCCTGCGTCGTGTTCAGCACGGGATCGCTCAGATAGAGCTGGTGCATCCCCTGCAGGTAACCCCGAATGGTTGCGGCGCGGAACGGCATGGCGCCGTCGATCCACGCGGATACGTAGGCGGGCCGCCCGCGCTTGATGTCGAGGCCGAAGTTTGGAGGAATCTCGATGCTGGCCGAGATGTCGCCGTTCTTCAGGCGACGATCGAGATCGGCATAGTCGGTCAGCGGAGGCTTTTCGAGGAAATAGGGCGATCCTCTCAGCTCCGACAGATAGGCACGGCTTTCGGGCGTTTGGTCGCGATCGAGCACGGCAAAGCTGAGATTGTTGACGTCGGCCGAAATGCCGAAGCCGAACACGATCATCAGGAGCGCAGTGCCGAACAAGGCGAACATCAGCCGGATACGATCGCGCATCAGCTCGAGCCCCTCGCGGATCGTATAGGCGAACAGCCGCCGAAAGCTGAAAAAGGAGCGTCTGCTTTCGCGGCCGGCGGTCTTGTCCGGTTCGGCTTGCGGCTGATCGAGAGTCACGGTGGATGCCGTGCCCGGCGTTTCCCGTTCGAGGAAGCTGATGAACGCATCCTCCAGGCTCTTGGCGTTTCTCGCCTTGATCAATCCGGCCGGCGTGTCGGAGGCAAGCACGCGTCCTTCGTGCATCAGCGACAGCCGATCACAGCGCGCCGCCTCGTTCATGAAATGCGTCGAGACGAAAATGGTCATCCCTTGATTGCGCGACAGGTCGATCAGAAGCTGCCAGAACTGGTCGCGCGCCAACGGGTCGACGCCGGAGGTCGCCTCGTCCAGGATCAAGAGGTCCGGCTTATGGACGACGGCGACCGCAAGCGACAACCGCTGCCTGATTCCGAGCGGGAGCGAAGAGGCGAGGTCATCGAGATAGTCGGCGAGGTCGCATTTCTCGATCAGCTCCGCGATGCGTGCCTCCGCAAACGCCAGAGACAGGTGAAACAGCCGCGCGTGCAGGACGAGGTTCTGACGGACCGTGAGTTCCCCGTAGAGGGAGAAGGATTGCGACATGTAGCCGACGCGGCGGCGTGCTTCGAGGTCGCCGGCGCGCAGCACTTCGCCGAAGATCAGCGCCTCGCCCTCGGACGGCGGCAGCAGCCCGGTGAGCATCTTCATCGTGGTCGTCTTGCCCGATCCGTTCGAGCCGACAAAGCCAAAGATCTCGCCGCGGCGGATCGTGAAATTCACACGGTCGACGGCGGTGAAGTCGCCGAACCGGCAGGTCAGGTCCTTGGCGACAATGACGGGCTCGGCGTGACCGTCGAGCGGTGGACCGATCGGCTTTTCGTTGCCGGCACGCTGTCGCTGCGGGAGCAGGGCAACGAAGGCGTCTTCGATCGAGTCGGTGCCGGTTTGCTGTTTGAGGTCGGACGGCGAGCCGGTCGCGAGAATCTTTCCCTCGTTCATCGCCATCAGCCAGTCGAAACGCTCGGCCTCTTCCATATAGGCGGTTGCGACGAGCACGCTCATTTTCGCCGTGCGGCCCCTGATACGGTCGATGAGATCCCAGAACTGGCGGCGCGACAGCGGATCGACGCCGGTTGTGGGCTCGTCCAGGATCAGGAGATCGGGATCATGGATCAGCGAGCAGCACAGCCCGAGCTTCTGCCGCATGCCGCCCGACAGCTTGCTGGCCGGCCGGTCGGCGAACGGCGCAAGCCCGGTGCTTTCCAGGAGCTCATTGATGCGCCACTCGCGCTCCTTGCGCGACTGCTCGAACAGCCGGGCGAAGAACTCGACATTCTCCTTAACGCTCAGGTCGGGATAGAGATTCTTGCCCAGCCCTTGCGGCATGTAGGCGATGCGCGGACAGATCAGGGCGCGCTCGGCGGCCTTGGAGATGTCGGTGCCGAGCACGGCGACCGCACCCTCCTGGATCTTCCGCGCGCCGGCGAGGATCGCGAGCAGGGAGGATTTGCCGACGCCGTCGGGTCCGATCAGGCCAACCAGGCGTCCGGCGGGAATGTCGGCCGATATGCAGTCGAGCGCCGTCACCGAACCGTAACGATGGGAGAGGGCTCGAACGACGGCGACCGGATCGTCGCTGCCGTTCATGGCTCAGCCTGCAGCGTCGTCGGCCATGCAACCGCGGAATCCCGGCGGACATAGGCGACACCGGGAAGGCCACTTCTGACCGCGTCCGCATGCGCAAGCAGGCGTTCCGCGTCGATGCGGACCCGAATGCGGAACATCAGCTTGTCGCGCTCGGTCTTGGTCTCGACCGTCTTGGGCGTGAACTGCGCCTGGCTCGCGACGAACGAGACCTTCGCGGGGATCGGATGATCGGGGTAGGCGTCGAGAACGATGCGTGCGTCAGCGCCGACCTTCACCTTGCCGGCTTCCGTCGTCGGCAAATAGAGGTCCATGTAGACATAGGTCAGATCCAGCATCGTGAAGACCTTGCCGCCGGCCGCGAGGACTTCGCCGATATTGGTAAGGCGGTACTGGATCCGGCCCGCCTTCGGCGCCACCAGAGTGTTGTCGGCGATCTGCACCCTGTAGAGACCGGCATCGTGCTGGGCGGCCTCCAGCGCATGTTGGGATTCGAGCACCCTTGCCTGCGCCGCAGCGAGCGCGCCGGTGGCCGCGTCGAGCTGCTGCTTGCGCTGGTCCAGCAATTCCTTGGTCGCCCAGCCGTTCTTATGGAGGTATTCCGTCCGTTGGTTTTCCTGCTCGGCGAGGGTCTTCTGCGCCTGCTGCTGGGTCAGCACGGCCTCGGCTTCCTCGATGGCGCGCTGCGCCTGCCGGCCCTGCGCAACCGACTTAGAAAGCGATTGCTCGAGATCGCGGGTATCCATCCGCGCCACGATCTGTCCGGGCGCAACCATGTCGCCGATATCGGCGAGTAGCTCGTACACGCGTCCGGCATATTTGGTGCTGATGTCGATTTCATCGGCTTCGATACGGCCGTTGCCGACGCTGATGCCGACAGGCAGCGGCGGATGCATTTGCTTCCAGATGTAATAGCCGCCGCCACCGGCGCCGAGCGCAGCGAGGAGGAGCGCCACCGTGATCCGCAAACCGCGCCGTTTGCCGCTTGGGCGGACCGGCACAGGCAGATGCGAGGCGGGCGCAGGCGCGGGCGAATGAGACGCATCGCCGGCTTGCGCGCCTCCTTTGATCTCTTCGATTTGATCTTGCATCGGTCAGTGCCTTTGGTTGCAGAGCTTGTCTGCAATCTTGCACCGCCGCATCCGCGGGCTGTTGACGTAACGCAAATTCTGCCGAACGCCGGTCCCGTGAGCCGTGTTCCAAGTAGGTTCCGAGCGACCGGCACATCAATGCGCGCGACAAAGTTGATTTCGCTCAACCCGCACCGCCGCGAATGCCCCATGCTCTGTCCAATTGCGCAGCGAGACGGCGCGCTCGCTTTCTGATCACCGAGGACAGGTCCATGGCCGACAAGAAGAACGTGGTTACCACCGAACCCGGGATCGGTACCCCAAAAAGTCTCCAGACCAAAAAACAGCAGGCAGAGGAGGGAAGCAGGGTTCTCGATTGTCTGGAAGACGACGAAGTTCGAGAAGCGCTGGACCTCCTCCATGAGCGCGACGAGAGAACGCCTCCCTGGCAAGATTGAAGCGGGGACGGTTGCGGGTGACGTCAGTTAGAATTGGTGATCGGCTGCTCCCGGCGTTCAACCCGGTGCGATTGATCCACGTCAATCGCTGTCGTCTTGCTGCGCGCTACGTGTTTTCAACAATTCGCTGGGGAGTTTTCCGTGCCGCTGAGAACGATAGCCGTCTTCTTCGATCCGTCGCCTGCCGGCGAGGCGCGTGCCGACTATGCCGTCAAACTCGCATTCCGTCACCGCGCCCATCTGGTCGGGATCTTCGTGGTGCCATTCGGCTGGGACGGCAATCCGTCCGAATCCTTCGTCCGAGGGCAGGCCGCGGTTCGCGAACTCATTCAGCGCCATACGGCAAGCGAACTGGCTGCGACAAAGGCCGCGAGCCAAAGCTTCGCGACTGTCTCCACCCGCGAGGACATCAGTTGCGAGTTTCGTTGCATCCCTCCCGGTGAAGCCAATGAGGCGTCCGCCCTGAACGCGCTGCATTCCGATCTGGTGATCGTCGGCAGTCCACGGTCAGGCGGCCTGCCGCAGGAGTGGTCGGCGGAATCCCTGCTGCTTGCGACCGGTGTACCCATTCTCCTGTTGCCTGAGCATTGGAGTGGCACCGCGGCCGAGCACATCGTGGTCGCCTGGAACGCCAGCCGTGAGGCGCGCCGTGCCATCAAGGATGCTCTTCCGCTGCTTGCAGCCGCGCAGTCGGTGACTGTTCTCCTGGTGGATTCGCACAAGAATGCCCGGCATGGCGAAGAGCCCGGCGCCGATGTCGGGCTGTATCTGTCTCGCCATGGCGTAAAGGTGACCGTTGAGCGGATCCACTCCAACGGCGCTTCGGTCGCCGATGCCATCCTTGGTTTTGCCGGCCGCCACACCGGCGACCTGATCGTGGTCGGTGCTTACAGCCACGCGCGAGCGACCCAGATGATCTTCGGCGGCGTGACCCGCGCCCTGTTGCGGGACGCGACCGTTCCATTGTTGATCGCGCATTGAGAGACCCGGCGGGCTACCGCTGAAAATCGCTCATGCGGCTTCTCAGCCAGGCGAGAAAGCTGCGCGCCTTTTTCGGCAGGGGGCGGTTTTTCGGCCAGACCGCATAGTGCGCCAACGGGCGTTCGAGCGGTTGTTCGAACAGCGTCACGAGCGAGCCGTCGCGCAATTCGTTGCGGAGGAGGTGGAGCTGTCCTATCGCCACGCCGACCCCTTCGGTCGCGGCCTGATAGGTCAGCACCGAGCTCGGAAACGAGATGCCTGCGTCATTCAAGAGATCGAGACGATTGCAGGCCATCAGCCAGTCCGCCCAGTCTGTCCGCCGATAATGCGAGTGCAGCATCGGCACCCGCTTCAGGTCGTCGATCGAATGCAGGTTCGCCTTGCGCCGCAAGGTGGGGCTGCAAACCGGCTGCAGAAGGTCGCGGAACAGCAGCTCGCTTTCAACGCCCGGCCATTTGCCGCCGCCGAACTGGATTGCGAGGTCGACCTTCTCCTTCTCGAAATCGACCGGCGCCACCGCATTGCTGATGCTGAGCCTAATGCCGGGATAGGCGGCGTAGAATGAAGGCAAACGCTCAATCAGCCATTTTGCCGCGAAGGTCGTGTAGACCCGCAGTCGCAACGGCTCCGATTTTCCGCTCGCGACCAGCCGCTGCGTGACTGTTTCGATAACGCGAAACGCCGGCGAAATCTGACGCTGCAGCTCCTCGCCCTCCGGCGTCAGCCTGATGCCGAGCTTGTCGCGCTCAAACAGCCGAAAGCCGAAAAAATTCTCCAGCGTCTGGATCTGGCGGCTCACGGCAGGTTGCGACACGCGCAAATCTTCCGCCGCCCGGGTGAAACTTTGCAGGCGGGCCGTTACTTCAAACACGTGCAGCGGATTGAGCGGCGGGAGCATTTGTGGCCATAACAAAATATCATGACCTTATAATCTATGTTCAGTTGCCGGGCAATGCTTTGGCTGGAAAACAGGCGTCAGTATCGTTCTTCCTGGCCCGGTGCAGATGGATTTCAGTCTCTCAGAAGAGCAGCAGATGTTCGCGGACTCGGTGCGCCGTTTTGCCGAGGGCAATCTTACCGAGGGCGCGCTTGCCCGCGCGCATGACCCGCGGTTTCCGTTCGATGTGGCGCGGCTGCTGGCGGATCAGGGGCTGCTCGGCATCGCCTTTGACCCGGCAGACGGCGGTCAGGGTGGAACGCTCTTGGATTCCGTGATCGCGATCGAACAGATTGCCTCCGTCTGTCCCCGCAGCGCCGATGTGGTACAGGCCGGCAATTTCGGGCCGATCCGCACCTTCGTGGAATATGCCAGCGCCGAGCAGAAGGCCCGCTATCTGCCCGACCTGCTCGGAGGCCGGGCCGTTATCAGCCTCGGCATGAGCGAGCCGGACGCAGGTTCCGCCGCGACCGAGATGAAGACCGCCGCAAAGGCCGATGGCGATCACTATGTGATCGACGGTAGCAAGGTGTTCGGAACCCACAGCCCGGATGCCAACCTGTTCCTGGTCTACCTGCGCTTCGGGCCAGGCGTCGGAGGCATCGGCTCAGTGCTGGTGGAGCGTGGAACGCCGGGTTTCACGGTCGGCAAGGCGTCCTCGTTCATGAGCGGAGAAGAGTGGAGCCCGCTGTATTTCGAGAACTGCCGGGTTCACAAGAGCAACGTTCTGCTCGGCCCCGGCGGCTTCAAGAAGCAGATATCGGGCTTCAACGTTGAACGGCTCGGCAATTCGTCGCGCTCGCTCGCGCTTGGCCGCTATGCCTTCAATCTGGCGCGGGAACACGCGCTGGTGCGCCGCCAGTTCGGACGGCTGTTGTGCGAATTCCAGGGCCTGCAGTGGAAGTTTGCGGACATGGCGACCAAGCTCGATTCCGCGCAATTGCTGCTCTACCGCGCTGCCAGCGTCAAGGAAGGCTTGCCCTCGGCGTACCACACCGCCATGGCGAAGCTGGCCTGCAATCAGGCGGGTTTCGATGCCGCCAACGAAGCGGTGCAGATCATGGGCGGTCTCGGCTACAGCACGGAAGGGTTGGCGGAGTACTGCATGCGGCGCACGCGCGGCTGGATGATCGCCGGCGGCTCGATCGAGATCCTCAAGAACCGGATTGCCGAGGATGTCTTCGAGCGGCGTTTCGATCAGCGCGGCGTCCAGGTTCGCGCGGCCGAGTAGGGCGATGGCGGACACCGGCTTCGTTCAACCGCTGCTCGCGCCCAGAAGCATCGCGCTGATCGGCGCCTCCGACGACAGCACCAAGACGTCGTCGCGGCCGCTGCGCTATCTGAGGCAGGCTGGATACGAAGGCACGATCTATCCTATCAATCCTCGTCGCGCGCAAATCGCGGGCGAGCAGGCATGGCCGTCATTGTCCGAGCTGCCCGCCGTCCCGGATCATGCCTTCATCCTGACGCCGACGGAGCAGGCCCTGCAGGCGGTCGAGGAATGCGCGCGCCTGGGTGTGCCCGTGGCGACGATCCTGGCGACAGGATTCTCCGAAGATCGCAATGCGGGACCTGCGCGGGTCGCGCGCCTCAAATCGCTGTGCAGGGATTCGCGGCTGCGCATCCTGGGGCCGTCGAGCCTTGGCGCCATCAACCTGCACCACCGCACGATCCTCACAGCCAACGCCGCCTTTGCGGAGCCGGATCTTCCGGTTGGCGGCACCTTCGTCGCCTCCCACAGCGGCAGCATGCTTGGCGGATTGATATCGCGCGGCAAGGCACGCGGCGTAGGCTTTGCGGGCCTGGTGTCGGTCGGCAACGAAATCGACCTCAGTCTCGGCGAGATATGCGCGGCGACGCTCGATGATCCCAAGATCACCAGCTACATGCTGTTTCTCGAAAGCCTGCGGCACGCCGACGATCTCAGAGAATTCGCGCTCGGCGCGGCGGCGCGCGGCAAGCCGATCGCAGCCTACACGCTCGGGCGTTCGCCAGTGGCGGCGGAATTGGCGCTGTCGCATACCGGCGCGCTCGCCGGCGAGGATGACGTCGCCGACGCTTTCCTGGCCGATTGCGGCATCGCGCGGGTCGAGAATTTCGAAACGCTGCTCGAAGTGTTGCCGTTGCTCGAACGCGTTGCCCTCGGCGCAACCACGGGCCGAAGCCCTCGGGTCGGCATCCTCACCACCACCGGTGGCGGCGCGGCGATGGTGGTGGACGGTCTGGCGGGCAGGGGAATTGAGGTCGTCACACCTTCGAAAGAGACCTTCGCCGCCATTGGCGCTGCGGGCGTCGCCGTGCAGCACGAGCGGATCGTCGATCTGACGCTTGCCGGAACGCGCTATGACGTCATGAAGGCTTCGCTCGAGGCGATGCTGGCGGCACCTGAATTCGACATGGTGGTCGCGGTCACGGGATCTTCGGCGCGGTTTCAGCCCGAGCTCGCGGTAAGGCCCGTGATCGACAGCGCGGCATCCGGAAAGCCGCTTGCCGCATTCCTGGTGCCGGATGCGCCGGACGCATTACGTCTGCTTGGGCAAGCCGATGTGCCGAACTTCAGGACTCCGGAAGCATGCGCCGACGCGATCGCGGCAGCCTACAAGAGGCGCAGGCCGCGCCCGGCGCCGCCGGCCGCTCCACTCTCGTCCGGCACGCGACAGCTCGACGAACTCGAAGCCTATGTGCTGCTCGCAGGCCTCGGAATAGACCATGCGCCGAGCGTGTCGCTTCCGGCTGACGGATCGAAGCTGGATCTGCCGTTCTCCTATCCCGTCGCGGTCAAGGCGCTCTCCGCAGAGATCGCACACAAGACGAATGTCGGCGGCGTCGCGCTCAACGTGACCAACGCGGAGGAGCTCAAGGCCGCGATCCTGCGCATCGCCGCCTCTGTGGCCGCGAACTGCCCCGGGATTGCGCTGCGCCATGTCCTCGTCCAGCCCATGACCTCGGGTCTCGGCGAGGTCTTGCTCGGGTATCGGCGTGACCCGGACGCTGGGCCGATCGTGCTGCTCGCAGCCGGCGGCATTTACACGGAGATCTATCGCGATCGCAGCATTCGCCTTGCGCCGGTCGACCTCGCTGGCGCGCGCGAGATGATCGAGGAGCTGAGCATCTCCCGCATCTTCCAGGGCTTTCGCAACCGGCCGGTCGGTGATCTGGAGACACTGGCCCGCGCTATTGTCGCATTCTCGAAACTTGCCGAATATAGCGAGCGCGGCGTGATCGACGCAGAAATCAATCCCCTCATCGTCCGTCCAAAAGGAGAGGGTGTCCTCGCGATCGACGCGCTGGTGCAACTCGCACAACAGGGAGATCGTGATGATTGAGCAATTGAAAGAGCGTGTAAACGCCGACGCCGGCCTGGTTCGCCGCGGCCGTTTCCTCTCGACCAACTTCCTGCTCGAGGTCGGCTCGACGCAGTGGCTGGTAAACATCGTGGAAGGACAGGTTTCGTCGGTGACGCGAGGGCCGTTCGTGATGCCGTCGTGGTCGTTCGCGCTGCGCGCGCCGCAGGAGGAGTGGGCGAGGTTCTGGCAGGCTGATCCGCAGCCCGGTTCGCATGACCTGATGGCGCTGATCAAGCGCCGCGTCCTGAAGGCTGAGGGAAACCTCCAAATCTTCATGGCGAACCTTCGTTACTTCAAGGAAAGCCTCGCCAAGCTGCGGGCGGGAGTTGCAGCATGAGCGCGAGCTTTGAACCGATCGTCGGCCGCTACATGAATCTTCAACTGCTGGGCCGGCCGCACCGCCTTTATGTCGAGGAGGCCGGGCAGGGCGTGCCGCTATTGTGCCTGCACACGGCCGGTTCGGATGGCCGGCAATATCGGGCGCTGATGAATCACAAGGACATCATTGCCCGTCATCGGGTGATCGCTTTCGATATGCCCTGGCACGGGAAGTCGTCACCGCCCGCGGGTTGGCACGACGAGGAATATCAGCTCACTTCGCAGCAATACACCACGATGATCCTCGAGATCATGCAGGCGCTCGAGCTGGACAAGCCCATCGTGATGGGATGCTCGATCGGCGGACGCATCGTGCTGCATCTGGCGCTGGAGCACCCCGATCGCTTCCGCGCGATTATCGGTCTGCAGGCGGGCGCTCACGTCGACCCCTACTATGATCTCAACTTCCTGCACCGGCCCGATGTGCATGGCGGCGAAGTGTGCGCGGCGATCGTCTCCGGCCTGGTCGGACCGAAGGCGCCGGTCAAGGAGCGTTGGGAAACGCTGTGGCACTACATGCAGGGTGGTCCCGGTGTCTTCAAGGGCGACCTGCATTTCTACAAGATTGATGGCGACATCCGCCAGCGCGTCGCGCAGATCGATACAGCGCGTTGTCCGCTGTTCCTGCTTTCCGGCGAGTACGACTATTCGTGCACGCCCGAGGAAACGATGGCTGTTGCTGCAAGCGTGAAGGGTGCCCAAGCCACCATCATGAAAGGCCTCGGCCATTTTCCGATGAGCGAGGACCCTCAGGCGTTCATTGGTTACCTGCTGCCGGTGCTCGAGGAGATCAGCCGGACGGCCGGCAAACGGTAATTGCAATTTTCAACTAAAGGGGAGGACAAGGGCAAATGAATCTTCGTTCCATCGTGCTGGCTGTGTCGGCTGCTCTGGCGGCCACGCCGGCTGCGGCCGAGATTTCGGGCGGAGTCGTGAAAATCGGCGTGCTCACGGACATGTCGGGTCCGTACGCCGACAATGTCGGCGCAGGTGCGGTGCTTGCCGCGAAAATGGCGGTTGAGGATTTCGGCGGCAAGGTCGCGGGCGTTCCGGTCGAGGTCGTGTCTGCCGACCATCAGAACAAGGCGGACATCGGGCTCGGCATTGCACGGCGCTGGTACGACACCGAGGGAGTCGACACCATTACCGAGGTCGTGTCCTCGGCGGTCGCGCTCGCTGTTCAGCAGCTCTCGCGCGACAAGAACAAGGTCCTGCTGGCGACCGGCCCCGGGACGCCCGACCTCACGGGCAAGGCCTGCTCACCGGTCGGCATCCATTGGGCGTATGACAACTACGCACTTGCCAATGTCGCGACCGCACCGCTGGTGCATAGGGGTCTGAAGAGCTGGTACTTCCTGACCGCAGACTACAGTTTCGGGCATGCCTTGGAAGCGGAGGCGGCCAAGGTGGTCACCGCGAACGGGGGCCAGGTGCTCGGGTCGGCCCGAGCCCCGCTCAATACGTCCGACTTCTCCTCGTACCTGCTGCAGGCGCAGGCATCGAAGGCCCAGATGGTCGGCCTCGCAAATGCGGGAGCAGACATGATGAACTCGCTCAAGCAGGCCAATGAGTTCGGTCTGACCGATGGCGGCCAGAATATCGCGGCCTTGCTCGTGAACCTTCCCGACATTCACGCCCTCGGTCTCAACAGCGCCAAGGGCCTGATGTTTGCCGACAGCTTCTATTGGGACCTCAACGACAAGACCCGCGCATGGAGCAAGCGCTTCATGGAGCGCTTCAATGGCAAGGCGCCCGGCAGCCTTCAGGCCGCCGTCTACGGTGCCGTGACGCATTACCTCAAGGCAGTGGAGGCAACCAAGAGCGATGAAGGAACGGTCGTCGCACAACAGATGCGCAAGACGCCCATCAACGATTTCTACACGGTGAACGGCACCATCCGCGAGGATGGCCGTGTGCTGCGCGACATGTACCTTCTGCAGGTGAAGCAACCGTCGGATTCGAAGTATCCGTGGGACTACTACAAGGTCCTCGCCACCGTTTCGGGCGACAAGGCGTTTCGTTCCTTGAAGGACGGTAACTGCCCCCTGCTCACGGAGAAATGAGGTCACTCCCGGTCAACACGCAAGCACGAGAGCGTCCGTATGGCAGTGGACTATCCTGAACTGAGGCTGTTCGTCGGCGGCCGATGGATCGGCCTTGACGCGCGAAAGGGTGAGCCGGTCTACGATCCGGCGACGGGAGGTGTCCTCGCCGAGCTCCCGCATGCGACCGTGGCCGATCTGGACGAAGCCTTGGATGCCGCGGCCGCAGGTTTCGAGCGGTGGCGGCGCACGTCTCCGGTCGAGCGGGCGCGGGTGTTGCAGCACGCGTCCGCCCTGATGCTCGAGCGGCGGGACCAGATCGCGACGCTGATCACGCTGGAGCTCGGCAAACCGATCGCCGAAGCAAAGGCCGAAGTCGAGCAGGCCGCGGGAATCTTCAGCTGGAATGCAGAGGAGGGGCGACGCGCCTACGGGCGGGTCATTCCGCCGCGAACGCGAGGGGCCATGCAGTTCGCTTTGCGCGAACCGATCGGTCCCATCGCCGCTTTCGCGTCCTGGAATGCGCCGGCAATTACGCCGTCGCGGAAGATCAGCGGTGCGCTCGCCGCTGGTTGCTCCGTGATCATCAAGGCGTCGGAAGAAACGCCGGCGACCGCACTTGCCATTGCCGCACTGCTGCAGGAGAGCGGTCTGCCGGATGGGGTGCTGAACGTCGTGTTCGGCAATCCCGC
Source organism: Bradyrhizobium sp. Ses1 (assembly GCF_059512365.1). NCBI lineage: Bacteria > Pseudomonadati > Pseudomonadota > Alphaproteobacteria > Hyphomicrobiales > Nitrobacteraceae > Bradyrhizobium > Bradyrhizobium sp. Ses1. The sequence continues at coordinate 289,528 of NZ_JCAMOQ010000003.1, forward strand.
GGAGATATCGGCGAAATTGATCGGCTCTCCGATCATTCGCGGCATCACCTTCACGGGCTCGACCTCGGTCGGGAAACAGCTCGCATCGCTGGCGGTGCAGGGCATGAAGCGAATGACCCTGGAACTCGGCGGTCACGCACCCGTGGTGATTTTCGAAGATGTCGATCCCGAGGCCGTGGCACTCTCCGCGGTAACGGCGAAATACCGCAATGCGGGGCAAGTGTGCACGTCACCGACGCGGTTCTACGTGCATCGCGCGATCCACGATCGCTTTGTCGCGCGTTTCGCCGAGCTCGCAAGAGCCATCAAGGTCGGAAACGGCCTCGATCCGGCGACGAGAATGGGCCCGCTGGCCAATGCCCGCCGGTTGGAGGCGATGGACCGTTTCCTGGATGATGCCCGCTCGCGACAGATCGCGGTTCCGGTCGGCGGCAAGCGGATCGGAGGCAAAGGCTGCTTCTACAGCCCGACCTTGATCGCGAATGTCGATGAGGATTGCCTGGTCTCGAACGTGGAGCCGTTCGGCCCGATCGCCGCGACAACTGCGTTCGACACGGCGGAAGACGCCATCCGTCTCTGCAACCGGCTTCCGTTCGGACTTGCGTCTTATGTGATGACCAACGGCATGCGCAATGCCGGCGCCATGATCGACGGCATCGAGGCCGGCAACGTCATCGTGAACCACTGGCAGGCATCGCTACCGGAGACGCCGTTCGGGGGCTACAAGGACAGCGGCGTCGGCTCGGAAGGCGGGGTCGAAGGGCTGCAGGCCTTTCAGAACATCAAATATGTGAGTGAGCATAGGCCGCCGTCGTAACGGCGCGGCTCAGGTCGCGCGCAACAGGTCCGCGACAGCCCGCCGGGCGATCGCGTTTTCCTCCGGCAGGCCGATCGAAATGCGCACCCAGGTATCGAGCGGTGGATAACTACGACCGATGTCGATGCCTTGTGCTGCGAGCGCGGACGCAATGGCTTGTTGCGGCCGGCCGGAGTTGAAGAACACGAAATTGCCCTGCGATTCCGTGAAGCGAACCTTTCGTTGCCGGAACAGCTCGTACCAGGCATCGCGCTCGACCGTGACCTTCGCGCGAACTGACGGCACATAGTCTGCATCTTTCAGACTGGCGTTCGCGGCGACGAGGCTGAGCCGATTGAGGCCGAAAAATGCGCCGATGCCGAGCTGCTTCACCGACTTGGCCAACTCGGCGGGCGCCAGCGTGTAGCCGATGGCAAGGCTGGCGAGCCCGTAGATTTTCGCGAATGTCCTGAAGACGGCGACCTGATCGCCGTTGCGAACGAGGCCGGCGACGGTTCGCTTCTCGAAATCCGGCGTGAATTCGAGATAGGCCTCATCGACGATGACGAGCGTGCGCTTGGAGAGATCGTGCACGAATTCGATGAACTGCGCCGCCTCGCTCACCGTGCCGCTCGGATTATGCGGATTGACGAGATAGACTGCGCGTGTCCGTCCATTGACCTTGCCGGCGATGGCGGGAAGGTCGTTCTCGAGTCGGTCGTTGAGGGGAACGCCGACCACGATGCCGCCGGCGGGCGAGACGGCATCGACCAGCGCAGTATAGCCGGGCTCGGAATAGATGAACTCGCCGCCCGTACCGCCGCGGGCCGACAGATACAGGCCGAGCACGTCGAGAATCTCGCCGAGTACGACCTGCTCGGCAGCAACATTCTCGTGCGCGGCAATCGTCCGCGTCAGCTCGGTGAGTTCGTCGCCGGTATAGCGGCTGAGACCGGTCAGGTGGGCCTTGATCGCCTCCACCGCCCGGGGCGAGGGACCGAACGGATTTTCATTCAAGGAGAGGCGAATTCGATCTTGTTTCGATGCATTGGCCATGGCTGGATACAAAAGACTGCTGGTTGCGGCCGCACTGATCAGCAGCCAATCGCGTCGAGAAAGCTCCGTCAGGGTGCTGCTCCTTACGGTCGATAGCGGTCGCAAAGTTGCGCCGGTCACCACCAACTATAAGCGACCAACGGGACGATCGAGAACACGTCAGACTGCACCGTCGCGCGATTGTTACGCGCGGTGAACTTACGTTGTCTACAGTCTTGATCTCGGATACGGTTCGGACTTCTCTCCGCGCGACACTCTCATTGTCGGGACCGACAACGAAAGGATTTTCGGATCGAACGAAAATCGACACACATCGGCGAATACAAACGGTGAGTTTATTTTTCTCCGGTGCACACTGCTGCGAACATTCGACGTTGAGCACATGCAAGAGGAGGCAAGAATGAAGACAGTGGTTGTGTTACTGTCGACGATTTTCCTGCTGGCCGTACCTGTGACGGCGCATTCCAAATCCGTTTTTGTTGCGAAAGTTCCTAGTGTCTGGCGCACGCCAAACGGCGCAGCCTTCCTGGAATTCCGTTCCAACCCTGATCTAAATCGCGCGTGGGTATCAGCGACCTTATGCGATAAATACGTTAATGGAGATTGGGCAGCGTCCGAATGCAAACCATACAACAGCTACAAGATTAGAGTTGCTGGCCTTGTCTACGATCGTTCGTTAGGTGCAATCCGCCTTGGCAAGCACGTGTGCGCCTGGGTGGAAGATGGACTTGTGCGGCCGATCTTTCGGCAGACGGGCCAGTGCAAACTCAACATAGGCACGGTTCGCCAAGACTACAGCGATGGCTTTGATACGTACTGGCGACCGATGGATGTGATCACCATCCAGCTAAATGATGGAACCGGCAGATAGGTCGAGCGGCGCGCGTTGCGGAATACTGTCTCGCTCTCGTGCAGCACAACGAGAGGAAGGCGAGGGTGATGCGAACCGAGCGCGTTGGCGCTAGGTAAGCGTTGCTGACGTGTCAAGGCGTGTCAATCGACCAAGAAGCTCGGCGAGCTGCGATGCAAGCGAGAGGTAGAAAGCTCACTACACGGCTAGATACGTTGCCTTGGTGAGCGTTCGTTGCATCGTGGGGTCTTCGGATCTTACGAACGAGAAGTTCGTCGACGCGTTGCACCCGATATCGCTCGGTATCCGCTCGCGTGCTGTCGGCTGTATCGACCCCGGTCGTCAGCCTGGGGGACAATTGCTCCTTGAGTTGTATTTGGCGAGGGACGGTGCGATGATGCTCGCGCTCACCGACGCGTACTTGAATGCGATCGTACCGGATTTGGTGCCGACTGCCAGCCTTGGACGATCGGTTTCTGGAATTCCAGGTCGCAAGCTTTTCTTCCTTGCAGATGCATGAGCACAGCAGTGAATGCGAACCCGGTCAGCGATATTGTTGCCTGGCACGCGATATCTCAACAAGAGGTCGTGGAGCGACTCGGCACCAGCCGGGAGACAGGTCTCGATCCGGCTGAGGCCGCGGTCCGCCTTCGGAAATACGGGCCAAACCGTCTGCCGGAAGGCAGGAAGGAGGGACCGTTTGCCCGGTTTCTCGCGCAGTTCAACAACATCCTGGTCTACGTGCTGCTCGCCGCGGGATTCACCAAGTTGATGCTGAACCTTTGGGTTGATGCGGCAATCATTTTTGCTGTGGTCATTCTCAACGCGCTGCTCGGGTTCATTCAGGAGGGCAGGGCCGAGAAGGCACTGGACTCCATCCGCAACATGCTGTCCGCGGAGGCGCGGACGTTGCGCGGTGGCGAGAGCCGCATGATTGCTGCGGAGCAACTTGTTCCGGGCGACGTCGTGCTCCTGGAGTCGGGTGACAAGATTCCTGCAGACCTGCGGCTCATCGAGACAAAGAACCTGCGGACCGAAGAGGCCGCCCTCACTGGCGAATCGGTACCGGCGGAAAAGAGTGTCGATGCAGTACCTGTGAACGCAACGGTCGGGGATCGCGAGAGCATGGCGTTTTCCGGCACCATGGTCACGTCCGGTCGCGCGACCGGAGTGGTCGTCTCGACCGGCAGCGAGACCGAGCTCGGCCGCATCAACCAGCTGCTCGCCAATGTCAGTGCGCTCGAGACTCCGTTGCTGCGCCAGGTCAAGAAATTCGGCTACGCCATCACCGCTGCGATCGGGGTGATCAGCGTCCTGATATTCGCCTACGGGAAGTGGGTGAAGGGTATGGACTTTGTGGAGCTGTTCCAGGCCGTTGTCGGCATCGCGGTATCGCTTATTCCGGAGGGACTACCCGCGCTCATCACGATTACCCTGGCCATCGGCGTGCAGCGCATGGCGCAGCGCAACGCCATCATCCGGCGATTGCCCGCGGTCGAGACGCTTGGATCGGTGTCGCGGATCTGCTCGGACAAGACGGGCACGCTGACGCTCATGGAAATGATGGTGGTGTCCGCCGTTACGGCTGAGTCAGCATATCAAATTACGGGCGACGGTTATTCGCCGAAGGGGGAGATCAGAAAGGACGGAGAGGCCGCGGGCAGGGAGCCGGTACTCGCGCTCATGGGGCGGGTCTCAATGCTCTGCAACGATGCGGAGCTGTTTCTGGAGGAAGGCCGCTGGAAAGTGGAGGGCGATCCGACGGAAGGGGCGCTCTATCCGTTCGCGGCCAAGCTCGGTATGGATCGGCAGGCAGAGCAGGCGGCAGCTCCACGTATCGATGCCATTCCCTTCGAATCCGAGCACAAGTTCATGGCGACGCTCCATGAGGCTGCGAGCGGCGAGCAGGTGCTGCTGGTCAAGGGCGCCCCGGAAGTGATCCTCGATCACTGCGATCGCCAGCAGACCGCCGACGGCCCGCCGAGGCCCCTCGACCGCGAGCACTTCTTGAAACAATCAGACGGACTTGCGGCTCAAGGCGAACGTGTGCTGGCGCTGGCGTGGCTCGAGAATCCGAATGTGAAGGCCGGCAGTCTCACCGCGGCCGACTTGCCACGGACGCTCGTCTTGCTCGGCCTGGTCGGCTTGCTCGATCCGCCGCGCAAAGAGGCCATCGAGGCTGTGAAGGAGTGCCATGGCGGTGGCATCCGGGTCACCATGATCACGGGCGATCACAAGATCACCGCCGCGGCCATCGCCAAGATGCTCGGTCTCGGCGACGGGAAGACGGCGATCACGGGCACCGAAATCGAGGGTATGGACACCGCGACGTTGCAGGAACGCGTTCGCACTGTTGATGTCTTCGCGCGTGCCAGCCCTGAACACAAGCTGCGCCTTGTGAAGGCCATCCAGGCCAATAACCAAATCGTGGCGATGACAGGCGATGGCGTAAACGACGCGCCTTCGCTCAAGAAAGCCGACATCGGCGTTGCCATGGGTATCAAAGGCACCGAGGTGACGAAGGAGGCCGCCGGGATGATTCTGGCCGACGACAACTTCGCCTCGATCTCGGCAGCAGTGAAGGAGGGGCGCACGGTCTACAACAACATCGAGAAGGCCATGCTTTTCCTGTTGCCGACCAACGTCGCGCAGGCAATGGTGATTGCGTCGGCCATCTTTCTCGGCTTCACCATGCCGATCACCGCCCCGCAAGTCCTTTGGGTCAATATGGTGACTTCGGTCGCGCTTGGCCTGGTCATCTCCTTCGAGCCGCACGAGATCGATGTGATGAAGCGGCCGCCGCGCGCGGTGGACCGCCCGATCGTCACAGGATTCGGGATTTGGCGGATCGTCTTTGTCGGCTTGGCGCTCCTTGCCTACACCTTGCTGGCATTCTTCTGGATGAAGGCCCAGGGCGCTTCGGACGGATTGGCGCGGACGGTCGCCGTCAATGCCATCACAATCGGCCAGGTCTTCTATCTCTTGAACAGCCGCTATCTGCTCGACTCGTCGCTCGACGTCAGGGCGCATATGGGCAACCCGTACTTGCCGCTCGGGATCGTTGCCGTGGTGATCCTGCAACTGATCTTCACTTACACGCCGCCGTTCCAGGCGACGTTCGGCAACGAAGCTATCCCGTTATGGGTCTGGCCCTGGCTGCTGGCGGGCGGTCTGGTGTTCTTCCTCGTCGTAGAGGCTGAGAAGCTGATCATTCGCTCGTCGGGCTCGCTGCGGAAGGTTGTCGTCGCTGCCGAAGCTGGCCCATGACTGATCGCAGAGCCTTGGATCCCAGAGCCTTGGACAAAGGCGTCAGCCTTCGCGCGCAAGCTCCGCACGCGCGGCCGCCAGCTCCTTCTTCTGGCCCGCGCTCAGCGTCGGGTATGCAAGGTCAAGCTGCTCGACCGCCTCCACGATTGCCGCAGCGACGACAAGCCGGGTGAACCACCTGTTGTCGGCTGGGACCACATACCACGGCGCGTGCTCCGAAGCCGTGACCCGGATTGCATTTTCAAACGAGCGCATGTAGTCGTTCCAGAACTTGCGCTCGTGGATATCCGAAGGGGAGAACTTCCAGTTCTTCTCCGGCTCGTCGAGGCGCTTCATGAAGCGTTTTTTCTGCTCTTCGCGCGAAACGTTCAGGAAAAACTTGAGGATGACCACGCCCTGCCGCGTCAGGTAGTCCTCGAAATGCGCGATGTCGGTGAGCCGTTCGTCCCAGATCCGCTTGCTCATGAACCGCGGAGGCAATTTCTGCCGCTCCAGGATATCCTCGTGCACGCGCACAATGAGAACTTCCTCGTAATAGGAGCGATTGAATATGCCGATCCGCCCGCGCTCAGGCAGACGCTTGACGTAGCGCCACATGAAGTCGTGGTCGAGCTCTTCTTGCGAAGGCTGCTTGAACGAGTAGACCTGACAGCCTTGCGGATTGACCCCCGACATGACGTGTTTGATGGTGCTGTCCTTGCCAGCAGCATCCATGGCCTGGAAGACGAGCAGCAGCGACCAGCGATCCTGCGCATACAGCATGTCCTGTTCTTCCGCCAGCCACTGAGTGCCGCGTTGAAGGAGGTTGGCGGCTTCACCCTTGTCCATCTTCAGGCCGCGCGTATCGCCGGGGGCGAAATCCTTCAATTGAAAGCCCTTGCCGTTAGCGACGCGGAACGGGTGGGTGTACTTCTGGATTTGGTCGAGAATCTCTTTCCTCGGCATAGCGAGACCTCCCATTTGTGAAGAGACAATCTCGCTCGGTCGGCTAGACGCCGCAATGCTGTCGGCCTCAGTGATCGGGCAGCTCAGTACGATCTGGAATTCCCGGGCCGATCGCCAGCGCGGGAGCAATAGCAGGGAGGGCGTGCAGGACTCGCGTGAACGGACCGCAGACAATCGGGAGAGCGCTACAACAACAGCTCGAGGCTATGGCCTATACCAAATTCGCATAAGGTATATTATGGAATATATTTATATACAATCGGATCAAAGATTTAGGCGAACTTCCTGATAGAAACGCCAATCTGGCGCGTCAGCGCCAGCTTCCCGTCAGGCAATCCGGAGCGACCGCATTGGCCAGTCCGCATGTGAGCATCCAGCCGTCCGCCGCCCTGTGTGAAAGCCTATATTGCCGCCGGCTCCAGACGCTGCAATAAGCGCCAGCGAGATCGCTTGCCGACCCGCGGCACGGACAACAACAAGCCTCATAAGGGAGCAAACCAAGATGAGCTTTTCACGACGCGCGCTACTGAAGGCATCGGCTGCCTCGGCCGTTTTGGGCGGCCTTGGCGCGCCATTGGTGGCCCGCGCGCAAGCCGCCGAGTTCACCTACAAATACGCCAACAATCTCCCGGACAGCCATCCCATGAACGTCCGCGCCCGCGAGATGGCGGCGGCAATCAAGACCGAGACCAATGGCCGCTTCGACCTGCAAGTCTTCCCCAACAACCAGCTCGGTTCCGATACCGACGTGCTGAGCCAGATCCGTTCCGGCGGCGTCGAGTTTTTCACGCTGTCCGGCCTGATTCTGTCGACGCTGGTGCCGGCGGCATCCATCAACGGCATCGGGTTCGCGTTCCCGGACTATGACACGGTCTGGAAGGCCATGGATGGCGGGCTGGGCGCCTATGTCCGCGGCGAGATCAAGAAGGCCGGGCTCGAGGTGATGGAAAAGATCTGGGACAACGGGTTCCGCCAGACCACGTCGTCGACCAAGCCGATCAACGGTCCGGAGGATTATAAAGGCTTCAAGATCCGCGTGCCGGTCTCGCCTTTGTGGACCTCGATGTTCAAGGCGTTCGACGCCGCCCCCGCCTCGATCAATTTCAGCGAGGTCTATTCGGCGCTGCAGACCAAGATCGTCGAGGGTCAGGAGAACCCGCTGGCGATCATCTCGACCGCCAAGCTGTACGAGGTGCAGAAGTACTGCTCGCTGACCAACCACATGTGGGACGGCTTCTGGTTCCTCGCCAACCGCCGTGCCTGGGAGAAGCTACCCGAGGACGTCAGGACCATCGTCGCCAAGAACGTCAATGCGGCGGCCGTCAACGAGCGTGCCGACGTCGCCAAGCTGAATGCCAGCCTGCAGCAGGAACTGGCCGGCAAGGGCCTCATCTTCAACCAGCCGGGCATCACGCCGTTCCGCGACAAGCTCCGCGCCGCGGGCTTCTATGCCGAATGGAAGGGCAAGTATGGCGACCAGGCCTGGGAGCTTTTGGAGAAATCCGTCGGCAAACTGTCGTAAGCTCCAGCGCGCCAACTCAATAATCTCTAGTGCAGGGGGCCGTGATGGCTCATGCCGAACTGAGCGAGATCATGGCCGGCGAGGCGGACCACTCCCCTCGCCGCCGTTCGTTCACCGAATCGCTCGAACACACCCTCGGACGGCTGGTCGAGATCCCGGCGGCGCTATTGGTCGTCGCCGAGATCGTGATCCTGTTCGCCGGCGTGGTTGCTCGCTATGCGCTGCACAGCCCGCTGATCTGGTCGGACGAACTGGCCTCGATCCTGTTCCTGTGGCTGGCGATGCTGGGCGCTGCGGTCGCGTTCCGCCGCGCCGAGCACATGCGGATGACCGCCGTCGTCGCCAATGCGCGTCCGGCGCTGCGGTCCTATCTCGATCTCGTCGCCACCGCCGCGGCGCTGGCGTTCCTGCTTCTGATCGCCTGGCCGGCCTACGAATACGCTTACGAGGAAAGCTACATCACGACGCCGGCGCTGCAGATCCTCAATAGCTGGCGGGCGGCGGCGCTGCCGACCGGGATCGGCCTGATGGCGCTGTTCGCGCTGCTGCGGCTCGCCCGCGCGGCCAATGTGCGGACAGTGCTGGCCGCAATCGCATCGGTAGTGGCGGTGATTGCCGTATTCTGGCTGCTCAAGGGCGTCTTGCGACCGCTCGGCAACCTCAATCTCATCATCTTCTTTGTCGGCGTCACCGGCTTTTCGGTCTTCGCCGGCGTGCCGATCGCGTTCGCGTTCGGGCTTGCGACCTACGGCTATCTGGCGCTGACCACCGGCACGCCGCTGATGGTGCTGGTTGGCCGCATGGACGAGGGCATGAGCCATCTGATCCTGTTATCAGTGCCGCTGTTCGTCTTCCTGGGGCTTCTGATCGAGATGACCGGCATGGCGCGGGCGATGGTCGCCTTCCTGGCGAGCCTGCTCGGCCATGTCCGTGGCGGACTGCATTACGTGCTGGTCGGCGCGATGTATCTGGTCTCCGGCATTTCCGGCTCCAAGGCCGCCGACATGGCCGCCGTCGCGCCGGTGCTGTTTCCGGAGATGAAGGCGCGCGGCGCCCGTCCCGGCGATCTCGTCGCCCTGCTCTCCGCCACCGGCGCGCAGACCGAAACCATCCCGCCGAGCCTCGTGCTGATCACCATCGGCTCGGTCACCGGCGTTTCGATCGCCGCACTGTTCACCGGCGGCCTGCTGCCTGGCGTGGTGCTGGCGATCACGCTGTCGGTGCTGGTCTGGTGGCGCTACCGCAAGGAGGACTTGCGGCACGTGAAGAGGGCGAGCGGCGCCGAGATTGGGCGGACACTCATCATCGCCCTGCCGGCGCTGGCCCTGCCTTTCGTGATCCGCTACGCCGTCATCGAGGGCATCGCCACCGCAACGGAAGTCTCTACGATCGGCATCGTCTACGCCTTTATCGTCGGCTTCTTCATCTATGGCCTTTTGATCTACCGCAATTTCGACTGGCGGCGACTCGTGCCAATGCTGGTCGAGACGGCTTGCCTGTCGGGTGCGATCCTCCTGATCATCGGCACGGCAACCGGGATGGCCTGGGGGCTCACCCAGTCCGGCTTCTCCCGGGCGCTCGCCGCGGCCATGACCGGCCTCCCCGGCGGCTCGGCAAGCTTCATCGCGGTGTCGATCCTGGCATTCGTGATCCTCGGCAGCGTGCTCGAGGGGATACCGGCGATCGTGCTGTTCGGGCCATTATTGTTCCCGATTGCGCGTGCCGTCGGCGTCCACGAGGTGCACTATGCCATGATCATCATCCTGGCGATGGGCATCGGATTGTTCGCACCGCCCTTCGGCGTCGGCTATTATGCGGCCTGCGCCATCGGGCGCGTCGATCCGGCGGAAGGCATCAGACCGATCTGGGGCTATCTTCTGGCGCTGATGGTTGGACTGATCATCGTCGCGATCTTCCCGTGGATTTCCATCGGGTTCTTGTGAGACTTTAATCTTTAATGGGATCCAGCCATGAGCGCAGCCCAGAACCAGTACAATATCGGATTGGACAAGACGCCCGCCAACTACGTGCCGCTGACGCCGCTCAGCTTCCTGGCGCGTTCGGCCGCCATCTATCCCGACCATGTCAGCACCGTCTATGAAGGCCGTAGCTTCACCTGGGCCGAGACTTACGATCGCTGCCGGCGCTTCGCGTCCTATCTCGCCAGCCGCGGCATCGGGGTTGGCGATACCGTTGCGGCGATGCTGCCGAACATCCCTGCGATGAACGAACTGCATTTCGCGGTGCCGATGACCGGCGCGGTCTTGAACACGTTGAACATCCGGCTCGACGCGCCGTCGATCGCGTTCCAGCTCGATCATGGCGGCGCCAGGATCATCCTGGTCGATCCCGAATTCGCCGGCGTCATCGCCGACGCGCTGGCGCAGATGAAAGGTCCCAAGCCTTTCGTCATCGACGTCGATGATGCATCGTTCGATGGCGGCCAGCGCATCGGCGAGATCGAATATGAAGCGGCGCTCGCGCTGGGCGATCCCGCCTTTGTCGAGCGTCGGCCTGACGACGAATGGGAAGCGATCGCGCTCAGCTATACGTCGGGGACCACGGGTAATCCCAAGGGGGTGGTGACGCATCACCGCGGCGCCTATCTCAACGCCGTCAGCAACATCCTCGCGGGTAATCTCGGACAGCATCCGGTCTATCTCTGGACGCTGCCCATGTTCCACTGCAACGGCTGGTGCTTTCCCTGGACCATAGCAGCCGCCGCAGGCGTCAATGTCTGCCTGCGCAAGGTCGAGCCCACCAGGATCTTCGAGCTGATCGCAAAACACGGCGTCAGCCACATGTGCGGCGCGCCGATCGTCTACAACGTGCTGATCAATGCGCCGGACGCGCCGAAGGGTGGGCGCGCAAAGCCCGTGATTGGATTGATCGCAGGCGCCGCCCCGCCGGTCGCCGTGCTCGAAGGCGCCGAGCGGATCGGCATCAAGCTCACCCATGTCTATGGCCTGACCGAGGTCTATGGCCCCGCCTCCGTCTGCGCCGAGCAGCCCGGCTGGGACGAATTGCCCGCCCCGCAGCGCGCGCAGATGAAGCGGCGGCAGGGCGTGCCCTACCCGCTCGAGGAGGCCGTCACCGTGCTCGATCCCTCAACGATGCAGCCCGTGCCGCGCGACGGCGAGACCATCGGCGAAGTCATGTTCCGCGGCAACATCGTGATGAAGGGCTATCTGAAGAACGAGAAGGCGACGCAGGAAGCCTTCGCCGGCGGCTGGTTCCACACCGGCGATCTCGGCGTGCTCGATCAGCACGGCTACGTCATCATCAAGGACCGCTCCAAGGACATCATCATCTCCGGCGGCGAGAACGTCTCCTCGGTAGAGGTCGAGGACATCCTCTACAAGCATCCCGCGGTGCTGTTTGCGGCAGTGGTCGCCAAGCCCGACCCGAAATGGGGCGAAGTGCCCTGCGCCTTCGTCGAGCTCAAGGAAGGTGCGCAGGCAACGGAGGCAGAGATCATCGCCTTCTGCCGCGAGCAGATGTCCGGCTTCAAGACGCCGAAGGCGGTCGTGTTCGGCCCGATTCCGAAGACCTCGACCGGCAAGATCCAGAAATTCATGCTGCGCAACCAGGTCGGATCAGCGAAGGCGATTACGGCGTAGCTACATGTCTCCCGACCGACGTTTGATATGCCTCGCACGCAAGTCATATCTTCAGTTTTGAGGTGAAAGAAGTCCTCGAAATCCTTAGTTCGTCCCGGCCCCGTTAAGATGTCCCGGCTCCGTTAAGATTCAGGGCGCCCGCATGGTTCCTCCCCTCCACGCTAAAGTGGCCGAGGACGATTTCGGTTTTGTTTGCGTTCATCGGAAGCTTGGCTTCAAGACCTATTCAGTGAGCCGATTAGGTTAGGTCTCACTCTTTGCGAAACCACTCCAGTTCCCGTTCAAAGAATCTGACATAGTCGTCGACTGCGCGCTGGCGCTCTGGCGAATGCGGTCCCCCGTTGCTGCGATATCTCGTCCAACCATCCAGACCTCGCTGAAGTTCAGCCACTATGTGGCGCGGCACGTCCGCCCGTGTGGCGCGAATCCTCTGCGTGTAGACGCCAGCGACCACATATGGCCGTCGAAGATCGTCGTCATAGGTCTCGCGTTGCGCCGACCACAGCGCATGCGGCAGCATCTTGCCATGATGTTTGCCGAGCGCGCGCAACAGAACGCTCTCCGCCTCCGTCGTGGAGATAGGGAACAGCGTTCCGACGTATCCCCGGGCACCGCCGAACATGAAATTGGTCACCAGTCGGCGCCACGACACGCATGCATTGTTGATGATGATGGGGGTGCTATCGTTGGCAACCGACCTAGGGAGTGCGATGAAGTTGTTGTCGTGCATCTTAAGTGCTGCCGATCCGACGACTCGGTCAACTGTGTCCTTTACGATTGGCTCTAATTCGTCTTCGCTGCTTGGCCGGGCTCGCTCCACGAAATCTCTGATCGCCGTGCCTACGTACAGCTTTGCCTTTTCGCGCGGATCATTCCACGGCACTCCATCGAGCGAGACGAAGCGCATGAACTGCGTTACCTGCAACAGGTCCTTGTCTGACGTGCGTCCAACGCCGAGCGCTATGTCGACGACTAGATTGCGCGGAATACCCTCTGAATCGGTGAATTCATACGTCCATCGGTGGCCAGAAACGTCTCCGCAATGAGTGGCGACAACCAGAAGGTCGTAGGGGAAGAGTTCGATCATCTCTGAGACCGATGTCACGTCCGCAGCAGGTCCCTCGTAGACTCGCACAAAAAGACGCTGCTCAGACAATATCTTGGCCGCTGCGTCGATTTCCGGCGCTGGTGTGGTGTCTGGGTTGACCATGACAGCGACTTGCACACCGCGCGAGTCTTGCTGTTCTGCGGCAAAGCCGTGCACTACTTCTATCCCGACGTCTAGCGAGAGCAGATGGGTTGACGGGGCCTCGGGGAATGCGAAACCAAACGGAAGGCCGTCCGAGAAGAATGTAATCGACCCATTTTCTGGAATGGGGATATTTCCGGCGATTGACCGAAGCTCGTCTCGCAGTTCTCTGAGAGCTGCGGAGGCGGACATCTCGCGATTGTCGTAGACGGAGTAGAAGCGCTCCAGTATTTCGTCGGCATGCTCACTTTGTGTCGCCGGGATCAGGAACAAGCCGGCGCCAAGTGCGTGGGCATAGTTTGCCGCGATAACTTGCAGAATGTCATCCTCCATCTCGCACACCACAAGGTGGTCGACCCGCGGTGGCTCGTACACTTCTGGGGAAGCTCGGTCCTCGAAGACAATGGACTTCCTGGCGCGCATCGCCCGCAGCATGCCGATGCCGATGTTGTCACGCCCCCAGGTCATCGGAGTCGTTGGCTTGGTTTTCAAGAGCATCGCAAGGTCGTCGGCGGCACGGACGCGCTGGGTCATGCGTCTCGGCAACTTTCCCTCGAGAGCGCTCGCAGCTTCGTCTCGGACGCCGGCAATCAGGACCCGCTTGGCCCGCGCGCGGGCCGCCGCATTGATACGCCGAGTGACCTCCGCATTTCTGTCCGGACGTTCCCATCGCGGTCCGTCGATCACGGGCACATACGTTCCCGGGGAAGCGAGGAAGCACGACAGCCGAGCCGCGAACTGCGCATCGTCTGAGAAAATGAGTGTGTCAGATAGACTGGGGGTCTTCGGCGGCAAGGGCGAATGCACCAGCAAATTGTGCGGAAAGCGCTATTGGTAGCGTCGCAATCTGATTCTACCCAGACCTACGGCCCACGAAGGCGGCTTTATTAACGTTGGGGCGGCCTCTTCCGCCACAGTATCGAATTGATTGCCGCTCCGCGCCAGGTCAGGCGGGAGTCGATGGCACCGAGATACCTGCTTACGGGGCTAAGTGTCGCCTGGGCTGGAACGACCTGTTGGTATCTTTAACCCGCCTTGTCCAACACCAGCCGCATGCCGTCATACGCCGGCACGACGCCGGCCGGCAGCTTTTGCCGGAGCGCCTCATAGTCGAGGTCGGCGTGCATATTGGTGATGACGGCGCGCTTCGGCTTGAAGCGGTCAATCCATGACAGCGCGTCCGCCACGCTGAAATGGCTGGAATGCGTCGCATAGCGCAATCCGTCGACGATCCAGAGATCGAGGTTCTCCAGCGCCGGCCAGCTTTCCGTAGGGATATCGTGCAAATCTGGCGTGTACGCCGCGCCGCCGACGCGAAAGCCGAGCGCGGGAATCCTGCCGTGCTGGACCAGGAAGGCGGAAAGCTTGACCGGACCGCCCTTCCCCTCGGTCGTATGGCTCTCGCCCGCCTCGATACCGTGACGCGTCAGGATCGGCGGATAGTCGCTGCCCTCGGGCGAGATGAAGCAATAGGAGAACCGCGCCATGATGTCCTTGGCGGTCGACTGGTTGAAGTAGACCGGAATGCGTCGGCGCTGATGCATCACCACCGAGCGCAGGTCGTCGATGCCATGGGTCTGGTCGGCGTGCTCATGCGTGAGGAAGACCGCGTCGATGTGATCGACGTTGGCGTCGATCAGTTGCTCACGCAGGTCGGGCGAGGTGTCGACCACGATCCGCGTGGTGCCGTGCGCGCCGTTGCGCTCGACCAGCAGCGAGCAGCGGCGGCGGCGGTTCTTCGGATTGTTCGGATCGCAGGCGCCCCAACCGAGCGCCGGGCGCGGCACGCCGGCGGAGGAGCCGCAGCCCAAAATCGTCAACGTGATCGTCATGCCGCCTCTTTCGGAGCCGGCACTTTGGAGAACAGCCGGAAGAAGTTTTCGGTGGTCTGCCGCGAAATTTCCTCCAGTGAAACGCCGCGCGTCTCGGCGAGGACCTTGGCGACCTCGACCACGTAAGAAGGCTCGTTGCGCTTGCCGCGGAATTTGCCGGGCGCGAGATACGGCGAGTCGGTCTCGACCATGATGCGATCATCAGGTAGCTCGGCCGCGAGCGCCCGCAACGCCTCCGATTTCTTGAAGGTCAGGATGCCCGTGAACGAGATCGACAGGCCAAGCGAAATCGCTTTCATCGCGAGCTCACGCCCGCCGGTGTAGCAATGCAGCACCGCCTTGAACGGTCCCTTCGCCACCTCGTCTTCCAGGATGCGACCGCAATCCTCGTCCGCCTCTCGGGTGTGGATCACGAGCGGCAGGCCGGTGGCGCGTGCAGCGGCGATATGCGCGCGGAAGCCGCGCTCCTGCGCCTCGCGCGAACCGTGCTGGTAGAAGTAGTCGAGCCCGGCCTCGCCGAGCGCCACGACCTTCGGATGCCTGGTCAGCTCGATCAGTTCGGCCGGCGCAATGCCGTCTTCCTCGTCGGCCTGATGCGGATGCGTGCCGACCGAGCAATAGACGTTCGGAAAACGCTCGGCGATCATAAGCAGCCCATCGAGCCGCCGCACCCGGGTCGAGATCGTGACCATGCGCCCCACGCCCGCGCCCTCGGCCCGCGCGACGATGGCGTCGAGATCCTCAGTAAAGTCAGGAAAATCCAGGTGGCAATGGCTGTCGACCAGCATGTCCTTCCAACCGCTCAATCGGTCTTTGGTTCGACATAGCGAGGGAACACGCCGACCGGCGGCGGCAATTGGACGCCCGGCTTGAGCCGCTCGCCATAGGCCGCGAATTGGCGCGACTTATGATCGTCCCTGGGAATGCCCAGACTGTCGAGCAGCTTGGCCGAGGCTTCCGGCATCACAGGCTGCGTCAGGATCGCGATCTGGCGCACGACCTCCGCGGTCACATACAGCACCGTCTTCTGCCTGATAGGATCGGTCTTGGCCAGCGCCCATGGCGCTTCGCCCGCGAAGTAGCGGTTGGCTTCGGCCACCATGGCCCACACCGTGTTCAGCCATTGGTGGATCTGCTGGGTCGCCATCGCATTTCGCGACGCCTCCAGCATGTTATCTGCCTGCGCCAGGATCGCCTTGTCATTGTCCGAGAACTCGCCGGGCTCCGGCAGCACGCCGTCGAGCTGCTTGGCGATCATCGACAGCGAGCGCTGCGCCAAATTGCCGAGATCGTTAGCAAGGTCGGCATTGATCCGCGCGACGATGGCCTCGTGGCTGTAATTGCCGTCCTGCCCGAATGGCACCTCGCGCAGGAAGAAATAGCGCATCTGATCGACGCCATACTGGTCCGCGAGGTTGAAGGGATCGACGACATTGCCGACCGACTTCGACATCTTCTCGCCCCTGCTGAACAGGAAGCCATGGGCATAGACGCGCTTCTGCACGGGGATGCCGGCCGACATCAGGAAAGCGGGCCAATACACCGCGTGGAAGCGGATGATGTCCTTGCCGATGATGTGCACATCCGCCGGCCAATAGCGCCAGTTTGTATCGTTCTC
The DNA here is from genome assembly GCF_059512365.1 of Bradyrhizobium sp. Ses1. Lineage (NCBI taxonomy): Bacteria > Pseudomonadati > Pseudomonadota > Alphaproteobacteria > Hyphomicrobiales > Nitrobacteraceae > Bradyrhizobium > Bradyrhizobium sp. Ses1. Next base: position 306,283 of record NZ_JCAMOQ010000003.1, read on the forward strand.
GTCGGGATAGCCGACGCCGGTGATGTAGTTGGTGAGCGCGTCGACCCAGACATACATCACATGCTCGGGATCATTGGGCACCTTGACGCCCCAGTCGAACGTCGTGCGCGAGATCGAGAGATCCCTCAGCCCGCTCCTGACGAAGCTCATGACTTCGTTGCGGCGCGAGTCCGGCCCGATGAAATCGGGCTGGCTCTCGTAGAGATGAAGCAGTCTGTCCTCGTACGCGGAGAGCTTGAAGAAGTAGCTCTTCTCCTCGACCCACTCGACCGGCGTGCCCTGCGGTCCGCGGCGGACATTGTCCTCGCCGACGACGGTCTCGTCCTCGGCGTAATAGGCTTCGTCGCGCACCGAGTACCAGCCGGAATAGCTGTCGAGATAGATGTCGCCATTCGCCAGCATGCGATCCCAGATCGCCTGCACCGAACGGTGGTGCGCCGGTTCGGAGGTGCGGATGAAACGGTCGAACGAGACGTTCAGCCGCTCGTCCATTTCCTTGAAGCGGGCGGCGTTGCGGGTGGCGAGTTCGTGCGGCGTCAGTCCCTCGCCTTGCGCGGTCTGGATCATCTTCTGGCCGTGCTCGTCGGTGCCGGTCAGGAAGAACACGTCCTTGCCGTCGAGCCGCTGGAAGCGCGCCAGCGCATCGGTCGCGATCGCCTCATAGGCGTGGCCGATATGCGGCTGGCCATTGGGATAGGCGATCGCGGTCGTGATGTAGAACAGGTTGCCGCGGTCGGTCGCAGGCGCGGGGTTGGCGGCGGGATCGGGTTGCTTCGGCTTTGGCTTCGGCGCCTTCTTCGCCACCGGCGCGGGCGCGGGTGCGCTGGCCTGCTCCGGAGCAGGAACCGGCTTTTCTGTCGCGGTCTTCTTCGTGGCTTTCTTTGCCGATTTTTTCGCGGGCTTCTTGGTCTTGGCAGGCGTCTTCTTGGTCGTTGCCTTCTTAGCAGTTGCCTTCTTGCCCGCGGCTTTCTTGACGGCGGTTTTCTTCTTGGCAGCTTTCTTCACGGCCGTCTTGGCGGTCTTTTTCGCCTTCTTCGTAGTCGCCGTCTTCTTTTTCGTGCGCGTTTTCACCGCGGCCTCGGCGGCGCGACGTGCTGCCTTCTTCGTCTTTTTCTTCTTCGAAGCTTTCCGAGCCACAACGAATTCCTCAAGGTGCAGTTCAAGCGAAAATGATCGGGATTGGTGAAACGGCGGATTACCGCACGGCTTCCGCGAGCATCGAAAACACCGAGAACACCAGCGGTTTGCGTTCCAGATTGTATGCTTCGGTGTCGCGCGCGGCGAGGACGATCTTTTCCCATACCTCCGCCAGCCGTGCAAGGCGCGGCAAATTGGCGTTGGGATCGCCCGTGCGCAGTCTGTCGCTGATCCAGCGTTCGACGCCCTCGATGAAGGCTGCGAGCGCCACGCGATCGCTGAGGCCCAGCGAATCCGCGAGCGCATGCAGTTCGCGCGGATCGACCTGCGGCAATGTCGCAAGCAGCGCTGCGGTCTTCTGCTGCAGCTTCAGCGCGTCGCCGCCGAGAAGGTTCAGCGCCCGCGCCACGCTCCCCTCCGCCGCTGCGGCGGCCTCGATCAGCGCCGGATCGTCGGGTGCCATTTCGGCGGCCGCGGAAGCGGCGCGGATGACGTCATCGGTATCAAGCGGCCTGAGCAGCAATTTACGGCAGCGGGACAGGATCGTCGGCAGCACCCGCGACGGCGCGTGGCTGACCAAAAGGAACAGCGATTGTTGCGGCGGCTCCTCGAGAATCTTCAGGAGCGCATTGGCCGCATTCGGATTGAGCTCGTCGACGGTATCGACGATGCAAACGCGCCAGCCCTCGACCGCAGCCGTCGAGCCGAAGAACGAGATGGTTTCGCGGGTCTCGTCGACCGTGATCACCGTCCGCAGCACGCCGCGGTCGTTGAGCCCGCGCTCCAGCACCAACAGCCCGCCATGAGCACCCGCCGCGACCTGCCGCGCCACCGGATCCTGCGGATCGACCGCCAGCGTTTCCGCCTGCTGCACGGAAGGCGCGAGCGGATCGCGGTGCGCCAGCACGAAGCGCGCCATGCGATAGGCCAGCGTCGCCTTCCCGATGCCGGCCGTGCCGCCGATCAGCCAGGCATGCGGAATGCGGCCCGAGCGATAGGCCGCGAGCAGCGCTGTCTCCGCCTCGCGATGCCCGAAGAAATCGGGCGTCTCGCGCGGATGCCGGACCGCGATCTCCTGCTCGACCTTGCGCGCGCTCATGCGTGGCTCGCCGCCGGAATTGCTGTGAGGAGGCGCTCGCGCAACGCATGCCAGATGCGCTCGGCGACCGCATCGGCGTCGGCATCGGCATCGATCAGCAGGCAGCGCTGCGGGTCTTCGACCGCAAGCTGCCGGTACGCCTCGCGCAAATCCTGATGGAACTGGACGTCCTCGGACTCGAAGCGGTCGGGCGCCGCGCTGCCGCGCCGTGCCGCCGCCCGCTTCAGGCCGACTTCCACGGGCACGTCGAGGATGAAGGTGAGATCCGGCTTGAGGTCGCCGATGGTGACGCGCTGCATGGCGCTGACGAGGCCGGGCGGCACCTGTCCGAGCCGGCCCTGATAGACGCGCGTCGAATCGAAGAAGCGGTCGCAGAGCACCCAGATGCCCTGATTCAGCGCTGGCTGGATCACGGTGCGGACATGGTCGTCGCGCGCGGCTGCGAACAGCAGCGTCTCGGCGTCAGGCCCGAGCAGCTTGCCCATGCCCGACAGCAGCAGATGGCGGATGATCTCGGCGCCCGGCGAGCCGCCGGGCTCGCGGGTGACGATGGTGCGCACCTTGGTCCCGTTCAGCCGCTCGGCGAGCCGCTTGATCTGTGTGGATTTTCCGGACCCCTCGCCGCCTTCGAACGTGATGAAACGCCCGCGCAAGGATGGTCGTTTGGCCCTCGCCTTTGCCATATCAGAGCTTCTCGACGCCGGCGCGGAACATGCCGATGACCAGCTCCTGGGCGCCGTCGAGCGCCCGGCGCACGGTCGATCCCGTGCCGATCGCGTCCGCCGCGTAGACGGGCGTTTCCACGGCAAGATTGCCGCTCCGCCAGACCCTGACGACGCCGATCTGTTGTCCGGCCTGGATCGGCGCCCGCACCGGGCCGTTATAGACCACGCGCGCGAGCAGCTTCTCATTGCCGTTCTTCGACACCATCACCTTGATCGGTTCGGGGCTCGTCAGCTTCACCGAGCGGCTTTCCCCGCCGAACACCCGTGCGTAGCCGATGGTCTGGTTGGCGGCGATCAGCGTGCGGGTCTCGAAGCTGCGGAAGCCCCATTCCAGCATCTTCTTGGCTTCGCTTGCGCGGTCATCGGCGTCCTCCAGCCCGTTGACCACCACGATCAGCCGCGTGTCGTTCTGCACGGCCGAGCCGACCATGCCGTAGCCGCCTTCCTTGGTGTAGCCGGTCTTCAGGCCATCGGCGCCGCTCAGCGAGTTCAACAGCGGATTGCGGTTGAGCTGACGGATCTTGTTCCAGGTGAATTCCTTCTCGCCAAACAGCTTGTACATGTCGGGATAGGTCAGGATGATATGGCGCGCGAGCTTCGCCAGCTCGCGGACGGTCATCTTGTTGCCGGGGTCAGGCAGGCCGTTGGAATTGGCGAAGGTCGATTTGGTCAGCCCCAGCTCCCGGGCGCGCTTGGTCATGAAATCGGCCGCAAACTCGCGCTCGGTGCCGGCGATGCCTTCGGCGAGCGCGATGCAGGAGTCATTGCCGCTCTGGATGATCGCCCCGTGCAAGAGGTCGTCGACCGAGACCTTGCTGTGGATGGCGGCGAACATCGTCGAGCTGCCGGAGGGCGCCCCGCCCCGTCGCCAAGCGTATTCGCTTATCTTGTATTCGTCGGTCAGCTTGATGTGGCCGTTCTTGAGGGCGTTGAAGACGACTTCCGCCGTCATCAGCTTCATCATGCTGGAGGGCGCGCGGAGCTCGTCGGCGTTCTTCTCGAACAGCACGCTGCCCGAGGACGCCTCGATCAGGATCGCGGTCGGCGCATCGCCGTCAAAGCCGCCCTCCTCCTTCTTGGCGCCCTGCACGCTGTTGTTGGCGGCATAGACCGCGGTGCCGAAGCCGATCGCAAGCGCGACCGCAGCCGCCGTCAGCGCGCGCCAAGGTGAACACCAGGGCCGGCGCGCCGGGAAAGCGGATCGAGAAGCAGCGATCATCGGCGATGTCCTGAAACGGGTGCCTTCTACCAGTTGGAAGTACCGCAAACAACTGAGGTTTTGGCCGCAAGGCCGTAGCCGGCGCGCACTCCCGCAGTGAAAATGATCCTATCGCGTAAGCCGCGTCGGTTCCTTGAAGCAAATCCGGCAAAGACGGCGGAAACGCGTACGCCTGAACGGCTCGAGGCTGCAGCCGACGCTGATCGGGTTTCTTAAGATAAGCGCGTGAAGCTGTTGATTTTAGTACAGCCCGCGACCGCTCAGCACTTCCGCCGGACCGCGCGGATCGATCGGGACATAGGCCGAGCCGGCATCGCTCGCAGAGCTGCCATTGGCGTCATATGATACCTGCCGCAGGTTCGCGGTGCCCCGCCCGCGCCCACGGCTGGAGGCGGACATTTCCGAGGTCGCATTGGTCGAGGCGTAATCGGCCGACGTATTGCCCAGCGAATAGGGCCGCCCCTCCGGCAGCGGAACTTCGCCGCGGATGTGGCCAGCCGAGGACGACATGTCGGGCACGAACGGCCTGGCCGAGGCGATCCGGACCGTGGACGGCGACGGCGCCGGCACGCCGCTGCGCAGCGTCGCCAACAACTGGCGGTCGTCGGAGCCCTCCAGCGGCGCCCGCCCAACATATTCGACGCGGACGCGGGCCACGCCATGGCCTTTGAATTCAAGCAGTTCGGCGGCTTTGTTGGAGACGTCGATGAGGCGGTTGCCGTGATAGGGGCCGCGGTCGTTGACGCGCACGATCAGCGACTTGCCGTTCCGCAAATTCGTCACCCGCGCATAGGAGGGCATGGGCAGCGTCGGATGAGCGGCGGTCAGCGAGGCCATGTCGAACACTTCGCCATTGGCGGTCAGCCGACCGTGGAAATCATCGCCATACCAGGAGGCCATCCCCTCCGCGCGGTAGTTGGCGTCTTCCTCCGGCACATACATGCGCCCGGCCACCATGTAGGGCTTGCCGACCCGATAGGTCCCGCCGCCCTTCGGTACCGGGTCGCCGAAGGCGACCACGCGCGGGCTTGCGGAAACACCGTATTTCGGATCGACGCGGCTCGCGAACTTGTTCGAGGAGGCGCAGTTGGCGAGCACCAGGCAAGTCGCGACCGCAGCCACCCCCCGCGCCATCGCTCGAATCGGATATTGCCGCTTCCCCATCGACCCCAACTACCACGCTACCGGACGCGTGCCCACTTGCGAGGCCTCTTCGCGTCACTGATCCCCACGATGCGGCCTACCTTCCGCATCAGAACGTGAGGATATCGCAACCGGAACACGGCGGAAATGGGGAGAGCCGAACCATGGTAAATTCTCAGTTGCGCCCTCCCCGGCATTCTACGGGCAAAGCTGTCCCGCTTTCACACATCTGTTGCAGCAAATCATCACTTCACGGCCGATCGCAGCGTTGCCGGCAGGATTCTTTTGACTGTGCAAGGCTGCAGTCGTTCTCTCCCTCGTGCGCAGGGGGCGCAAAGGAAGTTCTGAAATGATCGAGACGGTTACGGCGGTGATGGGCCTGGTGAGCGCGGGGATCTTTCTGGCCCATGCCTATGAGGGTTTTCGCACCCGGGCGTAAAGCCCAACGCGAAATGGAAAGACGCATCACCTCTTTCCCGAAAGGCATGTTCGTAAAGCTTTAATAGATTCGGACGAGCATCGGAGTGTAGCAGGTGCATCATGCGCAAACACGACTTGGTCTCCGACGGATTCCTGACGCTCACAGCAGCAAGCTTCGTGCTGCTGTGCTCGAGCCTGCTGGCCTTCGCGCTGAACTAGGCTAAGGCCACGCCTCCCCGGGGGCATTCCGGGCCGATCGTGCTGCGCTCTCGTTTCGACGTGCGCGGCCTTTGCAGTTTTCGCACAGTTTTTTTTGATCTCGCCTTCCCTGCGCGGCGGTCGCCAGACCGTCCTTGATCTTCGGCTCCCAGCCTGAGACGAACTGCGCAAGCTCCTTAGCGAGGCTCACGCGCATTACTCCACGCCATAAAGACCACCGCTCTCTTGATCTCGCGCGCCGGTTGGGCTTTGGGTATGGCAGGTTTGGGGGAATTCCAATGCGTAAATTATCGATCGTGGCGTTGTGCGCCACGCTGGCGGGTTGTGTCTCGGCCGGCGAAACTGTTTCATTCAAGACGTCGAACCCGCAACAGCAGGCCTTGATGCGCGACGGCCAGCCCGCGCTCGTGTCGCGGCAGAAGAATTCGCTGGTGCTGGTCCGTCCAGCGGCGCGGCAGCTTCAGGCCAACGGGCGACCTGTATTTGTGGTCGGCATCAACAATCTCGGACGTCAGCCCGTCGACTTCCGCGTGGCCCAGGTCGAGGCCGTCCAGCATGTCGGCGGACAGGATTTCGGCATGCAGGTCGTCACCTACGAGATGCTGGTCCAGGAGGAGAAGAACCACCAAGTAGCGGCCGCTATCTTCACCGGTCTTGCAGCCGCCGGTAATGCGTATAGCGCCTCACAGGCTGGCCATGGTCACTACAGGACGCCCTCCGGTCGCACCGGCACTTTCTACAGTCCGACCGCTGCAGCAATCGCCCGGGAAAACGCTGCAGCACAGAATGAGGCGATGATCGAAGCCACGATCGAAACCGGCCAGCGCAATATGGCTGCGCTGGAACAAGCGGTCATCAAGGACAATACTCTGATGTCGGGTGAATGGTACGGCGGCCAGCTACACTTGGCACCGCCGACCGACCAGGGCGGCGGACCGAAGACCTACACCATCGTCATCACCGTTGGCAGCGAGCGCCATGTGATCGATGTCTCGCAAGGGCCAGCGGGCGTCTGATCGACGAACCGAAAGCGGCACCAAGCGCTACTCCAAGGCATGGAGTGACCTGACAGTTGCTCCGTGCCGGCGTGGATGCGGTCACAATTTCCAAGCGTCTCGGGCACGCCAAGCCTGATATCACCTTGCGCATCTACGCCCATTTGTTCAGAAAGGACGACGGCAGGCGGCAGCGGCGATCAACACGGCGCTGAATCGCCAGGCTGCCAATCGGGTGCCGATTTTCGCGGTTTGTTCCATTGAAACGTCCCGCTAAGCACTTGAAAACATTGGTTTGGAAGGGTGGCCGAGTGGTTTAAGGCACCGGTCTTGAAAACCGGCGTGCCCGCAAGGGTACCGTGGGTTCGAATCCCACCCCTTCCGCCATTGGCCATTCCAAGCCAGTCCCGATCAATCCCAAACAGTTTCGTAACCCCTTGAAAACCCCCGAGTCATCGGCTTTTCTTGTCCCAGCCTGTCCCGATCATTCCCGATAAATCCGGGTCCCAACCGTGGGTATGGCCGTGGGATTAGGCGGACACTTCTTGGTAAGAACCGATGGCGCTGACTGTTAAACAGGTTGAGCACGCCAAGCCGGGCGATCGGCTGGGCGATGGTGATGGCCTCTGGCTCTTCGTGGCGGCCAGCGGGACGAAGAGCTGGATGTTCCGGTTCACCTCGCCGACCACCCGCAAGGCTCGTGAGATGGGCCTTGGTCCGGTCACCGTCCTAAAGCTTGCCGAAGCCCGTGACGCCGCCCAGCAGGCGCGCAAGCTGGTGCTGGCGGGTAAGGACCCTATTGAGGAACGGAATGCCCAGCGCGCCGCTGTCCGCGTTGAGGCGGCCAAGGCGATAACATTCGAGGAATTCGCTAAGCAGTACGTCACCACGCACAAGCCAGGGTGGCGCAATCCGAAGCATGCGCAGCAATGGGAGAACACCCTGCGTGATTACGCCTACCCCGTGATCGGGAGCACGCCTGTTCCCGACGTCACCAAGGATGACGTGGTCAAGGTGCTTGCACCGATTTGGATGACCAAGAAGGAGACTGCCGCGCGCCTCCGCGGTCGCATCGAGAAGATCATGGACGCCGCCAAGGCGAAGGATCTTCGCACGGGAGATAATCCGGCGCTGCTCGGGATACTCAGACATTTGCTGCCAGCACAGAAGCGCAAGCAGTCCGTAAAGCACCACCCCGCCCTGCCCTATGAGCAGATGCCGAAGTTCTGGAAATCGCTGGCCGCCGATACCAGCGACGCCGCGCGCATGTTGCGGTGGATCATTTTGACGGCCTGCCGCTTCAACGAAGCCCGTGAAATGGACACCGACGAAGTGAGGGGCGATCTGTGGACCATCCCCGCGGGCCGCACCAAGTCGGAGCGAGAGCATTATGTGCCGCTGTCGGCGCTCGCTTTAGCGCAGTTGCCTTTCCGGCCGGTCTCCGATGTCAGTCTGACGAAGTGCATTCGGCGCCACACCGACTCGCCAGCTTCTACGCATGGCATGCGGTCGACGTTCCGCGACTGGGCCGGCGACGAAACAGAGGCCGCGTGGGAAGTTGCGGAATCGGCCATCGCGCATAAGGTTGGCAACGAGACTGAGCAAGCCTACCGGCGCCGCACCGCACTGGAGAAGCGACGCAAGCTGATGCAGGAATGGTCCGAATACTGTAGCTCAGCCAAATAGCGGCGCGACCAAACGAGTGAGGCGCTGCTTCACGCTTGCGGCGCTGCCTTCCTGCCACGCCACCACGTCGTCTTCATACCAAGCCACGCGGCGAGGTGCGATCTCACGCGCCTTCGGGAAACGGCCGGCGCCCATCTCTTGGTAGAGTGTGGTCCGGCTAAATGGGACTATCGCAAGCACCTGTCTGACACCCAGCATCTTGCGAGGGGTATTGGGCGCGTTCGCGTCACGTGTTTCCATCTCATGCTCCTGGCTGCCCAGCCCGCTGACCTGGAATCGGTCACCAAGAGCATACGCGAAAAGTGGAGCGCCCCACCCTTGCGGATGAGGCGCTGCGGCCAGTAACGAAGCTGGTTTCCAACGGATTATACCGACCGCTCTCAGCGCCTTCTAACGCTGCTACGCCGCCTCTGTCGCCTCCAGCCGCTCAATATCGGCCCGCACGCCTTCCCTGATCGCATCCAACCAGCCTTCAGTCGGATCGGTGGTCAACTCATCGAACAGCAGGCGCACCTTCGCGGCAAACTCCGACCAATCGGCGGCGGGCGTATTAACGATTTCCTTTTGGATCCCGTACGCTGTGCCGCGCAAGTCGTCGACAACGCGAGACGGCAGCGGGCCGCGCGCGAGGTTGCAAACTTTCTCATGCGTGTAGAGCAGTTGGGAAATGCTGGGTGGGGCGGATTCGGTGGTAAGAATTGAGGCAGCCTGTCGCATGGGCGTCTCCAAGTGGTGATAATTACACCATTAACCATAATAAGATCACCGGTTTGATGTCAACCATTTTTGGTGATATTTTCACCATATGAAGCCAGAACAATGCCGAATGGCCCGCGCGGCCCTGAAATGGAGCACCCAGCAGTTGGCTGAGATGGCCACTGTGGGCGTGAACACGATCAATCGTTTTGAGGATGGCCAGGACGCACGCCTAAGTAGCGTAGATAAGATGAAGCGCGCGCTCGAATCGGCAGGCGTCATCTTCCTCGGCGACGGTCAATCGATCGACGGTGGGCCAGGCGTACGGCTTGCCAAGCGTTGACGCTCCGGCCGCGAAGAAGTCTTTAGCCGCCGGAAGCTCGCTCTTGCTGCAGCCCGTGCGGACTCCTTCTCGGCCGTCGATAACGGTCTATGTTTCGCGATCAAGCCAGACTCGAGGTCCTGATTTTGAACGCCGCATTTCCTTTCCCGCATTTCACGGATAAACCGGAGCGTGGTGAAATCTTGCCGCCCTACCCGGAAGATTTGAAGGGCGCCACGACGATGTTCGGCACGAAGGGATGCCTCTGTGACGATTCCGCGGAACGCCAGCTCGCATGCCTCGCGGAGCGTAATCGGAGTGTCGTCCCCGATTGCTGTCATTCCCTTGCCTCGCTCTGACCTAACACGACTCGCGCGGGGATGTTCGAACAGCATGCGGATGCGCGCAAGAGGAAACGAGCAGGTGTTTAGATGCCTTGGATCATCCGCATCTTTGCGTTCATCGCGGCGCCGATTGCTGGGCTGTTTGTTGCCCGCGACACTCTGAACTTCGACATTCTTCAAACTATGATTACAGTTCTGCTCATTATCGGAGCGCTGATTCTTGTTGCGGTTTGGCCGCGGTCTAGCGGAAGGTCTTGATGGCCACGACTCGAACGTGGCGCGAGCAGGCGCGAAGTTGACGAGAGTTGTGGGCAACATGCAGCCATGACTTGCTCCACCGCACAGTCCATTTGAGCATCCACCCGGCGTCGCGCGCCCCCGCTTGAGGATGTGGCATGGTTACCAGAGAAGAACTGTCCGAACTGGTTTGGACCAAACCTTTGGCTCAGGCCGCGGAGGAGTTGGGAGTCTCTCGCGGATCCCTGATTAGCATGTGCAATATTCACGCCGTCGCCAGGCCCAAACAAAGCTATTGGGCGAAATTGCCGGACGGAAAAACTCCATCCACCACGAAGCGAGTGCAGCGCGTTCATAGCCTAATACGCGGCGCCAAAGAGCACTTCCAACACACCAGGCGGACCAATGACGACGGCGCTATCGACCTGTTCAGAAGCGGTTACTTGAAGCCCTATAAAAAGCTGCTGGTCGACATAACGACCTCGAAGGATTGCCTCGATAAAGCGCTTACATTTGCCAACGATCTTTTCAACGCCCTCGAATCGGCCGGTCATCGAGTGACGTTGGCTCCGCGGGGAGAGCACCTCAGTCGAGGCAGAATTGATGAGCGCGTGTCAGGCGGAAAACGGTCACGCAGCTATTTTGACAGTCTTTGGTCGCCTAAGGCGCCGACAGTTGTCTTTATCGGCAGCATAGCAGTCGGACTGGCTGTCGTCGAAATGTCGGAAGAAGTGCTGCTCCGATATGCTGGAGGCAAATATATTCGAGAATCTGACCACATCCCGCCTGCACCCTCTCGTTATCGTGACGACCGCACTACTTGGACAACGACACACGACCTCCCATCTGGACGCCTCCGACTGGTCGCCTACGCCCCATACTACCACGTCAACTGGTCAACAACCTGGCAAGACACGAAAGACACAACGCTTCGATCTGCCCTGAAGCAAATCGTAAAATCGGTAGAGGTAGCAGCCAACGAGATCGCTGTCAGATTAGAAGAAGCCAATCGAAAAGCAGAGATCGCCCGTCTAGAGCAGCTCGCTGCCGAAGAGAGGCGAAAGCGAGAAGAGGACCAGCGCCGCACACAGCAATCAATCAAAGACAGCCACGAGCATCTCGGACAAATCATTCAGCAATGGTCAAACGTGATGAACGTCGAGCGGTTCTTTGCGGGAGTGGAGCAACGCGCAGCCGACCTGCCGGAGGCAGAGAGAACCGCGGTGCTGGAACGCTTGAGACTTGCCAGGCAATTCCTTGGCACTCAGGATCCGCTAGATTTCTTGCGATCGTGGAAGACGCCGGACGAGCGTTATCAGCGCGTCTATTCGGATGAGCAGCCGCAGGCCGACTAGGTTTTGCGGCCTGAGCGCGCATGTCCTCGCCCAGACCTACCCGCTCCTCGGCATGCTAGCCGGCAATTCGCCCGCTGGCATTCTGCACAAGCGCGATGGTCTGGCGATATTCCAGTGCTTCTGGGGTCTCATTAAACTGCAGCTACTCGCTGGCCAACCGGTGAGGTGGTATTTCGCATCCGCGGCCGTCACATGGAAATACTCCCTTCGCTGATTGATGGCATTCACTCGTGCGCTGGACAATCGATCGCGCATGGCAAATTCTATTCCAAGGGCGTCCTTGGAAAAGAACAGGGCATGGGCATCGAAATTGAATGGTACTGACGCGTCGCTCAATTGGTGGATGCGATCCATTGGTTCTAGTCGTCGCGTCATCCCACGTCGGCGATCTAGGTACCTAATCCTCTATTTCTCGTAGCTTTACCTGTGAGATATCGGTCGAAAGCAGTAGCCGAAGCTCTAGAAGCCAGAGCGCTGGTTAGCCGGCGAATGAGAACTCGCAAATCAGGGCAAGCTGCACGAGCCTTAAGCACACCGTCCGCTCATCTTGTAATCCGCCTAGCATCCCCGCCCCGACTTCGGCTTCGTGGGCAGGCGTCGCAATGTAGATCCCAAGCCGGATGTCGCGCCTCGGAGCTACCTCATTGCCGGCCTAGTTTATCACCCAACTTCAGCACTACCCAAGCGGCATCGTGAAGAAGGTGGCGTACGACAACTCTTGTTTCGCTACGATAGTGAAAGTTCTCACCGCGAACCACAGACGCCGCGGACTGCCCGTCGCGGGCCACGGGATTCAACGGTTTGCAATCTTGTCCAGCACGACATCAATAGCAATTTGATGGGATCGACAATATGCAGTTTGGGTCGAATTGGCCGTGCCGTTTTCAAATATCTTGTTTGCAGGGGCGCCGCCGCCGCACACGTTGAAATATTCGCACAGGCGTTCGCACGCTTTGCGACCCGCCTCGATGTCGGAATAGAGCTTACTGCCAAGAACGCGTTCGGCAATGACCTCAAAACTATCCTCAAGAACATTCCCGAACTCGAAGTCATACGACGGATGCTTCATCCCGAGCAATTCCGGTGAGAACGTCGAAATCGTCCCGTTTGTGTCGAACGACAAAATTGAGAGTGGCTCCGCTTGTTCGTTTCTGAGCCCCTTTCCATAACCCAGGATCGCCTGCGTGCAACTTTCGAACTCCCGGACGGACATCTGCGGTCGGTGCACGAATGCAAGCTCAAGAAATTTAGTTAAGAAGTTACGATACTCGGTCGCAAACTCTTTTTGCTTTGTGAGCGCCGACTCGTGTGTTCCTTCCGTTTCCTCGATATTGAAACTGATGTTGTCGATACCTGCATTGGAAAAGAACTCAAACATGGATTCCGGACTGGACAACGACCCCTGTGTTAGCACCGTGATGACATGGAAATCTATTTGGCGGCGCTGGAGAAGTTCGATGCCGCGATATGCTGATGAGAACGAGCCAGTCCCATTACGGAATTTCCGGTGTAGATCATGAAACTGCTCGGGGCCGTCCAGACTGACTCCGACATTGACGCTCCATTTGCTTATTAGATCGCACCATTCGTCGGAGATCAGGGTCCCGTTTGTTTGAAATGCATGTTGAACGGCGATGCCGTCAGATGTCCGCTGAATAAGCGAAAACATCTGTTCGTAATAGCCAACTGGCATAACCATTGGCTCTCCAGCGTGCCAAACGATCGTGATGGCGTCTCGTATGGTAGGAAACGAAAACACACGACTGAACACCCGCTCGGCGACGTCGAGCTCCAACTTCTTCGTGCTGTTGCGATGAGGCAGATAACAATACGTGCAGCTTATGTTGCAAAACGGCGTGGGCTGCACGACCAAGAGTTCGGTTCGGTAAGGGTATCTGAGCGACGTCATTCGCGTTGCCCCGGCCCCACCGCCCGCTATCGGTTATACCATGGGCGATAGTTACGCCAGTTATTCCAATTGCCCCAGTTATTCCAGTTGTTCCAGCGAGGACGATAGTTCTGCCAAGGCCAGGGAGACCAAGCCACCTTGTCGCAGGCGCTATCCTGCGGCCGTTCTGCCGATTTCGTCATTTCGTCAATAATGCGCTGAGCGGCCACGATGCGGTCTTTGAGAGACTCGTTACTGGGGTGGGGAGATGCGGTCGCGGATCCGGAAAGCACAATGGTGGCGAGAATAGCAAAGAAATTTCGATTCATGAAAAACTCCCAGCCGGAAAGCAGGTGAAATTACATTTCTATGCCTTCCTTGCATGGCCCATTTGGGTCATGTGCTCTCCTCACCGCGTAATCAAAGGTTATGTGATGGACGGCTTCGTAGCTCCATCCCTTCATTGCACATCAAAGCATTAATTAGCTACACCGCGGGCATGGAAGAAATTAACGAAACTCCTCCGGGCCTCATCCACGCTGAATCAAAGCAAACCGGAATTTACCGCTTTGGAAACGGATCCTGATTTGGACAGCAACAGTCCGTTTCAGCAGGGGCTCGCCAAGAGCTCGACATCTCGCTCGGAAAACCAAACTAGCGGCAAACGGAACTGCCGGGGGTTACTAATGATGATCCGCCTTGGTCTCGCTCTAGCAACTGTGTTCGTGACGACTCACGCATTTGCCGGAGTCATCGACTCTCCCAAGCGCTACGCACTGCCGAAGTTCGCAGAGAAGAAGGGCCTACCCGAGGAAGTGATTGCCCGCCGCTACGCCGCTACGGTCGTCATCCGCTGCAATGGCCATCAAGCCACTGGTCAATTCCGGGCTCTCTGAACGTAATAACGACTTCAGCTCATGTCTTTTTTAATCGCGAAACGTGTCAGCCGGCAGCTAAGGCCGAAGAGTGCGTGATCACCGTCAGAACGGCCGCGTTTCAACGCAGGTATGAGGGTTTTGAGATGGCCGATCACGGTTATCGCAAGAAGCTTGAGGAGATTGAACGGGGAGACGGGACTTGCCCGTACGGCGGTTTGGACTGGGGAGATGACTGGGCGATTCTTCGCTTCACGAACAGGCAAGCTCTGCGCGAAATCTCAAGGGAAGTCCGACCCTACGAGATTCCGATGGAGGCAGATGTCCACCGCGCGAGCGAAAAAGTGGTCGCTCTCGCCGGCGCTGCTCTGGATTTCTTCGACTACACTCCCGACGGCACGAAGTTTTATCCGCGGAACATTCAGGAGTGTACGGTCAAAGACATCACTCCGGTGACCCGCGCGGAAGCGCGGTAGCCAAGGACTTCCGATCTTCGAGCGGCTCGAAGCCGAGATCGAAGAAGGCGACCGAGTCCGCAATAGCTCGCGCGATGCGGCGAGCTAGACAATAGACGGATCGAACGGATATCCGGATTGCGCGGGAGTAGACAGCTCCGGCTCGCCAACGCAAGACCGGAGCCGTCGGTGATGAAGGCACCGCCCTCGCCGACGAACGGCACTCCGAACACGGGCACATCGAAGTCGTGGATGCGTGCCAGCCGGTCGCCTGGCCGCGCAGTCCGTGAGCCGTCCCAGCCGTTGAAGTTGAGGTCGATCGCGACTGTATCGCCGCCACGTTTGGCGAAAACTGGAGCGATTCTGGCCCAGAAGTTCAGGCTTCTTTCGCAGATTCACCGTCCGTGTTTCCGGGACGAAGCACGGCCGGATGTCCCACGTTGACATCCCCGGGCGGCCGAGTCGGCACCCACGAAAAGGTGAGCTTAGCTCATTTGGGGCATGCCGGAGTCGTCGGGTCCGCGTAGCCTCACCCGAAACGGAAGTGGCAGGTGTCCCCGTGCATCTCACCAGGTTGTTCGCCCTCGCCCAATTGCTTTGCCTATCCGGCCCAGCCTTTGCCTTTGTCGGAGAGGTTGATCGGCTAGATCAGTTTCCTTTCGTTGTCCAATTGCAAGCAGTGGGGCAGAGCGGTAGCACGTGGGGGTGCTCGGGCGTTGTAAGTCGTGCCGGCATGGTCTCAACAGCCGCTCACTGTGTTTGGGAATCCGATTCCGGAATGGCACGGAAGGTGACGATTATCTTTACGGATGCGGACGGCGACCGCCGAACGGTTGGGCACAGGCAAATCTTCATCCCGGAAGCCTATAAAGCGGCGGCACTCAGCTGGACTCGTGCGAAGGCAGCCAACTCTCCGGACGCCAATGAGATGTTCCACAAACAAGCCGAACACGACATCGCGTTCATAGTGCCCGCCGAAGGCATCGAGGTCGTTGGCTTCCCGCACTGGGCTACGGAATTGCTTCACGACGGCCGATTGCCGGATGACGCGTTGCCCAAAACGTTCGGCGATCTCGACGGTCGACGAGCGATTACGGTCGGTTACGGCAACTTTTATTGCCGAGACTATTTCTCACGAGAGAAGGGCTGCGTGAATGATGGACAGCGACGGTTCGGTGAGATGTCCCTCAAATCGTCGCTTCAATCCGGCGAGGAAGTCTATAAACCGCCCCGGCTTTGGTGCACCGGTCGGAACGAGGACGGGATTAATCCAGTTCAGCACGGTGACAGCGGCGGGCCAACATTCGTGCGCGCGACCGACGGCCGCTGGATCTTCGTCGGCTACGTTTCTGGCGGGAATGCGTTTGGAAATTGCTCATCCTCAATTCTCGCCCACCTGGAGCTCTTCAGAAAAGCTTCGGAGTTCTACCACAGCCTGGCAAGTACCCTCCCATCCGCTCCGGCCGCAAACTGGGAAAAGAGGCAGATGGAGCGTTTCCTTGAGGAGGTTTACGACAGTTGGTCGTCGCCAAATTCGGAAGCTCTCGCGCGCTTGAAACTCCTATACCATGAAGACGTCTACGTAAATCGACGTCTATTCTCTTTTGAGGAATTTTTGGCGAAACGAACGAAGTTTGCCGAAAGGTGGCCCAACAGAGATTTCCGAGTGCGAGAGGGATCGTTGCGGGTTGAACCTGATGAAGAAGCGGGAGATCCAGTTGCGACCGTCAAGGCCATCATTGATTGGACGGCATCGAACGAAAGCTACTCTGAACAAGAGAGAGGCGCATTTTCAGTATCCATGGTCGTCAACTATCACTTCGATCTGGAAGAACAGATCGCTCTTGGTGGAGGGAATCCGCCACAGATTGAAGACCTGAAGTGTGCGAGATTGTCGGGCAGCGCGGCCTTCGATGAGTGTGAGATCTCTAACCGAAAAGTCTGGTCTCACAATGGATCAACGATGATCCTTCGCGCTTCGGGAGCGCAGCGAGAATTCGTCTACGACGCGCCTCGTGAAGGCCTGACGTCCAGGGGCGTAACCCACGGGACGGTCCTCTTTCGTGGCCGCAGGCAAGGCGACAAGTATTCAGGCACGGCCTACATCTTCACTAAATCATGCGGCCCGCAACCTTATGAAGTCAGTGGTCCGGTTGATGCAGATGACCGGGGCGTCACGATGTTTGGAAAAGCTCCGATCGTGAACTCTGCGTGCAAGGTGACCGGTGGTCGAGATGACACCTTGCGGTTTGCCTTTTCTGAGGACAGATAACCTCCTGCATCCGTTGTCGCGGATTGCCCGTCTCACGCTCTTGATGGTCTGGCCGTCGCCCGGAACACATGACCCGAATGGATCAAGCGATCCCTGACTCGATCTGTCACTCTCATCAGAGTTTGAAACGCCGTTTCGGAGCGATCAATGGTTAAGCTATCAGGTGTCCTTCTTTTTGTACTTCTTTCGGGCGTCACTGCAGCTCAGGCACTTCAGTGCACGCGACCTGACGGAAGCAAATTCAGTTGTTTCTGCACGGACAGTGACGGTCGACAGCAGTTTCCGGGCAAGTGTTCCGAACCAAGTCCAACTGGCACGACCAGGTAATTCAACGGATGCACCGTCTGAAGCCCAGGATTGCTCAAATCCTGGGCTGTTGTTTTTTGCCGAGTGACATAGGTGGATTGTTCAATGTCGCGAAATCTCTTCGCTCTTTTGATCGTCTGTCTTTCCATGTTCGTTGCGCTGACCGAGGACGCGAGCGCCAGTTGCAAGAGGACGCGGTATTGGTCCGGCAATCAGTGGAGAATTGGAAACACTTGCACCGAACAGTATGGTCCGAAATCCACGTCGACGCGTCAGGGCCTTTGGTGCAATAAGCCCGGTTACATCCAATGTGCGTCTTCTCGTTGTCCCGGCGACTTGAACGCATGCAGCTATCGGTGTCTTTGCGAATAGGCGCTTCCGATCGGGTTACTCTCTTGCACACTGTCACTTCTTCGGAAGGAGCGTGGAGAGCGTAACCGCCAGTTGTGCCTGACGGTTCGTCCCGGTTTTTTGAAAGATGGCCTTCAGTTGATTGCGCACGGTTTCTTTAGAGATTTGGCGTTCGGCGGAGAAAGACTCCAAGTCCATGCCGGACGCGATGGCTACGGCCAAGCGGGACTCTGCCGCCGTCAAATTGAAGACATCGCAGAAAGTCGTCATCGCGGCTGCATGCGCCGCGTCCGTATCGGATACCACCAGGATTGCGTGGAAGGCGGAAAGCGGAGAATTCGTAGAACCGGGAAGCCGCATCGGGTAAATGACCAGCTTGCCTCCGGATGTTTTGGGAAAGACGACCGGAGGCGTGGTGGAGGTCTCCTGACTCCAGAGCAGTGTCTTGATCGCGCGGTTCAACTGATCGGTTGCCTTGGTATCCTGGCAGACGACCCTCCCTGCGGAAATCTGCAGGTCTTCTCCGATCAGACGCCCCGCTGCATCATTAGCGCGCACCACGCTTCCCCGCCTGTCCAGTAGGATCGCCGCTCGCTCTGAAAAATCGAACGCGTGGAGGGCCGCTTCCCCTTTCGCCAGCCCGAGGGCGACACTGGTTTGGACGACAGAATCCAAGGCATTCGACAGTCCTGCAAGCCAGTTGAGTTCGGCATTTGAAAACGGGCCCTGATCGCTCGTCCTCTGGATGCTGAGATTCCAGACGAGATCACCGCGGCCGATCCTTACGCCGGCCCAGTCCGTGAACCCGCAGGGCCTCAGGAACTCTTGGTAGTACGGTGATCGCTTGCGGACTTCGGCATCTACGCAATCGTCGTCAGTGGCCACGCCATTACGGATGAATTTTGCCACTCCGCGATACCTTTCATCACGGTTGATCCAGCCATCCCGGACGTACACGTCGAAGCTTTCTTCCATCGATGGAGCGCTCGAGAGAAACGGCAGTGGTCCGGCGACTGGAAAGACGGCAACGCCGTACGATCCCGTGCATGCAGCTACCGTTTCGAGCGCCATGGTCCAGAGGGAGGGGTCGACTGCAGCGGCCGACAAGGCGTGCGTGATCCGCTGCCGGTCAAACGGTTCCATACATCACCGAACGAGATTTGATACGTCCTGAAAAACATAGCTCAACTGGGTGATGCTACCGCAGGATCTGAAGCCTATCAAGGGTTTGGACAGTAAGGCTGACAAGATGACGCCGGTCTCGGAGACGGTACGCCAATCGCGACGAAGCCGCGTAAGCGCACGCATGCAATGCAGAGCCAATAGGCTCTCGTCGCCCGCCGCAGCGGTGTTGTTGATCGGCATGTTTATGCTGCTGTCAGTACGGGTCTCATCTGCGGATCAATCGGCTGGAAATGAATTCGGTTTCCCGGTTGGAAAGAAGCTGGCGCTGATCGCTGATCAAGTTCAAGGAGCCTTGCATCATCCGACGCTCATGGTCTCGAACGGCACCATTTCGGGGCACCTATGGTGCAACGCGGCTGCCTTCGAGATCATGTTGTTGTCGCGAACACAGCTTTCTGCCCCAAAATCGATGATGACTCTTATCGACTGTGGGCCGGCCACCACGGCTGACGATGCGATCATCAAGATACTGGCGGACTGTCACTGGTCCAAGGAAGGAAGGGAGTTGGTTCTCAAAACCTCGTATGGACGTCTGCGCTTCCGTATCGTGCAGTGACACCTGTTTCGCGTGCTAAGCCAGGTTTCCTCAAGCAGCTTTCCAACCCTGAATTCCGCAATGCGATCCAGCACAGAAAATTCGCGGAGCAGTACTTCACTACCGTCAAAAAATGAGGCTGATTTGCCGTACGAACCTGATCATGCATCAATTGAGCGCTAGCGCAGCTTGCCCTCGATCAGCTTCCCAAGCCGTACTTCCGCCCTGCGGTCGTAGGCTTTCGACAATTGTGAAGATCTCTTGGATGACCCTTGGGCCACCCCCTTGCCGCGCGCGTCTATTTGCTCACGCATGACCCCGTTCTGGACGAGATGGGCCTCGACCGATGCTGCCCTAGCCTTGCTAAGACTCTCGTTGAACGATCTGCGGCCATCTGGATCTGCGTACCCCGTCACAAACACTCCGATTTCCGGACATGCCTTCAATAGCGAAACGGCCTCGGCCAATTTCTCGACCTGATCTTCATCAAGAATCGATCGGTTCTTTTTGAAGTGAACCAATATCGGCTGTCGAACATAGCTGCCGTTGCAAGCCGCACGATCATTGCCTTCGAGATACTTGACCGAGGCGACCTCAACCGGAAGTTCGTAAGTGGGTAGGGTCTTCGAGTACTTCATGCAAACAAGCGATCGCTGAAAGTCAGTGTCGCGAACCGACTTCCAGATGGACAACGTTTCCGGCCATGAATCGGATCGCTTGAGAACTCTAATGTCATCGGTCAGAGGACACGACCATCCGGCCGGGCAAGTTTTTTGCGTTTGCATCTCCTTGACGATGACGAGGTTGCGCAACGCACGATGCGCGAAATAGCCAGCCTTTGGCCCAACCCGGAGCGCCTCCTCAAGAGGCTCCATATACTTTGGATTCATTCCCGCAAGAATAACCTCGCTCCGTCGACGATAGTCGCTGCGAAGCTGCCGAACCTGCTCGTCAGAAACCTCGGACGTATCGTTTGAAGAATCAGCCGATTTTGGAAGGCAGAATCTGATCTCGGCAGGTTCCAATCCAGCGAGTTCGGGTGGGAGCTTGGCGGCTTCCGCCACTGCGGCTTCGGTTGCATCCGGAAGGGTCTTCCACAATTCGAGACAGGAGCGAGCAGCGCTTGCGTCATCGTCGCGGCGCTCCATCCAGAGGTCTCGAATCTTGGCCCATTCGCGGTTGGGGTCCGTCTGGCCGCTGACTTTGAATTGGGAAATGATGGCTGCCTTGTCGCACCTTCTCGGCCCGCACCGGGCTTGTTGATCGAGAGCCTGGATGATGACCAAGTCGCGGAGAATCCGCGCTGCGGAGAACGCGCCGGCGGGACCGATGCGCAACGCTTCGGCGACCACGGTTCCATTTTCGAGTGACATCTGCGAGAAAGCGATTTCCTTCAGAAACTCTTTCGAGCTCTGTCTCAAGCGATGCAGGTCATCGCGGCTGATGTAGTCGGCGGCGGTCTTCGCAGGCTCGCAGCGCCATCGATCTGCGGCCCCCGCTTCGAGGTCGGCGGCCTGAGCTCCAGAGAAGTTCATCCCGGACCAGAGAATGACCGCCGCCCATAGATGAACGTTTGTTGCTTTCATCCCGCCCTCGTGATCTGCCTACGGCCCCTTTTGGCCCTCTCCGAAATCTCTTGCTCGGATCGCCCCCGGGTGACATGCCCCAAACGGGCTACATCCTGGCTCCGGGGCGGCGGCGGTATCGGGACCCGCAAGGAAGTTCGAGACCGGGGCTCTCGTGGTCTCGCAGTCTCCCTTGAAACGACTCGACACATGTTCCCCGATATTTCTATTTGGGGGTCTTGGCCACCAGCCCGGCGATCCGGCGCGACAGCACGGCTCTGCCCTGTTTGCCGCCGCCGGCCCTCTCGTCTGCTGCCGAAGTGCAATCCCGTGCCCATCTCTGGAGGCCACTGGAAGGCGCTGAAGAAGGAGCTTGGGCCGCGCTATTCCGGGTGGTTATCCGTTACGTGGGCAACCTGCAGCCGATGCTCGGTGTCGCTTTCTCACCACCGCGCCCAACACCGTCGTCGCGCCGATCCATTCCTCGACGCCGTATTCAGTAAGCGAACGCACTCAACGCCACATGTCCAACTTCCCCGCCTGGCAGCGACAATCACCGCCGGCGAGCCATCAAACTCTCGGCCGAAATCAAAAGCGCGATCATCGAAGCTGACGCAGCTCAGAAGGTCATCGACAACCTGGATCGCCTCCGAAATGAGGAAGTCCTTGCGTGGACCGGAATTCCTCGCGCGCGTCTTTTCGTTCTCCTCTGGCGGGCACCGATGTCGAAGGTCGCCGCACATACTAAGATCCCAGCACGAAAACTTAAGCGCATCTGCAAGCTCTACGCCATTCCTACTCCGGCGCAGGGCTATTGGTCGACACGGCGTGACCGACGCAAGGTCCGGATGATAGCAGCGTAGCCCAGCCGGCGCCCCACCGCCGGCGGCGCGGCGGCGGGGCGTGTATTGGAGGTGACCATGTGCACCGACAACAGCAGCGTGCCGCGGTTAGACGATCGCTACGGAGCTGGCGGGACAAGCACCCCCCCTAGGTGCGGCGCCGCAAGTCGTCCTCGCCGGACTCGCGCGCACTATCGAACCGCACTGGCGAATATTACGGATGGCAGGCTGCAGCGTAGACCGCAATCGGGCCAAATATGCCGCCGATCACGGCGCTCGCTACCCCGTTGACGCAACCGGCTAGGATTGGGATCGCGACGACGACACTGATGATCGGAAGCACGATCCCGCCGATCACATAAGTGATTTCCTTGGCCAGTGCGCACCAGCTCTTGTTACAGTGGGCCTTCCATAGCATCAGCGAGCCGAAGCCAAGCGCCGCGACAATGAGGCCGACGAGGATCATCCACGAGCAACAGCCGGAAAGAATGATGGAGGCGACGCCGGCGCCTAGCATGACTTGTCCGCTCAGCAGATATCCCCATCCGCACGGCGTGGGACAGCCGAGCACCGCCCAGACGATCCAGGCAATGGCGGCGAGCGCGGCAAACACGGCGGCCGCGATCAGCAGCGGCAGCCAGGCCTGCGGCACGCATGCAATGAGGATGACCGCCAGCAACGCCATGGCGCCAGCGGCAGCGATCACGATGCGCAGGCCCAAGCAGAATCCGCCCTCGCCGTTACCGTTGCCGTCGCACGACGGCACGTTCACGGTGTGCGATTGATCGGCGCAGCCGGGGGGCGCGGTGGTGACCACCGAGAAGGTCTGCGGGCTGCCGCCAGGATAATTGTCGGTGTGCGTCAGCGTCTGCGTGCCGGAGCCAGTCACCGTGTCTAACGTGCCGCCGGGGCCGTGCAGCTCGGCCGTGTAGATGATGGGCGAGAACAGTTCGGCGGTTATCTGCACCGAACGGTTGCCGTTGACGCAATCGTCGATCTGCTCACCCCACATGACGCTTGGGCAGTTACAGGTCGGGACGGCGACGGTGTTGCTGCTGGTGCCGCAAGTGGTCGCCGAAGTGATCACGACCTCGAAGGTCTGCATGCTGGCGCCTGGATAAAGCCCGGTAAAGGTCAGGGTGACCGTGCCCGGCCCGCTGCCCGTGGCGAGTGGGACGTTGTTCTGCCGCAGCTCTGCAGTGAACACTCCGGGCGAGGAGAGATGCGCCGTGACCGTCACCAGGCGATTGCCGGCGTTGTCGCAGGCTCCGAACATCGGCGCGTCCCACACGACGTTCGGGCACACCGCGCAAGCAGGAAGCGTGATTGGCAGCGAGATGCCAGTACAGCCGGCCGGCGAAATAATGACGACGGTGAACGTGACGGTGCCGATGTAATTGCCTGTTCCAGTCAGCATCAGCGTGCCAGCGCCCGAAACGGTAGCGAGTACGTTCGTGCCGTCTGTCAGCTCCGCCGAACAGGCGCTGGGCGCGGTGACCGTGGCCGAGATGTTGACCGTGCGCGTGCCATCGGGATTGCAATCGCCAATCATGAACCCGCTCCACGCCACCGTCGGGCATTGCGCGCCCTCGCACGCAAAGTTGCCGCTGAAGTGGGCGGTGCAGGTGGGATCGGTGCTGCATACCGCGTCAATGACAATGCGGCCGCCGCATAGGCAGCCCGAGTCCGTGGGCGTGGGAACATCCGCGCTCCAGGCCCCGCCGGAGCCAACGACGGCACTGCCGTTAAAGATGATTCCGGGCGTGAAGCCGGGGCAGCGGAGCGCTAGGTTGACTTTCGGGCAGTCGGTGGCGGTGCCGGTGACGCGGATGGCGGACGGTACGCCGGCTACCGGTAGGATGCCCAGGACGCTAGTGATCGTCAGGCTACACGCCATGACCTGTCCCCGCCGCGCATCGTTGCCGATTGAGCGATCGCGGACCGCTGACAAGCTTCCAAACACCAGGATAGCGAGCTGAACCTGATTTGCAAGCTTTGCGCGAGGTTTAGAACTCGTGACCGACGATCTCTCGTGGGTCGAGGCCGGCATTCTCAAGAAAGAGAACGAGTGCCCTTCCCTTCCCGTGGCGTCCACCGAATTTTGGCCGGGAGGCGGTTTGCTGTCTGACCTGAAATTCCGCCCTTCGCGGAACACTGAGCCTCTTGAAGTCGCGTGCAAGTTGAGGAAATCTCAGCGCCGGCTTAGGGGGCTATATGCGGAAATTCGTGATCGCGGCGGCTGGGTTGGCCCTGTTGGGCTACGCCTCCTATCGGCCGGCTACGTCCCCTGCCCCTCCTGCCGTCGCGGCGCCCGTCGCTGCCCTGCCGAGGGCGCAGGAGCCGCCACCGAGAGCCGCAGTGTCGCCGCGTCAGGAGTCCGCCCGGCTGGCGCGCACTGCTCTCCCCTCGGACAACGCGCCGAGAGCGAACCAGCAAACCACCCAGCGGCCGGCGCAAGCGGCACCGCCGGTGCCGGCGAAGCGAACAGCCGAGGTGCTCACCGCCGCGGCGATCGCCGCCCTAATCATCCAGGAGAGCCGGCGGGCCTACCATGCCACCGGGCGCCCCTGTGCTTGCCCGGACGACTCCATGCGCAATGGACGGGCCTGTGGCGGCCGTAGCGCCTATAGCCGCCCCGGCGGCCGCGCACCGCTTTGCTATCCAGGCGACGTCACCGAAGCTATGATCAAGAACTACAGGGCACGGCTGGCGGAGCGATAGCGACCGGTGCGCCGGTCGCTGTGAAGTCTGGTGATAAGGCAAGAAATTTAGATCAGAGCGCCGAGGCTACTCCGATCGTCTAATGCCGAGGCCATTGCGTGCGGCCGAGTCGCTATGGTTGTATCCCGCCGCTTCTAAAACCAACCTACTGGGGGGATTTTCAATGAAACGACTTCTCTTGGCCGTTGCTCTCTCGATCGCGGCAACCGGCGCTCAAGCACAGCTCTACGGCACGGGCTCCAATTCGCGCAGCCACGGTGTATCGGGACATTACACCAGCAGCGGAACGTATGTGCAGCCCTACGTGGCTACCAATCCGAACAGCACGCAGATGGACAACTACAGCACCCGCGGCAACGTGAACCCGTACACCGGCCAGGTCGGCACGCGGAATCCGCGGTATTGATGCAAGCTTCCAGTCTGAAACCGATAGCGTGCGCACAGGTCTCGCTTGGCTCTTGGCTGTCGCCACGTTCTTCGCTGTAGAGCTCCTCGCTTCCATCGTCGGTGGGAAGATGGGCGTTCCATTAATGCTGGATGTTGACCCCTACACCATCCACTATGGACGCGGTGTTGAGGACGAGCGCAGCTCGATCACGACAGCTCAAAGGCAAGCAGCTGGCGGCAAGCGCGAGCGGAGTGACTCGCTGACCTGCTGGTGCGGCTCCCCCTTGCGCTCGCCATCAAGGTGCGCAACGCTCATGTTATGAATTGGGGACGAGGCTTATTCAGACTCTGGATCGTACTCTCGGTTGCTTGGCTCTGCGTTGCCGGGGGAATAGCCGTTTTGATTTGGAATCGGGATGCATCAGCACGCGAGTCGGCGGCTATATGGGCTCAGCATGACGCCGATTGCAGCATCGCGGAACGGGGCAAGCGTGGACCGTGGTGTGACTATCCGCCTGCAAACCCACGCGAGGATCCTCTTCCGGTTGCGATCTATCCCGCTCTGATCGGTGGACCGCCTACCCTGCTTCTCATTCTTGGTTGGTTTGGACTGTGGGTTGCGCGCGGATTTCGCAGAATGTGAGCCCAAGCTGTCTTGCACTCAACCTTTGGTGCAAGACCGGGAGGCGAGGAACTGGGGCTCATGAAATACAACTATACGCTACTCGCTCCGCTAATGTCTGCCTATGTGGACGATGGGACAAGAGATCTTGTAACAGCGCAGTGCACGGTCGAGGGCGTTGGTGATTTTCGGATAACGGTGATTGGACGCCCCTCGGCTGCCGAGATGATCCGCTCGGAGATGATTGGAGGCGATGGTCAATATACCCGTGAGCAAGCTCTGATCGAGTCTCAGCTCGTGGAGCACATGCTGTCCTCACTCCGGCTCGCGACTGATCAGCACGTTGAACACTTATGGTTCGGCCAAGAGCGAATGCTTATCAGCACCGACGGCGACTCCGAAGGGATGCCTCGCTTGACCACAAGACTCGCGAGCGTCTCCGTCGCTGACCATGAAGAGGAATTCAAAAAAGCAGGTTTGCTCTTTGAGCAGACAATTGACCGCCGAGAAATGTTCAAGCTGCTAAGCGACACTAAGCAACCGACGTTGCCGCTTCCGTACCGATATCTGTCGGTCTACAAGGTTCTGGAGAAGGAATTTAAGATAGGCAAGAAGTGGCCGGGCCTGCCGGAACTCCTGTCACAGTATGAGGCAGAATATCGGAGCCTGAACATCTCGGGTCGTAGTTTAGAGAATTATATCCACGAAGTACGTGACCTCTGTGCACACATTAAGCTGGACAATAGCTCCGCGACCCTAGGAATTACAGGCTTAAAAAACGAGGACTTTGTCAGGGTTGAGCGCCTTTTTTATCTCTTGAAGAAGATCGTTCTTCAGCACCTGACGACGGTCCTTCCAATCCAGGTGGATCATGCTTCACCGCAACACGCAGCTTCAGATTCCCCTGTGAGGTCGTCCGAGCTTAAAGCTCACCTCGATAGAGTATACGACAATGATCAGGCAGATGAGCTTGAGCGTGAGGCCGCTCGTTGGGATCACGAGGCACGTAACCGGCCCAAGGCCTTAGCCGACGCGTTCACCGAATGCGCGCTACAAGCTCGAAAGCTGGCCAGCTTAATAAGGCTCAGCGGTGTGCGGCGATAACTCCGCATACTCTCGGATCCTAGTCAAGGCACTGTCCGTATCCGTCCGGCGAGGACCGCGGGTAGCTGACTTGCAGAGTTCCAGTGTTTAAGTTGGGTGGAGCAATCCGTCGGA